>JBMOKE010000176.1:0-4431 GCA_049315425.1 Mycobacterium sp. | reverse complement strand
TGGCACAGGCGGTGCAATCGGCAATGTACGCCCCGCTGGGGGTGCTGCTCTCGGAGATGTTCGACACCGACGTCCGCTACACGGGCGTGTCGATGGGATATCAGCTGGCTGCAGTTCTGGGTGCCGGCTTCACGCCACTGATCGCCAGCAGTCTTTTGGCTGGTGACATGCGAAGCGCGCCGTTGGTAGTGATCGCAATCGGCTGTGGCGTGGTCACCATGCTTGCCATCTGGCTCATGAAGGAAACCCGCGGACGAAACCTGGCGAGCCGCATTCATTCGCGCTAGGCGCTCGGCGTTGCGCCTAAAACGCGTTGCATATCCGCCTTCATCGCCTGGAGTTGGGCACCCCAATACCCCCAACTGTGGGTTCCGGCCGGGGGGAAGTTGAACACCGCGTTGCGTCCACCCGCGGCCAGATATTTCTTCTGGAATTCCTTATTGGTGTCCAGAGTGACGTTCTCCAGATAGCCGGCGGTGAATAGCCCGGCGAAACCGGGGTCTGCGGTGTTGTCCAGGTCCGAGGGCGCACCGGTACCGCAATAGACCCACACCGCCGTGCCGTTGGCCACCAGACGGGAAATGTTGACCATCGGATCATTGCGCTTCCACGCGGGATCGCCCTTGGGACCCCACATGTCGGTGGCACTGTATCCGCCGGCATCGCGCATCGCGACGTTGATCAATATCGGCCACAGTCCCAGTGACGGATTGAGGAATCCGGAAAGCGACGCCGCGAAGAGAAACTGAAGCGGGTGCCAGATCGCCAGCGTCAGCGCCGAGCCGCCCGACATCGACAGCCCCACGACGGCATTGCCGACCGGCGAAATGCCCCGATTGACCGCAAGCCAGGCCGGTAATTCGCTCGTCAGGAAGGTTTCCCATTTATAGGTGACGGTTCCGGCCCGGCCTGCTGCCGGCCGATACCAATCGGTATAGAAACTTGACTGGCCGCCGACGGGCATCACTACCGACAAGCCTGATTGGAAGTACCACTCGAAGGCGGCGGTGTTGATATCCCAGCCGTTGGTTTCGTCCTCCGCGCGCAGGCCGTCCAGCAGATAGACCGCGTGCGGGCCGCCGCCTTGGAATTCGACGCGGATATTGCGCCCCATCGCCGGCGACGGCACCGTCAGTATCTCGATCGGAAGGCCCTCGCGCGAGAAGGCGGTGGCGGTCGGGGCGGCGATCATGGCCAGGCCGGGCAGCAGCAATACTGCGCCGAGGACCGCCGCCAGCCGATTGGCCCGCGCGGTCCATGCGCCTAGTGCTGCCTGTCGCGTCATCGAGTCGAAAGCTAGCAATGCCGCCAGCCGGATCAGGCCACCCCACGCGGGCCTTAACTGCTTCGTGACCTCAGGTGATCACCGGATTACCGGCGGTCTCAGACCTCAAGCACCGGGGTGGGCCGCTGGAATCCCCGGGTGATCACCAGCAGCCAGGCGAATCCGATTGCCAGCCAGATCAATCCGAACTTCAGGGTCTCCCCGGACAGGCTCGTCCAGAGCCAGGCGGTCAGCAGGAATCCGATCAGCGGCAATATCAGATTCGTCACGACCCGGCTGCCCTCGCGCTCGCGCTGATCAATGAAGAAGTGTTTCATTACCGACAGGTTCACCACCGAGAACGCCACCAGTGCGCCAAAGCTGATCAACGAGGCCAGGGTTGCCAGGTCGATGATGATTGCGAGCAACGAAATAGCGCTGACCACAAGAATCGCGTACACCGGAGTGCTGAAGCGTGCCGAGACCTCACCGAATAACCTTCGCGGAAGCGCGCCGTCGCGGCCCATGGCGTAGAGAATCCGGGCCACCGAGGCCTGCGAGGTCAGCGCCGACCCGAGTGCGCCGGCGACGTAGGCGGCGGTGAAGAAGGTGTTCAGGAACTGCCCGCCGGCCGCCACCATCACCTCCAGGGATCCGGCATCGACGCTGGCGAACTGGTTGGACGGATACACCAGTTGGGACAGGTAGGACAGCACGATGAAGATCACCCCGGATGCGACGGTGGCGATCATGATGGCCTTGGGCACGTCGCGGACCGGATCCTTGGCTTCCTCGGACAGCGTCGAGACGGCGTCGAATCCCAGGAATGACAGACAGAGAACCGCCGCCCCGGACGCGATCACCCCGAAGCCGCCGGCGGTTCCATCACCGGTCAGTGGGGCGATCAGATCAACACTGCCCGTCCCGGACACCTTCACCAACGTCAGCCCGATGAATGTGACGATGAAGATCGCCTGGACGGCGATGATCAGGAAGTTGGCGCGGTCCACCGACACGATGCCGACGATATTGAGCACTGTGACGATGGCGATGGACACCAGTACGAACACCCAGGCCGGCACCGCTGGGAACGCGGCCTGCAGGTAGATGCCGATGACGAGGTAGTTGAGCATCGGCAGAAACAGATAGTCCAGCAGCAGCGACCATCCGGAAAGAAAACCGACGGGTGCGCCGAAACTCTTCTGCGCGTAGGCGTATGCCGATCCGGCCACCGGGAAGGCGCCCGACATCCGCGCATAGGAGTACGCGGTGAATACCATCGCAATCAGGGTCACCACATAGGCCACCGGTAGCCGGCCACCGGTGGTTTGGGTGACGATGCCGTAGGTGGTGAACACGGTGAGCGGCACCATGTAGACCAGTCCGAACAGCACCAGCGACCACAGACCCAGGGCGCGGCGCAGGTGGCCGCCGGACAACTCGGACAGTGCATCGCCCGCAGACGAATGGGCCGGAATGGTCACGATGGTTCCTCTTCTCGGTTGGTGACGACTGTTCGGTTGGGGATGATTCAGACGGATGCCGCGTAGGCCGGTTGGCCACGTAAGTAGGTGGCGCGCACGGTCACGGCGGGCAGTTCAAGCGCCGGAGTTAGTCGAGGATCGCGGTCCAGCCAGACCAGATCGGCACTGGCGCCGGTAACGATCGTTCCCCAATTGCCCTCGGCGAACCCCTGATACGCCACGCCGGCGGTGTACGCCGACAGCGTCTCCTCGATCGGGAGGATTTCATGGGGTGTCCACCCGCCGTCGGGATCGCCGGTCGCGGTGCGCCGTGACGCCGCCACCGCGATTCCGTCCAGTGGGGCCCCGGACGACACCGGCCAGTCCGACCCCAGTGCCAGCGGCGCGCCGGAGGTGGCCAGGGAACGCAGCCGGTACTGCTTGTCTGAGCGTTCGACGCCGAGTCGGGGCACGGTCAGCACCGTCATGAGTGCGTCCATCTGTGCCCACAGCGGTTGCATATTAGGTATGACACCGAGTTCGGCGAAGCGGTCGAGATCGGCGTCGTCGACAAGCTGGACGTGGGCGATGACCGGCCGACGGTCGCGGGGCGGGTTGTGTTTGATCGCGTATTCGATCGCGTCGAGCGCCTGTCGGATGGCGGCGTCACCGATGGCGTGGATGTGGATCTGCAGGCCCAATTCGTCCACGCGGCGGGCTGCCTCAGCCAGCGAATCGCCCTCCCAGGTCCGCATACCGTGGGAGTGCAGTCCGGAACAGTACGGGGCCAGCAACGCTCCGGTCTCATTCTCGATGACACCGTCGGCGAAGAACTTCACCGTGTGTGCGGTCAACAGCGGTGAGCCGGTCTGTTCGACAAGCCGCCTTTGTTCCGCGAATTGCGTTACCTGCGAATCGAAGTGCCGTGGGTCTGCGTACAGCGCGAGGTTGAACCGCATCCGCAGTGCCCCGGCGCGGGCCGCCGCGACGTAGGTCGCCAGGTCGCCGGGCTCAACCCAGGCGTCCTGGGCCCAGGTGACGCCGCGGGCCAGGAAGTAATCGGCGGCGGTGCCCAGTGCAGCCACCCGAGTCTTTTCATCGCGGACCGGCATGACTGCTGACACCAGATCGGTTGCGCCCCACTCACGCAAGGTCCCAAGCACCGAACCATCGGCGCGATGCGGGATCTCGCCGAGCACCGGGTCCGGGGTGTCGGCCGTGATACCGGCTCGCTCGATGGCCGCCGAGTTACACCACATGGTGTGGTAGTCCCAGGCCCGCAGCACCACCGGACGGTCCGGCACCGCGGCGTCGAGCCAGCGTGAGTCAAACAGGCCGTCGGGGGCCAGGCTGCCGTCATAGGACGCGCCAACGATCCATTCCTGGTCGGGGTTGTCGGCCGCGAACTGCTTCACCGCAAGCACGATGTCGTCGACGGATCCGCAGTCGCGCACCGGCGGGCCGGCTGCTTCCAGACCGCCGTAGAGCGGGTGGGCGTGACCGTCGCCGAAGGACGGCATCAAGAATCCGCCATTGAGGTCGACCTGCTTCACGGATGGGGTTGCCGATGCCAGCGCGCGCGCCTGATCACCCACCGCCCGAATGACGCCGTCGGCGACCAGCAGGGCGTCGACGTCCGCGCTACCGGTCCAGATCACCCCGCCGGTGAAGAGCGTTGCGGTCTTCGGCTCGGTACTCATCAGG
>JBMOKE010000175.1:0-4440 GCA_049315425.1 Mycobacterium sp. | reverse complement strand
CTGGGCGCGCCGAGCAATTGCCGGCCATGCGGCATGCGGACTGCGGTGAGCAGTTCTCTCCGCTGCTGCGCTGCTCGAGTTGTCTGACTCCCGCCTACGCAACCGACGTCGAACTCGCCCTGGGGCGCAGCGGGCAGTGGGCCCGGTCGGCACCTGCGGCGACGACCCGACGGCGATCGGACTCCGAGGTAGCCACCCGGAAGGCCGGACTGTTCCCCGAGACCATGAGCGTGCTCGGCAACCGCTGGGCCGCTGCGCTCCTACTATCGACGTTTCTGGGAACGACGCGGTTCACCGACTTCCAGACCCAACTCGGTGCCCCGCCTAGCCTGCTTGCCCAACGGTTACAGACTTTCTGCGGTATCGGAGTACTGGCGAGCACGTCGGTGGCCGACCGGTCGGGAGAGGAACGCGGCGCCTATCTCCTGACCGACAAAGGCCGTGCTTTCCTGCCGGTGATGGTGGCGGCGTTGCAATGGGCTCAGCGGTGGTTCCACGCACCGGAGGGACCGGCCATGGTGCTCACCCACCGCGGCTGCGGTGCGGCCTTCGCAGGCGAACTCGCATGTGACCGCTGCGGTCAGCGGCTCACCGGCGCCCAGGTGGCCATCAGCCAGGTGGAAGCAGCTGAAATCCCTTGAGGATCATCGCCGAATCCGCATTGAAGGTCTGGTTATCAGGTTTGATCGTCTGCACGGTCACCATCACGATGTAGTTGACGTCAGGTCCTTTGTAGACAGAACTCAGCGAGCTCGCCTTGCGCGGCGGGATTGGCGGGACCTTCGGGCTCAGCTTCACCTCGGGTGCGGTATAGGTCGCGGACAGGGCCGGCGCTCCGCACAATTCACCCGGGCTGGTTTTCATATCTTTCAACTTCAGTTTTTTGGCCAGCTGATCATTCTGGGCCTCGAGAACCTTCTCGGATTTGCCGACATCGGAACCGACCTTCTGCAAGGTCACCACCGCGTTGGGGGTGAAGCCATCGGCGGCCAGAGCTGGGTTACGGATCGCGAACCGGATGGACTCACTATCCATCTTGGTGGTGCGCTCCCAACCCTGCGGCAGGGGAATGCGCATCTTCGGCTCCTGATCGGTGCGGGTGGGGATGTCGACCAGTTGGGCCGGGACTGAAGAGCACCTGTCCGCGCTGGGTCCTGAGGCTGAGCAACCGGTCATCGCAAGCGCGACCGCCAACCCGGCTCCCAATGCCAGCCGCGTCGGATCCACTATCTTTGCCATCTGCTTCCCTTCGAAACCCGCCACAGCCTACCGGCGAGCTGAAAGCAAATCCCGAACCATCACCCCGCCTAGTCGTTGAACAGGGCAGAGACCAGTGCCCAGATGGAAAACACCAGCGCCGCGAGTGCGCATACGGCACCAATGTAGAGCCCGTAGCCGGCGGCCAGTGGCGAGACGACGTTGGTGCGCACGTACCACCACGTGAGGACGGCAACCAGTGATGCGATCACCACCGCGGCGGCACTGGCCAGCCGCGGGGACAGACCACGACCAACCATCGCCCCTAGCACAATCAGCACCGAGGACAGCAGCACGATCAACTGCCCCGCCCCGAACCGCGGCGGCAACACGATGCTCCCGAAGGTTCCCCCGATGGCGCTGGCGCGGCCGCCACCCCCGACGGAGGTGGTTAACCACGGCAGCCATGCACTGACAGCGAGGCCGACCGCGGACAGCGCCACCAACCACCCCGGGCGCAAGCCTGCCATCGTCAAACCCTAACCGTTACCGTCGACTCGGGGTGGGCACGACGCAGGCGAGGACAGGCAGCGCAATGACAGAGATACCGGAGTGGGTTCGTCGGCTGGATTTGGCTCCCCATCCTGAGGGGGGCTGGTTTCGCGAAACCTGGCGCAGTGATCTGACACTGGAACCACCGGTATTGCCATCGCACTACGACGGCCCCCGCGCGGCCGGCACGGCAATCCTCTTCGTCCTGTTGCCCGGCCAGGAGTCGGCATGGCACACGGTGCGAAGCGCCGAGCTATGGCTGCACCATCGCGGCAGCCCGGTTGCGCTGGAGTTCGGTCCCGATAGGGACGGCGCGACGACCGTCCTGCTCGGGTCGGATATCGAGGCGGGCCAGCACCCTCAGCTGCTGGTGCCCGCCGGACACTGGCAGCGAGCCCGAACTCATGGTGCCGAGCCCAGCCTGGTCAGCTGCGTTGTGGTGCCAGGCTTCGATTTCGCCGACTTCGACCTGGGACCCTAGAGATGGGCCCAGGAATCGGGAGCTTGACGGCGGGGCGCGATGGCTTTGTGCACTTGATGGCGATTTCCAAGTAGCGTTTTGCCCATGCGCGGTCACATCATCGTTTGTGGTGACGATGCGCTGGCGACGCGGATCATTTCCGAGTTAAGCGAAGCCGAGATCAGCGTGCTGACTCTGCAGTCGCCGGCCGGCCTTGCCGCTGCGGAGATCAAGACGGCGCGCGCCGTGATCTGCGCGTCGGGTGACGACTCGCTGAACCTCGAGACAGCCCTGCTGGCGCGGCGGGCCAACCCGCATGTGCGGGTGGTGGCCCGGGTCGCCAACTCCGTGTTGCGTCAGGCGATGAACAACGACGAGGGACCGGGGGCGGTCCTTGACGTCGCCGATCTGGCTGCACCGTCGGTGGTCGAAGCGCTGCTCGGGCGAACCGCGCACACTATTCGCGTCGGATCGACAGACTTTGTCGTCTCCACCGCCCCTGCCCCCGCAGCAGCAACGCTACGAGAGATCTACGGTCGGCTTGCGCCGGTGGCGATCATTCGCGGCACGGACTCTGCGGACCCCGGAGAAGTGATCGCCTGTCCCGCACTCGACACGTCGGTACGCAAAGGTGACTGGATCACGATGATCGGCAGCGCCAGCGAACTCACCGATCGTGGCATGCCGGTCTCCGCTGCTGTCGACGCCACCGCACCACAGCGTTCTCGGCCAGTCCGCGTCATGGACTCCGTACGCGCCTTCCATCACGATCTCAACCCGATGTTCTACCGTGCGCTGGTACTGGCCCTGATGCTTCTGATCGGGTCAGCACTGATCCTGCGCTTTGCCTTCCAGCGGCCGAGTATGGACTGGATCGACGCGTTGTCATTCGCCACCGAAACGCTCACCACGGTCGGCTATGGCGCCTTCAACTTCGGCGACCAGTCGACCTGGTTGCGGCTGTGGGGCGTGGTGATGATGCTCAGCGGAATCGCCACTAACGCGATCCTGGTGGCATTCATCGCCGATGTACTTCTGTCACGGCGGCTTTCCCAGTCAGCCAGCCGCCAGAGGGTCAGCCACCTTCGGAACCACATGGTGGTGGTGGGCCTCGGATCGTTTGGGGTCCGAGTAGCCGGCATGCTCCGAGAGGCCGGCCAGGACGTGGTGGTCATCGAGCGCAACGAGGACAGCCGCTACCTGTCCGCCGCGGCCGAGCTTGGTATCACGGTGATCTTCGGCGATGCCACCCTGCGAACGACGCTTGCCGCAGCCCGGGTCGAGCACGCCCGCGCAATGGCCGTGCTCACCGAGGACGACATGGTCAACATCGAGACTGGCATCGTGCTGCAGGAGATGCTCGGCGGGTCTGCGGCGTGTGATCGCGACGGACTCCCGCCGATCGTGTTGCGGATCTATGACCGCGAACTCGGCGCCGCGGTCGGCCACCGGCTCGGGTTCGAGCACGTGCGGTCCACAGTGGATCTTTCCACGCCGTGGTTTATCGGGGCGGCGATGGGATTAGAAGTACTCGGTACGTTCTCGGTGGGACAGCACTCGTTCATGGTGGGTGGGGTGCGCGTGCGATCCGGTAGCGATCTGGACGGCATCTCGATGTTCGAGTTGTCGACCCAGACCCGGGTCATCGCTATCGAACGCTCCGGTGCGCCGACCGAAATACATCCACACAAAGACACTCGACTGCACGCCGGTGATACCGCCTATCTGGTGGGGCCGTACCACGAATTGCTCGAGACACTGCGCAGGGGCCGAAACGGGGACCAGCCCATGAACGTGCACCGCCGCGATGCGTCGACCGACTAGTCGGTGATTCCCAGTACTCGCAGTGCATTGCCTTTGAGGATCAACGTCAGGCTCTCCGGATCAATATCGAGGGTGTCAAAATCGCGCCGCCAGCGCTCCAGTTCGATATAGGGATGGTCGGTGCCGAAGAGCACCTTGGTCCGCAGCTGTCGTCCGATCGCGCGAACCAGTTGGGGCGGAAAGTATTTGGGCGACCAGCCGGAGAGGTCGATATAGCAATTCGCCTTGTGTGAGGCGATCGCGATCTGGGAGTCCACCCACGGAACAGCAGGGTGCGCCATCACGATGGTCAGCTCCGGAAAGTCGGCTGCGACATCGTCGAGCAGCATCGGATCGGAGTAACGCAGCTTGATACCGTGACCGCCCGGAAGTCCGGAGCCCAGCCCGGTCTGGCCGGTGTGAAACAG
>JBMOKE010000034.1:0-19802 GCA_049315425.1 Mycobacterium sp. | reverse complement strand
ACATCGGCGACGCCCATGAGTTCCCGGGCGGAGTGCATGGCCAGTTGTGGTGCGCCGACGTCGACGGTCGGGATACCGGTGCGCGCAGCCGTCATCGGCCCGATGGTGGATCCGCACGGCAGGTCGGCGCGGTGTTCATAACGCTGCAGGGGCACACCGGCCGCCCGGCAGGCCAGCTCGAAGGCCGCCGCGGTGCGACTGTCGGTGGCATAGCGCAGGTTGGGCTGGACCTTGAGCACCGGTCCTGCGTTGACGTAGATCGGATGGCCGGGTTCGTGGCGCTCCGGGTAGTTCGGGTGGGTGGCGTGCGCCATATCCGCCGAGGCCAGCATCGAGGCGGTCGTCAGGCGCAGGAAGTCCTCCCGGTCACCACCGGCGGCCAACACGATGCGCTCCAGCGTCGTGCGCAGGAGGTCCGACTGCGCGCCGTGATCGGAGACCGAGCCCACCTCCTCGTGGTCGAACAGCGCCAGCACCGGCAGGTAGTCGCCTGGCTCTGCGGCCAACAATGCCTCCAGGCCCGCATAGCAGCTGGCCTGGTTGTCCAGCCGCGGCGCGCTGATGAGGTCTTTGTCGACCCCGATCACCCTCGACGGGGTCAGGTCATGGGTCATCAAGTCTGCTGACAGCAGGTCGGCGGGCGTCACACCGGCCCAGTCGGCGACGTAGTGGTGGAATGGCCGGGCCGGACCCTCCGCGCCGAATACCGCGTCGAGGTGGCGCTGCGGGTTAAGGCTGACGGAGTTGCGGTCCTCGGCGAGGTGGATGGCCAGTTGCGGCACCCGCAGCAGCGGTTCATCGAAGCGCACCAGGCGGTGCTCGAGCTCATTGTCCTTGGTGCGCAGGGAGATCCGGCCACTGATGCCGAGGTCGCGATCGAGCCAGGAATTCAGCCACGCCCCGCCGTAAGGTTGCAATCGCACCAGACGCCACATGGTTTCGGTGCGATCCGGATGCTGCTTGACGCGCAGGTTGGGACTGTCGGTATGGGCGCCCACGATGCGGAATGGCTGTTGCCGGCCTGATGCCGTCCAGGCGACCACCGATCCGGACCGGATCGTGAAGAATCGGCCAGCGGCGGCGTCATCCCACCGGTCGGTCTCGGCCAGTTCGGTATAGCCGGCAGTGCGAAGCCGGTCAGCCACGGTTGCGGAGACGTGGAATGGCGACGGGGAGGCGTCGATGAACTCGCACAGCCCGGCCGCGCTGGCCCCGGTCATTGCTGGGCGGCCAGGACCGCGTCGAGTGCTGAGTAGAACATGCCCAGCCCGTCGTCGGACGGTCCGGTGAGCGCCTCGGTGGCGTGCTCCGGGTGTGGCATCAGCCCGACCACCCGGCCGTTGGCCGAACTGACTCCGGCGATCCCGCGCATCGAGCCGTTGGGGTTGTCGGCGTACCGAAGTACCACCCGGCCCTCGGCCTCAAGTTCGTCGAGCACGGATTCGCTTGCCACATAACGTCCTTCGCCAGACTTCAGCGGCACCAGCAGTTCAGCACCCGGCTCGTAGCGCGACGTCCAGGCCGTCGTGGTGGAGGCCACCTGCAGCCACACGTCGCGGCAGATGAAGTGCAGACCGGCGTTTCGGGTCAGCGCACCGGGTAGCAGGCCGGCTTCGCACAGCACTTGAAAGCCATTGCAGATTCCGAGCACCGGCATTCCGCGCCCGGCCTCGGCAACCACCTCACCCATCACCGGTGCGAACTTGGCGATCGCCCCGCAGCGCAGATAGTCGCCGTAGGAGAATCCGCCGGGCACCACGACGGCGTCAACGGCCTTGAGGTCGGCGTCGGCGTGCCAGAGGCTCACCGCTTCGGCTCCGGCCAGGCGCACCGCACGCGCGGCGTCGATGTCATCAAGGGTGCCCGGGAAGGTGATGATCCCCACGCGAGCGCTCATGACGGGTCCCGGCTGACCGACCAGTCCTCGATGACAGTGTTGGCCAGTAGCGACTCGGCGATCTCGGCGAGTTGATCGTCGGTCACCGAATCGTCGACCTCAAGCTCAAACCGCTTGCCCTGCCGAACCTCTGAGATACCGGCATGGCCAAGGCGGCCCAGCGCGCCGACGATAGCCTGGCCCTGTGGGTCGAGAATCTCAGCTTTGGGCATCACGTGGACAACAACCCGGGGCACTGGAGCTCCTCTGACGCGGCGGATGGTGCAGGTTGATCCTAGCGTCGGGTCACGGGCACGAACCTATGTAGGCCGTGCACAACGGCGCGGCGAGCGCGTCGAGAACGGTCTCGTCGGTCACCGTGGGCCAGGCAGTCTGCGGTGGAGAGTCCGACCACAGCGCCAGTTCGGTGATGGTGCTGTTGATCGGATCGGCAAGCAGATACTCATGGAGGATCACCGGTCCGCTGACGGCTGCGGCCATCTGAACCGGCTCGTCCAGGGTCAGCGATGGGGACGCCGCGGCGTTGCTCTGTTGGCAGGCCCGCAACGCGGTGACCGCGGCGGCAAACGTATCGCGGGCAAGCTGGCCACCCCACCAGGTCTCGCCACGCCAGTGCAGCACCTGGGCCTGCATCTGCCACTGGCCGGCGGCATTGGTCACCAGCGCGCGCTCGGCGACCGCGAAACTGCGCGGGTCCCCTCCAACCGGTGGGCTGCCGCACAGTTCCTCAAATCGGAACCGCGGCGATCGGGCCGTCACCGCCACCGCGGCGAGCTCAGGCCAGTCGTAGCGAGAGTGCAGCGGGATCGACGACGGTGCGATCCACGCGGTATCGGGAATACGGTTGCAGGCCGGGGGGCAGGTGCCGACCGGCTCGGCGCTCGCCGGTGGTGCCACGACGATCAACGAGGCCGTCACCACCGATGTGAGGACCATCCGCATACGCCGCCTCCTGTGCGAGCACAATCGTAAGCATGGAACTGACACACTTCGGGCATTCATGCCTGCTGGCAGAGCTTGGTGTCGCGCGGCTGCTGTTCGACCCGGGCACCTTCTCCCACGGTTTTGAGGGCATCACAGGTCTCTCGGCGATCCTGATCACCCACCAGCACCCCGACCATGCCGATCCGCAGCGACTGCCCGCGCTGGTTGAGGCCAACCCCGGTGCCGCGTTGTACGCCGATCCTCAGACCGCCGACCAACTCGGCGGTGACTGGCGTGCGGTTCACGTCGGTGACGAAATCACCATCGACGGCGTGAGCGTCCGCGGAGTCGGCGGCCGCCACGCTGTCATTCACCCCGAGATCCCGGTGATCGATAACATCTCCTACCTGATCGGCGATAACGAACACCGCGCCAGGCTGATGCACCCGGGCGACGCGCTGTTCGTCCCCGATGAGCCGATCGAGGTGCTCGCCACCCCGGCCGCCGCACCGTGGATGAAGATCTCCGAGGCGGTGGACTATCTGCGCGCGGTGGCGCCCCAGCACGCCGTTCCGATCCATCAGGGCATCATTGCCCCGGAAGCCCGCGGCATCTTCTACAGTCGGCTGGCCGAGATGACCGACACCGACTTCCGGATACTGACCGAGGAGAACTCGGTCCGGTTTTGAATAAGAGAAGGGAACACCTGTGAGCGCAGCCGACCTTGAGAGGCTCTTCGGACTTGGCGGCAAGACGGCACTGGTCACCGGCGGTACCCGCGGAATCGGGATGATGATCGCGCGCGGCCTGCTGCAAGCCGGCGCGCGCGTGGTGGTCAGCTCGCGCAAGGCCGACGCCTGCGAGCAGGCCGTCGCGGTGCTCTCGGAGTTCGGTGACGTTCGTGGGGTCGCGGCTGATCTTTCCCGCCAGGAGGAGTGCAAGCGGTTGGCCGCGGACGTGCTCAACCGGACCGACACCCTCGACATCCTGGTTAACAATGCCGGGGCCACCTGGGGTGAACCGCTGGAGACATTTCCTGCCGCGGCCTGGGATCGCGTCCTCGACCTCAACGTCAAGTCGCCGTTCTGGATGGTCCAGGAACTACTGCCCGCGTTGCGCAAAGCGGGCACTCAGGATGACCCGGCGCGCATCATCAATATCGGCAGCATCGACGGCATCCACGTCAGCCCGATGACGACCTATTCGTACTCGACGAGCAAGGCCGCGATACACCAGCTGACCCGAGTGCTGGCCAAAGAACTTGGGCCTCAGCACATCACCGTCAACGCGGTGGCACCTGGACCGTTCCCATCGAAGATGATGGCAGCGACTCTGGAGGCATTCGGCGACGCGATCGCAGCCTCTGCCCCGCTGCGCCGGATCGGCCGAGACGACGATATGGCCGGGATCGCAATCTTCCTGGCCAGCCGGGCCGGCTCTTACCTGAATGGAGCCGTGATCCCGGTCGACGGTGGAATCGCCACCACCGCGAGCGGAACAGCGCGCTAAGCGTTGTCGCAATCAGGCTGCGTCGGCGAGCGCTGGATCCGGATCCCACCGGTAGACGACCGGGGTGCAACCGTGCATCAGCGCGAGGTCGACGGCATCCAGCACTGCCTGCCGGGGACCCGGCTTGCCGAGTTGACGGGCTGACACGGCCAATCGCACCGTCCCGCCGCGTCGAGCAGTGCGTTCAGCGGAAAGGACCACGGTCCGACACCACCACGGTTCGGTGAGGAAACCCGCACCAATACCGATCACCCGGCCCTGCAGTGCCCTGCCGCGCAGCAGGTCCACAGTCTCGTAGAGCCCGATGAAGAGACGAAAGCCGTTGTGCGGCAGCGCGGTGACCGTGCCGGCCGAGGCGGTCCAGCCGGGTACCGCAAACAGCCTAGTCCGCAAACCAAGCTGCTCCAGGGTGCGGTCGGCGGCAATCAGGCGAAGGTTCGCCTCATGCGCGGGTAGCGTCGCAAACTCGCTGCGCAACCTCTTGGTAGCGGCCTCGTCAAACCCGTGCAGGACTACCGCATCTCCGGCCACTCGACGGTCCTGGAGCCAATTGACGGTGATGTCGTCGGAGTCCAGGCGATAACCGCCCTTGAGACGAGGCGCGACGAACAGCGACAGCGGAACACTGCGCGCGTCGAGTTGCCGGCGAAAGTCATCGAGATGCGGCAGCGTCCGATTGCTGATTCCGGACACCGACACGATCAACTCTGCGGACACACCTGGGAGTATCGCGAAAGCAGGTGTCTATTCGGTGACGCCCAAGTGGATGTCAGTGGTCAGCGCGGCAGGACCGCCTCGATAGCGGTGATCACCTCAGGCGCGTCCGGTTCGGTTCGGGGGCGGAACCGATTAACCACTTCGCCGTTGGGGGCGATGAGGAATTTCTCGAAGTTCCATTGCACATCACCGGCTTCGCCGCCCGCGTCGGCGGTCTCGGTCAACCGCGCGTAGAGCGGATGCCGGTCGGCCCCATTGACGTCGACCTTGGCCAGCAACGGAAACGTCACGCCATAGGTGGTGGAACAAAACGTGGCGATCTGCTCGGGCGTGCCGGGCTCCTGTCCCATGAACTGGTTGCACGGGACTCCGATGACCGTCAATCCGCGGTCCGCGTAGTCGCGGGCCAACTGCTCCAGCGCACCGTACTGCGGCGTCAGACCGCACTTGGACGCGACATTGACCACCAGGAGCGCTCGGCCGTCGTACTGAGCCAGCGAGGTGGGGTTTCCATCGAGTGTGGTGAGCGGGATCTCTGCCAGGGACATGGCGGAGAGACTACCTCGCCTGCGGTCCGAATCGCTGCGGGTCCGCGGTTGCCAGCAGCCAGGCATACTGGAACGCAGTTTCCTTCCACCGTTCGTATCGGCCACTGATACCGCCGTGGCCTGCCGCCATCTGAGTGCGCAACAGCACCGGATGCGGATCTGTCTTGACGTGACGCAGCGCGGCAACCCATTTGGCGGGCTCGACGTAGAACACCCGGGTGTCGTTGAGCGATGTCATCGCCAGAATCGCCGGGTATTGCTTGGCGTCGATGTTCTCGTAGGGCGAGTACGACTTCATATAGGCGTAGACGTCGGCATCGGCCAACGGGTTTCCCCACTCGTCCCATTCGGTGACCGTCAACGGCAACGACTGATCAAGGATCGTCGTGAGGGGATCGACGAACGGAACCTGCGCGAGGATGCCCGCAAACAACTCCGGTGCCATATTCGCCACCGCACCCATCAGCAGTCCGCCCGCACTGCCGCCAAGTGCGACGATGTTAGTCGACCGGGTCAGGTCCGAATCAATGAGATGGCTTGCGGCGGAGATGAAGTCGGTGAAGGTGTTCTTCTTTTCCAGGAGCTTGCCCTGTTCGTACCAGAGCCTTCCCATCTCACCACCGCCGCGGACGTGAGCGATTGCGAAGATCATGCCGCGGTCGAGCAGGGAGAGTCGCGCAATGGAGAACCGCGGGTCCTCTGAGGACTCGTAGGCGCCATAGCCATAGAGCACCACCGACGCGGGAGTCTCGACGCCGGAGCGGTGGATGAGCGAGATCGGGATCCGGGTTCCGTCCGGCGCTAACGCCCAGTCGCGGCGCTCGACATAGTCTTCCCGGCGGTAGTCGCCGAGAACCGGTTGTTCGCGCAGCAGGATTCGCTCACCGGATGCCAAGTCGATGTCGTAGATCCGCATCGGGGTGATGAACGACGTGGCGCCGACCCGAAGGCGAGGTGGGTTCCAGTTCGGATTGCCGGCCAGCCCGCAGGCCATCAACTCCGAATCGAAGCTGATCTCCTCCGGAGTGCCGTAACCATCGCCGATCGGCCACAGCTGCAGCCGTGCCAGCGCTTCCCGACGGTAGTGGACGACGATGTGGTGGGCGAAGGCATCGACACCTTCGAGGCGGACATCGTCACGCGCAGCGATCAATGTCGACTGTGCGCTCGGGTTGTCGACCGGGGCATCGACGAGGGTGAAGTTCGGTACGCCGTCGTTGTGCAGGATCAGGAACCGATCCTCGCCACCGATCACGGCGTGCTCGACGGAGTACTCGACCCCTTCACGACGGGGCAGCACTTCAGTGAAAGATGCCTGGGGTTCGGAGGCGTCGGCGAATCGGACCTCGGAGGTGATCGACGATCCGGCCGCGATCAGGATGTAAGCGTTGCTTCGGGTACGACCCACCGCCACCCAGAACCGTTCGTCGGGTTCGTGGAAAACCTGCTCGTCGGGTCCGGTTGAGCCGAGGCTGTGGCGCCATACGGTATCGGGACGCCAGGATTGGTCGACGGTGGTGTAGTAGACCGTTGCGTTATCGGCGGCCCAGGTGACTCCCAGGCCGATACCGGAAATCAGATCCGGGTAAAGCTCGCCGGTCCGTAAGTCCTTGAACCGCAGGGTGTAGCGCTCGTCGCCGACGACATCGGTGGAGTAGGCCAATACGTTGCCGTCGATACTTACGCTGCTGGCGCCGAGTGAGAAGAAGTCGTGGCCGTCAGCTTCGACATTCTCGTCGAGCAGAACCTGTTCATCCTGGACGCGAGTGTGCTCGTCCAGAACCGGAGGCTCCCAATCATCGGGTCCGTCGGCAGGACGCCGGCAGTGCACGCCGTACTGCTTGCCTTCGAAGCTACGGCCGTAGTACCACCAGTCGCCGCGACGCACCGGCACCGACAGATCGGTTTCCTTGGTTCGTGACTTGATCTCATCGAAGATCTGCTGCCGCAGGGGTTCCTGATAGGCCGTCTGCGCCTCGACGTAAGCGTTCTCCGCCTCCAGGTGGGCGATCACCTCCGGGTCGGACTTGTCGCGCATCCACTCATACGGGTCGACGAACACGTCGTCGTGGTGAACGCGGCGAGTTTCTACGCGTTTGGGAACCGGAGCCGCCCGCCCGGCCACATCAGGCTGGTGTGACCTCACGCGCCAAACCAGTCGGCGAACCTCAAACCCGAAATCCGCTCGTAGGCTTCGATGTAGCGCGCACGGGTCGACTCAACTATGGATTCCGGCAGCGGAGGCGGCGCGGCGGCGCCCTGGCGGTCCCAGCCGGATTCCGGTCCGGTCAGCCAGTTACGCACGAACTGCTTGTCGAAGCTGGCCTGCACCACACCCTCGGTGTAGCTGTCGGCGGGCCAGTACCGCGACGAGTCCGGGGTGAAGACCTCATCAGCGAGCACCAGTCGCCCGTCACGATCCACACCGAACTCGAATTTAGTGTCGGCGATGATGATTCCCTTGGTGAGCGCGTGTTCGGCGGCCAGGTTGTAGGTCTGCAGAGTCAGGGCCCGTAACTGTTCGGCGCGTTCGGCGCCGATCATCTCGACGACCCGGTCGAACGAGATGTTCTCATCGTGGGCGCCGAGTTCCGCCTTGGTCGCCGGGGTGAACAGTGGGCGGTCGAACCTGCTGGCCTCAACAAGCCCGGCTGGCAGTGCAATACCGCACACCGCTCCGGAGCGCTGGTAGTCCAGCAGTCCCGAGCCGGTCAGATAACCGCGCGCGACGCACTCGACCGGCACCATATCGAGTTGTCGCACCACCAGGGCACGGCCGAGCACCTCGGCGGGGATACGTGGATCGTCCGGTGGGCCGGCAAGGTGGTTGGGCGCCCCACCGTGGTCCGAGACGAGACCGAAGAAGAACGTACTCATCGCGGTCAGGATGCGGCCCTTATCCGGAATGAGAGTGTCGAGGATGTAGTCGAAGGCCGAGATGCGGTCAGACGCTACGAACAGCAGGTGCTCGTCGTCGATGCGGTACAGCTCACGAACTTTGCCGCTGGCCAGGTGGCGGTAATCGGTCAGAGCAGGACGCACCGGGTCAGCCTATCGGCCGCCGGCCGGGCGACTGTGCTGGGATCACACTCATGAAATCGCGCTTCCTTCCCTACGCCACCACCCCGGGCAGGCTCACCGCCCAGGTAGTCAGTGATCTGCTCGTCGCCTTGTGGATCAGCGTCTGGGTGCTGGTCGGCCTCGGCGTGCATCGTGCGATCGCGGCGATTGCGGGGGTGGGCACCCAGGTTAAAGATGGCGCAACCGGCATCTCGGAGAATCTCAATTCAGCCGGCGACAGCGCCGACCGGATCCCACTGGTGGGCGATGCGGTGTCCACACCGCTACGCGCCGCCAGCAAGGCCGCCCTCGACCTAGCCGGCGCCGGACAGAACCTCAACACCACCGCCACCTGGCTGGCGGTACTGCTGGCCCTCGCGGTGGCCGCCCCTCCCATCCTCGCGATCTGTATGCCGTGGCTGTTCTTGCGGATCCGGTTCTTCCGCCGCAAGTGGACCGTGATCACGTTGGCCCAGACCCCCGCCGGCGAGCAACTACTCGCATTGCGGGCGCTGGCCAATCGGCCGCTGCGGAAGCTGACCGAGGTCAACGGGGACCCGGTGGGTGCCTGGCGGCGCGAGGATCCGGACGCGGTGCGCGGCCTGGCGGCACTGGAGTTACGTTCTGCGGGCGTGGCGAGGGTGACTTCGGCACCCTGAATTGTCTACGGGTTGAGCGCCACGAACAGGTGTCTGATCCCGGTGTGCCGATTACTGCGGGCCCATTCCACCGGTGCGACGATGCGCACGTCTGAATATCGCGCCAGCAACTCCTCGAAGAGCACCCGCAGTTCGAGCCGGGCCAGGTTGGCACCCAGGCAGTAATGCACACCCTGCCCGAAACCCAGGTGCGGGTTCGGATTCCGGCCGACATCGAACTCATCGGCATGACGGAAGACGGCCTCATCTCGGTTGGCCGAACCCTCCCATACCAACACCTTCTGCCCGGCCTTGATCGAATTCCCGCCGAGGTTGGTGTCGCGGGTGGCGGTGCGCCGCTTTGATGGCGACGGCGTGGTCCACCGCACCATCTCCTCAACAGCGCTCGCCAGTAGCGCCGGGGTCTCCCGCAGCCGCCGGTACTGGTCGGGATGTTGGGCCAGGGCCAGCAGCCCACCGGCAACTGCATTGCGGGTGGTCTCCGCACCCGCGCTGAACAGCAGGCTGAAGAACAGGTACAACTCGGTGTCCGACATCGACGGCGCATCAGGATCCTCGACCGTGGCGTTGGCCACGATGGACAGCATGTCGTCGCCGGGGTCGGAACGCTTCTCCGCGATGAGCCGGGTGCCGTAGGTGTACATACGCGAACCGGCATCCTCGACTGACAACCGCCCGACCTCACCCTTGCGAGATCGGCCGAAGTCGAAACTCGGCTCAATGGCTTCGAACAACCAATGCCGTTCGGAATCAGGCACACCCAGCAGGATGCAGATCATCTGCATCGGTAGCTCAGCAGCCACATCGACGAGAAAGTCGAAAGTGACATCGGGCTCGATCCCATCGAGCAGAGCACGGGCACGAGTGCGCAGGTCGTCCTCCACCCGGCGGATCATCCGTGGAGTCAGGCCCGAGCTGACCAACCGCCGGATGCGCGCATGCCGAGGGTCGTCCATCATGTTGAGCACCTGACCGGCGACGGACAGGTCCTGCAGCAGGGTGCCGCCGAAGGGCCGCTCTCCCCCGGTGACCGAGGAGTAGGTCACCGGATCCTTCAGAACCGCAAGGGTTTCGACGTGGGTGGCAACCGACCAGAAACCCTCACCGTCGGGGGTGTTGTCGGTGGGCTCATGCCAGAAAACCGGGGCCGCACGGCGGTGGATCGCAAACAACGGGTGGGGGAAGCCATCGGCGAAGTTATCGAGGTCGGTGAAGTCGATATCGC
This sequence comes from Mycobacterium sp., assembly GCA_049315425.1. Taxonomy (GTDB): domain Bacteria; phylum Actinomycetota; class Actinomycetes; order Mycobacteriales; family Mycobacteriaceae; genus Mycobacterium. Next base: position 9,263 of record JBMOKE010000034.1, on the reverse strand, counting down.
TCAATTCGACGTCCTTGTTCGACATCGGGTTACAGAATCGCGCCCGGGGTGTAATTGGCCGCATCCGGGTAAGCGCTCACCAGTTCACCGACCGCCGCGACCACCCGATCCACCTGACTTCCTGCCGCCCCGATGAATGACTCGGTGTCGGCCAAGGCCTCATCCAGTGCGGCCCGGTCCAATGGCAACCGCGGATCAGCAGCCAGCCTGTCGAGCAGATCCGGCTCGGCACCGCGTTCCCGCATGGCCAACGCGACAGCCACCGCATGCTCCTTGATCACCTCGTGGGCGGCTTCGCGGCCTACGCCGGCGCGTACCGCTGCGATGAGCACCTTGGTGGTGGCCAGGAACGGCAGGTAGCGATCCAGCTCCCGCTGGATCACCGCGGGGTAGGCACCAAACTCCTCCAGCACGGTGAGGAACGTCTCGATCTGACCGTCGACGGCGAAGAACGCGTCGGGAAGCGCGACCCGGCGCACTACCGAGCAGAACACGTCGCCCTCATTCCACTGCGTGCCGGCCAGTTCCGCAGCCATCGACGCGTAGCCACGCAACACCACCTGTAAACCGTTGACCCGTTCGCAGCTGCGGGTGTTCATCTTGTGCGGCATAGCCGAGGATCCGACCTGCCCCGGTGCGAACCCTTCGGTCGCCAGTTCATGACCGGCCATCAGCCGAATGGTGTGAGCCAACGACGAGGGTCCGGAACCGAGTTGCACCAGTGCCGAGACGACGTCGTGGTCCAACGACCGCGGATACACCTGGCCCACACTGTCGAGCATCGCGGTGAAGCCCAGGAAGTCCGCGACGCGTCGCTCAAGTTCGCCGAGACGATCCGCATCACCGTCGAAAAGATCCAACATGTCCTGCGCGGTGCCCATCGGGCCTTTGATACCGCGCAGCGGGTAGCGGTCGAGGAGCTCATCGATACGGGTCACCGCGATCAGCGTCTCCTCGGCCGCGGAGGCGAACCGCTTGCCCAGGGTGGTGGCCTGGGCGGCGACATTGTGGCTACGCCCAGCCATCACCAGGTCCCGATAACGGGTCGCCCGCTCGGCAAGGCGGGCCGCGACCGCCACTCCGCGGGCATGCACGAGTTGCAGCGACTGCCGAATCTGCAACTGCTCGACGTTCTCGGTCAAATCCCGGCTCGTCATGCCCTTGTGGACGTGTTCGTGACCGGCGAGGGCGTTGAATTCCTCGATACGGGCTTTGACGTCATGGCGCGTAACGCGCTCGCGGGCCGCGATCGAGGCCAGGTCGACCTGCTCGACAACGCGTTCGTAGTCGGCGATCGCCGCCTCGGGGACCTCAACACCGAGTTCCCGTTGCGCCCGCAACACCGCCAACCAGAGTCGGCGCTCAGCGACAATTTTGGCCTCCGGCGACCAAATCGCCACCATTTCGGCGCTGGCGTACCGGTTGGCCAGCACGTTGGGGATCGCGGCACGGGTGGTCACAATCACACAGCTTACGGTTTGGGGTGTGTACTTCGTGGGAGTCGACCTCGCCTGGGGTCAACGTAGCCCGACGGGTGTGGCCGCACTCGACAGCAACGGCGCCCTCTGCCATGTTGCGGTAGCTGGCGATGATGCGGACGTCCTGGCGCAACTGACACCCTTTGTCGGCGGTGATTGTGTGGTGGCCTTCGACGCGCCGCTGGTAGTCACCAACGCCTCGGGTAACCGTCCGTGCGAGGCCGCACTGAACCGCGACTTCCGCCGCTTCGACGCCGGCGCGCATCCGGCCAACACCGGCCTGACCTGGTTCGCCGATGGTGGTCGGGCAGCACGACTGTGCACGGCACTGGACCTGGACCTGGACCCTCGCCCGTCATCACCGAGGCGCGCCCTCGAGGTGTATCCCCATGCCGCCAGTGTGGTGCTGTTCGGCCTCGACCGGACACTGAAGTACAAGCAGAAGCAGGGCCGTGATTTTCCGCAGTTGCAGTCAGAGTTGTTGCGGCTCATAGATTTTATCGAAGGGTTGCGGACGGCCAGCCCGGCCATCGACCTCCGATCCGCTGGATGGACAGACCTGCGGCATAGTGTGCAGACCGCAACCCGCAAGGCCCAGCTACGCAGGGCCGAAGATCCCATCGATGCGGTGCTCTGCGCCTACATCGCGCGATTTGCCAGCGAACGGCCCAACGATGTGACGGTGTACGGGGATACGGAGACCGGATGCATCGTCACCCCGGCACAACTCAGGCCCGAAGACCCGTCCACGCATCAGAAGTACCGGTCATCACACTGACCTCATCGAGGAACCGGCGCACCTTGGCGGGGTTCTCGTGGCGCTGCCAGCCGAAGGTGGTCGGTCGCTGGGCGCGGTCGTGCCAGAAATGGCCGGGCTCCGACGGTGGTCGGGTCGCCACCAGCCACACTGCGGTGTCGGCGCCGTCGGCCACCTCCCGCAGCAGCGGTTTGGTGATGACGCGGAAGCGGGGCAGATACTCCGCCACCCCCGGGGTATCCACCCATCCCGGGTGCATGCTCTCCACCCGGATATCGGTGCCGGCAAGCCGTCGGGCCCAGGAGTCGGCAAGGACCACCTGCATCCGCTTGGTGCGGGCGTAGGTGCGAACCCCGTTGTAGCCCTGACTGGATTCCAGATCATCGATCACCAATGGGCTGCTGTACATGCCGCCTGAGGACACGAACACGACCGAGGCTCCGCGGGCCGCGCGCAACAACGGCAGCAACCGCTCGGTCATCAGATGCGGCCCGAGGATGTGGGTGGCCAGCTGTACCTCATGACCTTCACGGGTGACGACGCGCTGTGAGGGCATCAGACCCGCGTTGTGAACCAGCCCGTCCAGCGCCGGTACCCGGGTGGAGAAGTCAGCGCACCAGGTCGCGACCGCCTCGAGGTCGGAGACATCACATACCTCCCCGACCACATCTGCGCCGGGAAGCTCATCGACGATCTCGGCGACGCGACCACGCACCTTGGCAGCATTGCGACCGAGCAGATACACCGTCGCCCCGAGCCCGGCGAACGCCCGCGCCATGGCCAGGCCGATGCCGGCCGTCGCACCGGTTACCAGAACGCGCTTTCCGACCAGGGCATCCGGAGCCGGGTCGGCCGGCCACCAGCGCCGCCGTAACCCGGAGCCGATCCTCGTGTAGCCGAGAACCAGCGCGCGATCCATCGCGCCATCCAGCAGATCCGTCACCGGGCGGGTGACAGCGGAAAAATCCAAGATCACACCCGCTGCTCGATAGGAGCCAGTACGTCAATCACGTCAATCAGGGTTGCACGGGCGGTTTCACGGGGACCGCCGGTATCGGCAACAAGCGCCGAGACCACCGCCCCATCGACCGCACAGACCAGCGCGGTCACCATGTCCACCCGGGCACTCCGGCCCGAGCGGGTCACGGCCTCGACGACAGCGTCGACACGCTGTTGCAGCAGTCGCCGCTCGACACCACGCAGCGCCGGATGGCGGGCACAGGCGATGTATCGCTCATAGCGCGAGATCAACTGCTCGCTGCTTTCTTCACCTGCCAGCAGTTCGAGCAGCAGGTCGGCGGTGGCACCGGTGCTACGGCGCCGTCGCGGCAGGTCCTGCAGCCGGGCTCGCAGTTGGGCGGCCTCGGTGGCTCCGATGTACTCGACGGCCTTTCCGACCAACTCGTCCAACGATGAGAAGTAGTAGGTCGTCGACGCGAGCGGCAATCCCGCCCGCCGCGCCACCGCCCGATGGCGCACCGCGTCGAACCCGCCTTCGCACAACAATTCGGCGGCAGCGCTGACAAGCGCGTACCGCCGTCTTTCTCCTTTGGGGGTAACCGCTGCGGTCACCTTCGCCATGCTGCCAGTCGCACCGCAGCGCACATCGTGCTTTGCGCGAAGACGTGACGGGTGGGGCAGGATGGTGGAATGCCGGATATCAATCGGCGCGCCGCTCTGCGACTGGGAGCCGGTGCCGCCGGTGCCGCCGCACTCGGTGCGGCGCTCACACCGTGGCCCGCCAACACCACGCCGACACTCACCACCGGATCGTTTGTCTCCACCGCACGCGGCGGCGTCACCACCAATTTCGCCATCGCGCGCCCGCCAGGTCAGACCGGGGCACTGCGACCGGTAATCGCCCTACACGGCAAGGGCAGTGATGCCGCCGCGGTCATGGCAGGCGGTGTCGAGCAGGGTCTGGCCCAGGCGGTCAGCGCGGGTCTACCGCCATTCGCGGTCGTCGCCGTCGACGGTGGCGGCAGCTATTGGCACCGGCGCACCTGGGGTGAAGACGCCGGTGCGATGGTGCTGGGCGAGTTGCTTCCGATGCTCGACGAACAGGGTCTGGACACCTCGCGGGTGGGCTTCCTCGGGTGGTCGATGGGCGGCTACGGCGCGCTGCTGCTGGGCGCGCGACTGGGAGCGGCCCGCACCGCGGCGATCTGCGCGGTCAGTCCGGCGCTATGGCTATCCTCTGGTGCGAGTGCGCCCGGCGCGTTCGACGGACCCGATGACTTCGCCGCCAACAGTGTGTTCGGCCTTCCCGCGCTGGCGTCGATACCCATCCGGATCGACTGCGGTTACAGCGACCCGTTCTATGCGGCCACCAAGCAATTCATCGCACAGTTACCGAACCCGCCTGCCGGCGGCTTCTCCGCAGGCGGGCACGACGCCGGCTTCTGGAGCGCGCAGCTGCCCGCCGAGATCGGCTGGATGGCTCCACTGCTGACGGCCTGAAATCCCAGACGATATTCATCTCGCGCCTGCGCGCCCGGCCTTGACGTCAACGCGGCGCGAAACAGCTCACAATATGATCCGGCCCTCGGCCGCAGCAAGTCCGATATCGGTGCGGAAATGACCGCCCGGCAATCGAACTGACGACATCACCCCGTATGCGGCGGCACGCGCGGCCGGCAGGTCGACACCGGTTCCGACGACCGACAGCACCCGCCCGCCAGAGGAGACCACGGCACCGTCCTCGCGACGGGACGTGCCGGCGTGCAGCACCCCTTCCGCCTCTGCGCCAGTGATGACATCGCCGAAGCGGGGGCGGCCCGGGTAGTTCTCCGCGGCCAGCACGACGGTCACCGCATAGCCGTCATGCCACTGCAGTGGTGCGAAGTCGGCCAGAGTTCCGGTCGCGGTCGCGTACAACACACCACCCAGCGGGGATGTCAGCAGAGCCAAGACCGCCTGGGTCTCAGGATCACCGAAGCGGCAATTGAACTCGACCACCGCGGGCCCCGTGGAAGTCATCGCCAATCCGGCGTACAACAGACCCGAGAATGGGCAGCCTCGGCGCACCATTTCGGCCGCAACGGGTTCGACCACATCACCGACGATCGCGGACTCAGAAGATTTCGGAAGCCATGGCAACGGTGCGTAGGCGCCCATGCCCCCGGTGTTGGGCCCGGCGTCACCGTCGGCGACCCGCTTGAAATCCTGAGCCGCCACCAACGGCACTACCGTCGCACCGTCGACGAGACAGAACAGTGACACCTCCGGGCCGTCCAGGTAGGACTCCAGCAACACCGGGTGACCGGAATCCAGCAGAGCAGCGGCATGTGCCCGGGCGTCATCGCGCTCGGCGGTGACGACCACACCCTTACCGGCCGCCAAGCCGTCGTCTTTGACCACCCATGCAGGCTGACCGACGGCGGGGCCGAACCGGTTCAGAGCGGCATCGAGACGGGCGGGGCTGTCGACGATCTCACTGGCGGCGGTACGCACGCCGGCGGCGGCCATCACATCCTTGGCGAAGGCCTTGGAACCCTCGATCCGGGCCGCATCCTTGGACGGACCGAAACAGGCGATGCCTGCGGCTCGAATCGCATCGGCCACGCCGAGAGCCAGGGGCACCTCGGGGCCGATCACCACCAGGTCGGCACGCAGCCGGGTGGCCAGCGCGGTGACCGCATCGGCGGAGGTGACATCGACGTCGTACTGTTCGGCCACCGTCGCAGTGCCGGCGTTGCCGGGCGCGACCGCGAGGTAGTCGACCCCCGGGTCCTTTCGTAGCCCGAGCAACAGGGCGTGTTCGCGGGCACCGGATCCGATCACAAGGACGCGCACGCACCTCACCCTAATCGGAGGCTGTCTCCTCAGGTGTCGGTGGAGGACTTCTTGCCGCCGTGCATCTTCACCGCATTGCCGGCGTTGGCCTTCTTGTCATCGGATTTTCCGGCGGCTGCGGTCTTGCGGCGTTTGGCGGCGACCCGCTCAACCACGCCGTTGAAGCCCGAGCCGAGCGGAAAGCCGACGTAGTGCGTGATGAACAGCGCCATCTCCCGCAACTCATCAGAGGTCATCTCGCCGTTCTCCAGGGCGGCATTGACCTGAATCTCGGCCAGATCCGGCAGGCCGAGTGCGGTTACCACCGACAGCGTCATGATCCGCTTGTCTCGCATCGATAGTCCGGGTCGACTCCAGATGTTGCCGAAGAGGTGGTCGACGGTCAGTGCGAAGAAGTCGCCGGGCATATCGGACATCTCCCAGGCGTAGACCTCGTTCATCTTCGCCAGGCCCTTACGGCGCAACTCATCCATTTCTCACTCCTTCTCGGGTGGAGCTGATTGCTCATGCGGTACACCGAGCCCGGCGGCCAGGTTGCGTAGCGCCACTTCAGCGAGCGGCAGATCGACGTCGATTGACTCCCCCAGTGCCAGAGCAAGGCTCAAGTCTTTCTCGCCCAGACCGCGGGTGTGGGTGAAGGTGTCGTAGAGCCAATGTCCAGGTTCGAGTTCGTGGGTGTTATCGCGCACCATGATTGCGCCCGCGCCTCCGGTCAGCGCATCAGTGTGCCGAACCACCCGTCCGAGTGCCTGCAGGTCCAGGCCCGCGGCCTCGGCCAGCGTCATCGCCTCAGCAGCGGCGGCGAACGACGTGAAGGTCAGCATGTTGCGGGCCAACTTCATCCGCGTTCCCGCACCCGGCTCGCCGGCATGGATCACCAGCGACGCCCACTGCTTGAACATCGGTTTGACGCGCTCGTAGACCTCGCGTGGCGCACCGACCATCGTCGCCAGCTCACCCTTGGCAGCCGCACCCGCTCCCCCGCTGACCGGCGCATCGATGACGTGGATACCCTGCGGTGCGATATCGCGCGCGAGTTCTGCCGCGGTGGCAGCGCCGATGGTCGAATGAATCGCGATCACCGTGCCCGGCGAGGCATGACGAGCCAGCTCTGCCACCACCTCGCGCACCTGCTCGTCATTGAGCACCGTGACGCTGATGACGTCGGCCGCGGCGACGTCGGCGACACTGCCGGCCACGCTCGCTCCGGCCTCGGCGAACGGCACCATGACCTCATCGCGGATATCGAACACCACCAGACCACCCGGCCAGCCCACCAACCGCGTGGCCATCGGCGCGCCCATACTGCCCAGCCCGATATAGCCGAGCCTCGGATCAGTCCTCGGATCAGTCCCCGAATCAACCACTGCCGAACTCCCTCACTACGACCGGATGATCTGGCCACCGTCGACGTTGAAGATCTGCCCGGTGATCCACCTCGCCTGGTCGGACAGCAGGAACAAACACATACCGACCAGGTCCTCCGGCTGACCCATCCGGCTCAGCGGAATGTTCCTGACGATATCGGCCACCATCTCCTGCGGTGTGGTGGTGCGGTTGGCCTCGGTGTCGATCGGGCCCGGCGCGATGGCGTTGATGCGGATGTTCTGCCCGCCCAGTTCGCGCGAAAGCTGTTGGGTAAGGCCGTTGATGCCGACCTTGGCCAGACCGTAGTAGTTGGCATAAAGCCATGCCGCGGTCGACGACTGGTTGACGATGGCGCCGCCACCCCGTTTGGCCATCTTGCGGTAGACGGCCCGGGTGCACAACAGCGCTCCGTCCATATTCACGCTCATGAACTTCTTGTAGTAATCCCAGTCCACGGTGACCAGGAAGTCCAGTTTCATACCGCCGAAGATCGCGGCGTTGTTGACCAGGTAGTCGATACCGCCGAACTCAGCCAATGTGCGATCGGCCATCGCCTTGGTCGACTCGACGTCCGAGACGTCTACCGGTACGGCCAGTGCGGTACCTCCTTCGGCCCGGATTCCGGCGGCAACCCGTTCAGCGCCCTCGGTATTGATATCGGCGACCACCACGGCCGCACCCTCGCGGGCCAGTGCTTCTGCGTACGCCTGGCCGATGCCACCACCGGCGCCGGTGATGATGCCTACCTTCTCGTCGAACTGTCCCATCAACTCTCCTTGTGTGGCCTGACTAGACCCCGGTGATTAGACCGCGGTGGCAATGACTTTCAGCTCGAGATACTCCTCGAAACCGGCTACACCCATCTCCCGGCCCACGCCCGACTGCTTGTAGCCCCCGAAGGGCACGTCTGCGGAGTACCAGACACCGCCGTTGACATTGACGGTGCCGACCCGCAGGCGGTTGGCCACCGATTGCGCGCGCTGCGGGTCCGCACTGAACACGGTGCCTGACAGCCCGTACGTCGAATCATTAGCGATGCGAACCGCGTCGTCATCGCCGTCGTGGGCGATCACCGTGAGCACCGGACCGAAGATTTCCTCGCGCGCCACCCGGGCGTCATTGGTCAAACCGGCGACCACCGTGGGTTCAATGAAGAACCCACGGTCACGGTCTGCGGGTCGGCCTCCACCGCACGCGAATGTGCCGCCCTCAGCAATCGCAAGATCCAAATAGGACTGCACCCGATCGCGCTGACGGGCGGAAATGACTGGGCCACATATGGTTCCGGGATCCAGCGGGTCCCCGGGTCTCATCCCGGACATCGTGGCGGCGGCAGCGGCGACGGCCTCGTCATAGCGAGGCCGCGGTACCACCAGACGGGTGGTGATCGCGCAGCCCTGACCGGCGTGCATCGATGCGGTGAACGCCGCCATCGAGCACGCCCCGGCGAGATCGGCGTCATCGAGGACGAGGAACGCCGACTTGCCACCCAGTTCCAGAAATACCTTCTTGATCGTTGCGGCGCCGGCGGCCATGACCGCGCGTCCGGTCGCGGTCGAACCGGTGAACGACACCAGGTCGATGCGGGGATCGGACGACAGCATCGCCCCTACCGCATGGTCGTCAGACGTCACGATATTGAGTACGCCCGGCGGGATGTCGGTGTGCTCGCCGACTAGTTCACCGAGAACCGCTGCACACCAGGGGGTATCCGGGGCGGGCTTGAGCACCACGGTGTTGCCGGCCGCGAGCGCCGGGCCGATCTTGGCAAGATTGATCTGGTGCGGGAAGTTCCACGGTGTGATGGCACCCACCACGCCGACGGCCTCACGGACGATGGTGCGCTGGGTGGCGATTCCCATCGG
>JBMOKE010000174.1:0-4515 GCA_049315425.1 Mycobacterium sp. | reverse complement strand
ATAGTCGTGGCCTGCCGATGCGGCTGGCCGGGCCAGCGTTCGGATAAACCTTCTTAGGCGCAGATCACCGCCGAATGAAGTCGACGAAGACGCGCGTTGGAACAGTCTACGAGACTAACAGTTCGCCCAGGCCGGCCGGGAATCCATTCGGGGTGCGGCGCCCCTGCCTCGGGCGGCTGGTTATATTAGCTAAGTAAGAGTGGCGGACCGCTGCCGCGATTCGAAAGGCTCCCATGGCGCGCACCGATGACGACACCTGGGACCTGGCGTCCGGTGTCGGCGCGACTGCGACTCTGGTGGCTGCCGCGCGCGCGTTGGCCAGTCGCCAGCAAGACCCCCTGATCGACGACCCGTTCGCCGACCCCCTGGTGCGGGCGGTCGGAATTGAGGCCTTCACCAGGGTGCTGGACGACGACGCCATCCTGGCCGACCAGGATTCCCTCCAGCTGCTGATCGACGTGGTCGCCGTCCGCTCCAAGTTCTTCGACGACTTCTTGCTCGCGGCGACCCAGGGATCCGGTCTTCGCCAGGCCGTCATTCTGGCCTCGGGGCTCGACTCACGCGCCTACCGGCTGGCGTGGCCGGCGGGCACCACCGTCTTCGAGATCGACCAGGCGCACGTCATCGACTTCAAGTCCCGGGTCCTGTCAGGCATCGGCGCCTCCCCCGAGGCCGACCGGCGGACCGTCGGAGTGGACTTGCGCGAGGATTGGCCCGCGGCTCTACGCGCACACGGCTTCGACACAGGCGTACCGACGGCCTGGATCGCCGAGGGTCTGCTGGTCTATCTGCCGCCAGATGCCCAGGACCGACTCTTCGACAACATCACCGCACTGTCGGTTCCGGGCAGCCGGATCGCCACCGAGTACCACCCCGACGGCGGAACCGGTATCGCCGATCGTGCGGCGGCGATGAGTACCCACTGGGGTGACCGCGGTTTGGACCTCAACCTCGGTGCACTGTTCTACGGCGGCGAACGCCAGCCCGTCGTGGACTACCTCGAACGATTGGGCTGGCAGGTAAATGCCCGCCCACGACCGGAGATATTTGCCACCTACGGTCGTCACTTTCCCGACGATCCGGCGAATGCTCCACTGCGTAAATCGTTGTCCATCAAGGCAATCCGGAAGTAAGGCAACCAATGACGCCACCGCAGAAAGGCCGCCGCGACGGTGACTCGTGGGATCTCGCGTCGAGCGTCGGCGCCACCGCGACCGCAGTGGCCACATCACGGGCGATCGCCAGCCGCGCCGGCCTGATCGATGATCCCTGGGCCGAGGCACTGGTTACCGCGGTCGGCATCGAGCACTTCACGGCAACGCTGGCAGGCGAGGTGCCGGGTGGCTCCGATGTGGAGCGGATGGCCCACGGGATGGCGGTGCGCACCCGCTACTTCGACGACTTTCTTCTCGCGACTGCCGCTGCTGGCGTCCGTCAGGCGGTGATCCTGGCCTCGGGCCTCGACGCCCGGGCCTACCGGCTGGCCTGGCCGACCGGAACCGTCGTGTTCGACGTCGACCAACCCGCCGTGATCGACTTCAAGGCGGCGACGATGGCGGGTCTGGGAGCCGAACCGACTGCCGAAGTACGCAATGTCGGCATCGATCTGCGCGACGACTGGCCGGCAGCGTTGACCAACCACGGATTCGATACCGGCACCCCGACGGCGTGGATCGCCGAGGGGCTGCTGATCTACCTCCCGCCGGACGCCCAGGACCGGCTATTCGAACACATCACCGCGCTCAGTGCAGCCGGAAGCCAGCTGGCGACCGAGTTCATGCCCAGCATGGACGTATTCACCGACGCGCCTGCTGAGTGCGATGAACCCCAGGAGGACCGCTGGCGGCGGCTCGGTTTCCAGGACGACCTGACCGCACTGGTCTATACCGGTGAGCGCAGCCACGTCATCGACCACCTCACCGGACTGGGTTGGAAGGTCAGCGGCAGTCTGGTTCAGGATCTGTTCGCCGCCAACGGTTTCGAACACCACGATGACGAGATGACTGCGAAGTTCGCCGGATTTCAGTACCTGTCAGCGACATTGGACTCAGGCGCGTAATGGCACGTACCGATGGCGACAGCTGGGATCTGACCTCAGGAGTTGGAGCGACAGCGACCATGGTCGCTGCCGGCCGGGCGTTGGCAACCAAGGACCCGCGCCGTCTGATCGATGACCGGTTCGCCGAGCCACTGGTGCGGGCGGTCGGTATCGATTTCTTCGTCAAGATGATCGACGGAACCCTGGAAAGCTCACCGTTCGGCGACACCGAGCCGGAGCGGGTGCAGGCCATGATCGCCGGAATGGCCATGCGCACGAAGTTCTTTGACGACTACTTCATCTCCACATGTGTTAACGGAGATGTTCGACAGGCAGTGATCCTTGCCTCGGGGTTGGACTCCCGCGCCTACCGGTTGCACTGGCCGCCGGGAACGGTGGTGTACGAGATCGACCAGCCGGGGGTCATCGACTTCAAAACCGGTGTGCTGAACGATCTCGGCGCACAGCCAATCGCGCAGTGCCGGACCGTCGGCATGGACTTGCGAGGGGACTGGCCCACTGCACTGAGGGCGGCCGGCTTCGATCCGGGTGCGCCGACCGCATGGCTGGCCGAGGGTTTATTGATTTACCTGCCGCCCGATGCGCAGGACCGGCTTTTTGACACGATCACCGCGTTGAGCGCACCCGGCAGTGCAGTGGCGACCGAATACGCCTCGGGAATCATCGATTTCGACGCCGCCAAGGTGCGGGAGATGGCGGCGAATATGCGCGCTCGCGGCCTCGACATCGAAATGCCGGACCTGATCTACCCCGGCCCGCGCAGCAGTGCCATGGACTATCTGGGCGCCACGGGCTGGCAGGTCACAGCGACACCGGGAGACGCACTGTTCATCCACAGCGGTTTGCGCCCGCCCGACCGCGGCGACTACGACCCGCTTGGCGAGATCGTCTACGTCAGCGCCGGGCGCTGACGCCCTCAGAACCGCCAGTCTCCCAACCACAGCGCCGTCGCTCCGGTCAGGCTGCGCTCGCTGTTGGCGATCACGCCACCGGCAACTCCACGCACCAAAGCAGCCGCGGCATCGGGCAGCGACGCCGCAGCCGGTTGCGATGAGGCCCTGGGCCGCAGAAAATCCAACACCGACGACCCCGGATAGCCCACCAGTCGTACCCGCGCATCGACATCGAGACCGGCGAGCACCTTGGCGCGGCGCACTGCGGTCCGCAAACCGCCGAGCTCGTCGACCAGGCCGCGCTCCGACGCATCGGCCCCGGTCCATACTCGCCCGCGGGCAGCCAACTCGACGTCGGCCACCGACATCCCCCGGGCCTCGGCCACCCGGCGCACGAAGTCGTCGTAGAACAGATCCGCCTCGGCTCTGACCATGTCGTGCTGGGCGTCGGTGAACGGTGAATTGACAGACCACGCATCGGCATTGGCATTGGTCCGAACCACATCCGATCCGACGCCGAGACGGTCCTTGAGTTCGCGCGCCACCAGCTTGCCGGTCACCACACCGATGGAACCGGTGATCGTCGCGGCGTTGGCGACGATCACGTCGGCGGCCATCGCGATGTAGTAGCCCCCGGACGCCGCGACCGCGCCCATCGAGGCGACCACCGGCTTGCCGGCTGAGCGGATACGACCGACCTCCCGCCAGATCGTCTCCGAGGCGTTGACCGAACCACCCGGGCTATCGATCCGCAGTACAACCGCTTTCACGTCATCATCGGCGCCGGCCTCCCGCAACGCTGCGGCGATGGTGTCACCACCGGCGCTCGAGCGTCCGAACGGCGACAGCCCCGGACCGCCGCGGCCGCTGACGATCGGACCACTCACCGTGACCAGCGCGAGCGCGGGGTCTTTCTTGCGCAGCGATGGTCGGTTCTCACGGGTTTGGGCGTAGCGGGACAGGAAGAGCCGCGGCGGCGCGTCATCACCGTCGGGGTCGTTGAGGTCGGTTGCGCCGTCGGTAAGCTCGCCGATACGGCGGTAGGCCTCATCCCGGAAGCCGATGCGGTCGATCAACCCGGCGGCGAGAGCATCGTCACGCAGCAGTGGGGCCCGGTCGGCAAGCTCGTCAAGTACGGCGGTGCTGAGCCCCCGGGACTCGGCGATCCCCTGCCACACCTGGCTGTGCAGGCTTTCGATCAACCGGCTGTCGGCTTCCCGATGCGCGTCGGTGTAGTGGTCTTCGGTAAACGTATTGGCCATCGACTTGTACTCGCCGCGCGCCACGAACTGCGCCTGAATACCGGCCTTCTCCAAGGCATCGCGCAGAAACAGCGCATTGCTGGCGAATCCGATCAGCCCTACGGTGCCCGAGGGTTGCATCCACACCTCGCCGAACGCTGAGGCGAGATAGTAGGACAGCGTTCCCGGGTAGGTCTCGGCCCAGGCAAGCGATGGCTTGACCGCGGCGAAGGCGGCGACTGCCTCGCGCAGTTCCTGTACGGCTCCCGGTGGGGCAGCCGAAAGCTGCACGCGGCCAATCAGTCCCGCGATGCGGGGATCC
>JBMOKE010000173.1:0-4582 GCA_049315425.1 Mycobacterium sp. | reverse complement strand
AGGAAGCCACCGACAAGATGTGGCAGACCAGCGAGGCGTGGCGGCAGTGGATCAACATAGGTCAGTTTCCCGACCATCCGTGGCGTTCCTACCTGCAACGCAGCGCGCTGACCCTCAAGGGCCTGACGTACTCGCCGACGGGAGCATTGTTGGCGGCGAGTACCACGTCGCTGCCCGAGACACCGCACGGCGAGCGCAACTGGGACTACCGCTACGCGTGGGTGCGCGACTCGACCTTCGCGCTGTGGGGTCTGTACACGCTGGGGTTGGACCGCGAGGCCGATGACTTCTTCTCGTTCATCGCTGATGTGTCGGGTGCCAACAACGGCGAGCGACAACCGCTTCAGGTGATGTATGCGGTGGGTGGTGAACGCGAACTCGTCGAGGAAGAGTTGACCCACCTTTCCGGTTACGACAACGCCCGGCCGGTGCGGATTGGGAACGGCGCCTACAACCAACGCCAGCACGACATCTGGGGCACCATGCTCGACTCGGTGTACCTGCACGCCAAGTCCCGGGAGAACATCTCCGACCAACTCTGGCCGGTGCTCAAGGAACAGGTCGAAGAGGCCATCAAGTACTGGCGGGAGCCCGACCGCGGCATCTGGGAGGTGCGCGGTGAACCGCAGCACTTCACCTCATCGAAGGTGATGTGCTGGGTGGCGCTGGATCGCGGCGCGAAGTTGGCCGACCTGCAGGGCTCAACGAGCTACGCCCAGCAGTGGCGGGTGATCGCCGATGAGATCAAGGCCGACATCCTGGCCCATGGCGTGGACTCCCGCGGTGTGTTCACCCAGCGCTACGGCGACCCCGCTCTCGACGCCTCGCTGCTGCTGGTTCCGCTGCTGCGGTTCCTGCCTTCCGACGACCCGCGGGTGCGCGCCACTGTGCTCGCGATCGCCGATGAACTCACCGAGGAAGGCCTGGTGTTGCGCTACCGCACCCACGAGACCGACGACGGCCTGTCCGGGGAGGAGGGCAGCTTCACTATCTGCTCGTTCTGGCTGGTGTCGGCATTGGTGGAGATTGGAGAGATCCAGAGGGCCCGGCACCTGTGCGAGCGACTGCTGTCCTTCGCCAGTCCGCTCCACCTCTACGCCGAGGAGATCGAGCCGCGCACCGGTCGGCACCTGGGCAATTTCCCGCAGGCATTCACCCACCTGGCGCTCATCAATGCAGTGGTGCACGTCATCCGGGCAGAGGAACTCGCTGACGGCACCGGGGTCTTTCAGCCGGCCAACGCGACGCAGTAACGGCTCAGGGCAACCTGCTGAGATTGTCCAACATCGCCCGGGCGAGGTCGACGGCTCTGGTGGTGGCCACTCGTCTGGCGGGATCCGGAGCAGTCACCGCGACATCCACATCCACGATGCAGTCGGCCGACAATCCGACGGCGTGCTCGGTCGGAAACCCGGCGTCGGTGTCACTCTTTCCGCTGAGGATGGTGGCCGAGAGAATCGGGCCGACTACAGCCACGTCGGTGACGCTCAGTCCGAGATCAGATCCTCCTGCGTTGATCCCCACCCGTCCTCCCTCGCACGACCGCCACCTCGTCACGAACTGGGAGAACATCCGGGAGGCCTCAGCGTCGGAGACAAACCGCACCACACCGGTATCGGCACTCGAGACCGTCTGCCCCTCACCGAAGCGAGCAAAATCCTGCCAGGCCACGCCGCGCACATCGCCCTTCTCGTAGACCCACCGCATCAGCGGTGTGATCGCTCCGAGGCATTCGATCGGATCCACCGCATCATTACCGCGAATTCCGTTGGGCAACACATCAATCGAACCCACCACCGGCTGACTGGTCGCATCCAGCGGATTCCCCACCGCGGCCCGCACCTGTTCAGCAGTGGGCAGAGCCTGCTCAAGCGCTAAGGGCGGTTGACGCATGGCCGACCCGTCGACGGCAGTGGTGCAGGCGGCCATCATGCCGCTCGCCACGATGACGCCGACCGCTCGGGCGCATCGTCGACGAACGACTGAACAGTCTCCTGTGATGAGCCCCCTACTTCCGGGTCTTGTCGGCCGACTTGTCACCAGGAGCGTCGGTGGACAGCGCGGCGACGAAGGCTTCTTGCGGTACGTCGACCCGGCCAATGGTCTTCATCCGCTTCTTGCCTTCCTTCTGCTTCTCCAAGAGCTTGCGCTTGCGGGTGATATCGCCGCCGTAACACTTGGAAAGCACGTCCTTGCGGATGGCCCGGATGTTCTCGCGGGCAATGATTTTCGCGCCGACAGCCGCCTGTATGGGTACTTCGAACTGCTGCCGCGGAATGAGCTGCTTGAGTTTAGTGGTCATCTTCTGCCCGTAGGCCTGGGCCGCGTCCTTATGCACGATGGCGCTGAAGGCGTCGACAGGCTCGCCCTGCAGCAGAATGTCGACCTTCACCAGTGCAGCCTCCTGCTCGCCCGCCTCCTCGTAGTCGAGGCTGGCGTAGCCGCGGGTGCGGGACTTCAGCGAATCGAAGAAGTCGAAGATGATCTCGCCAAGCGGCATGGTGTAGCGCAATTCGACCCGCTCCGGGGAGAGATAGTCCATGCCGCCGAGTTCGCCTCGACGCGATTGGCACAGCTCCATGATGGTTCCGATGAACTCACTCGGCGCGATCACCGTGCACTTGACGACCGGCTCGTAAATCATCGGGACCTTGCCATCCGGCCAGTCCGACGGGTTGGTGACGACCTTCTCGGCGCCATCTTCGGCAACGACCCGGTAGACCACGTTCGGGGAGGTTGAGATCAGGTCCAGATCGAACTCGCGCTCAAGGCGCTCCCGGGTGATCTCCATGTGCAGCAGGCCCAGGAATCCGCAGCGGAAGCCAAAGCCCAGCGCCACCGACGTTTCCGGCTCCCACACCAGCGCCGCATCGTTGAGCTGCAAGCGCTCCAGGGCGTCGCGCAGGTTCGGGTAGTCCGATCCGTCCACCGGGTACAGGCCCGAATAGACCATCGGCCGGGGCTCGCGGTAACCGGTGAGCGCCTCGGTCGCGCCGTGGCGCGCGGACGTGACGGTGTCACCGACCTTCGACTGCCGGACGTCTTTCACACCGGTGATGAGGTAGCCCACCTCGCCCACCCCGAGGCCTTCGGTGGGCTTGGGCTCGGGCGAGACGATGCCCACCTCGAGCAGTTCGTGGGTGGCGCCGGTGGACATCATTTTGATCTTCTCGCGCGGGGTGAGCTTGCCGTCGATCACGCGCACGTAGGTGACCACACCGCGGTAGATGTCGTAGACCGAGTCGAAGATCATCGCGCGCGCAGGCGCGTCGGCGTCACCGACGGGTGCTGGCACCACTCTGACGACCTCATCAAGCAGTTCGGTGACACCGGCGCCGGTCTTGCCCGACACCCGCAACACGTCGCCGGGCTCACACCCGATGATGTGTGCGAGCTCTGCGGCGTAGCGCTCCGGGTCGGCAGCCGGCAGGTCGATCTTGTTGAGGACCGGAACGATCGTCAGGTCGCGGTCGAGCGCCAGATACAGGTTCGCCAGTGTCTGAGCCTCGATGCCCTGGGCGGCGTCGACCAGCAGCACCGCGCCCTCGCACGCCTCCAGCGCACGGGAAACCTCGTAGGTGAAGTCGACGTGGCCCGGGGTGTCGATCAGGTGCAGAACGTAATCGGTGTCACCGACCCGCCACGGCAACCGGACGTTCTGGGCCTTGATGGTGATCCCGCGCTCACGCTCGATATCCATCCGGTCCAGGTACTGGGCGCGCATGTCACGGTCCGACACCACTCCGGTCAGCTGCAACATCCGGTCGGCCAGCGTCGACTTCCCGTGATCAATGTGAGCGATGATGCAGAAGTTCCGAATCTGCGCCGGCGCGGTGAACGTCCGGTCGGCGAAACTGCTGATGGGAATCTCCTGGTGAGCGGTATTCGTACGAGGGTTTTCACACGAGGTTTCCGGCCTGCCCAGCGTATCGACACCTGGGCATCCGAACACAATCGCGACTCGCCGCCGAGTGTCGGATCTGGCCTATGCTTTTCAGAATGGCGTCGCAGTGGAGGACGTTTCAACGGCTGGCGGAGCACCTGGTCTTCACCGAGGCTCCGAAATTGTTCCGTCAACTGGATCCGAATGCCATTCAGCGGACCATCCAGCACGGCCTGAGGCTGGGCCTCGAAGCGCTCGTCGCCACCGCGCTGCCCGCCGAGGCGCCCACTGCGATCACCGCAGGCCGACCTGTCACCAGCAACAGCCTGCCCACCGCTCACCGGGCCCGCACGGTGATCTATGCACCCGACCTCGACGGCCAGGCAGATCCCGGAGAGATCGTCTGGACCTGGGTGGTCTACGAGGATGACCCCACCCGCGGTAAGGATCGTCCGGTCCTGGTGGTCGGGCGGGAACGCCAAACCCTGCTCGGGCTGATGCTCTCCAGTCAGCTGCACCACGCCGATGACCAGGCCTGGATCGGCATCGGCTCCGGAGACTGGGATGCCGAGGGCCGGCCCAGCTGGGTGCGGCTGGATCGGGTGCTCGACGTGCCCGAAGAGAGCATCCGGCGAGAAGGCGCGATCATGGCACGCCACACCTTCGACATCATCGCCGCCCGGCTGCGGGCCGAATACT
>JBMOKE010000172.1:0-4617 GCA_049315425.1 Mycobacterium sp. | reverse complement strand
AGTCGGTGATATTGCCGACTGCGACGAGGAGCATGTAGAGCGCATTGCCCGCCACTAGGACGGCAGCGGCGAATGGCAAGCCTCCGAGCACCTGCCACCAGTGGGGGTCCTTGGGTGACGTGGCCATGGAAGGGAAACTACTACCAGCTGCCCGCCGAAACGTCCAAGCCGCCGATCATCGGTGGCGATAGCGTTTGTGACCTGAGTACAGGAATAGCTCGCGCGCGTGGAGGAGGTTCGGTTGGCTGGGCGACGGATGCCGCGTCCCCGCGAGATCATGCCTTTGATCGGCACACCGGATCGCGCCAAGTCTCGGGTTCAGCGGCGCCTAGCGCGTTGCGGCAGCGTCTGGGACGTCCGAGAACTCGCCCGTAGGCGGGTGCCGCGGGCGGTGTTCGACTACACGGACGGAGCCGCCGGCTCGGAGGCGACTTTGGATCGGTCGCGCGACGCCTATGCGCGCGTCGAGTTCAGCCCCCGAGTGCTGCGCGATGTGTCATCGGTGGATACCGGAGTCGACTTGCTCGGAGTCCGATCAGCATTGCCCTTCGCGCTCGCACCGACCGGATTCACCCGACTGATCAATCACGTCGGCGAACCGGCCGTGGCCGAGGTCGCTCGCGGCTACGGCATCCCCTACGGGCTCTCGACTTTGGGCACGACGTCGATCGAACATCTCGCGGCCGCCGCACCGCACACAGGACGCTGGCTACGACACCCTGATCCTGACCGTCGACACCGCGGTCGGTGGTATCCGCCTACGTGACGTCCGCAATGGTTTGACGATCCCGCCCCAGCTCACACTGCGCACAATGACCGAGATGGCCCGGTTTCCTCGCTGGTGGATGAACCTGCTCACAACCGAGCCGCTGCGATTTGCCTCCCTCGACTCCACCGGTGGCACTGTCGGCGATCTACTCACCCGTGTATTCGACCCGGGCATCACCGCCGACGATGTCGTCTGGTTGCGCAGCGTGTGGGACGGCAAGCTCATGGTGAAGGGTGTGCAGAGCCTCGATGACGCGGTGCTGATCGCTCAGCTCAGCGTCGATGCGATAGTGCTGTCGAATCACGGCGGCCGTCAGATAGACAGGGGCAATGTCCCACTTGAGATCCTGCCCGCGGTAGTCCAGGCGGTAGGGGCCCAGCTTGAGGTTTATATCGACGGCGGCATCATGAGCGGGACCGACATCGTTGCGGCACTGGCATTTGGCGCCCACGGCACCCTGGTCGGCCGCGCCTATCTTTACGGCCTGATGGCGGGGGGATATGACGGAGTGGCCCGGGTGGTCGAGATCCTGGACAAGGAGATCCGGACCACGATGCAGCTGATCGGTGCGACCTCGGTGCCCGACTTACGGGGAGCCCAGGTACGACTGCGTCCGTGACGGTTTCGGAGCCGGACACGCCCGCGTCGCTGACTGATGGTCCGGGGCTGATCTGCGACGGTGGGACAGTGAACGACGGGTACGCGGCGATTCTTGAGGAGTACGCCGAGCATCTCGCGCTGGAACGCGGCCGCTCCGAGCACACCCGCCGGGCCTATCTGGCAGACCTGCGGTCACTGTTCGCATTCCTGGACGAGCGAGCCCCCGGAGCCGGACTGGCAGCGTTGAGCCTGCCGGTACTGCGCGGCTGGCTGGCCGCCCAGGCCGGCGCGGGCGCGGCCCGCACCACGTTGGCGCGGCGCACCTCGGCGGCCAAGACCTTCACCGCCTGGGCTTCCCGGCGCGGGGTGTTGTCGGTCGACCCGGGCGCCCGGCTTCAGGTGTCCAAGGCCCGCCGCACCCTACCGGCGGTGTTGCGCCAGGATCAGGCACTAGCCGCGATGGATGCCGCTGACCTCGGAGCTGAGCAGGGCGACCCGCTAGCGCTGCGCGACCGTCTCATCGTTGAGTTGCTCTACGCCACCGGAATTCGCGTCAGTGAACTGTGCGGCCTGGATATCGACGACATCGACAGGGACCGCCGGTTGCTGAGGGTTCTGGGCAAGGGCAACAAACAGCGCACCGTTCCGTTCGGCAAGCCCGCCGGCGCAGCACTGAATGCCTGGCTCGTCGACGGTCGTCCCACCCTCGTCACGTCGGATTCCGGCCCGGCCCTGCTGCTGGGCCCGCGCGGGCGCCGGCTCGACCCGCGGCAGGCCCGAACTGTGGTGCACCAGACCATGGCGGCCGTCGATGGCGCCCCCGATATCGGACCGCATGGATTGCGTCACAGTGCGGCCACCCATCTGTTGGAAGGCGGGGCGGATCTGCGCGTCGTGCAGGAACTCCTGGGCCACACCAGCCTGGCCACCACTCAGCTCTATACCCACGTCACCGTCGCCCGGCTGCGCGCCGTCCACGACCAGGCCCACCCGAGGGCCTGACCCGCGCTAGGGGTTCAGCGGCTTGAGCCGAACCGGCGTCGTCATGAGCAGCCCCAGCGGATCCAGGTAATCGGCCCGAGAGGCCGGTCCCCACATCGCACCCCAGTGCAGGCACGCCGAAGCCGGACAGCCCGGATGCCCCGGCGCCAGGCGTCCCAAAGCGCTCGACGGCGCGACCACCTGCCCCGGGCGCACGGCGGCCTCGACCGGCTCGTAGCTGGTCCGCAGCCCCCCCGGGTGGGCCACCGAGACGATCGGCCGTCCGGCCAGCAGGCCGGCGAACACCACGGTTCCCGCCCCGGCGGAGTAGACCGGCTGACCGGGCACGCCGATCAGGTCGACACCGCGATGACCGGGCTGCCAATCCGGGGAGGGGGCGTCGAATAACCGACAGACGACCGGAACGCCCGGCCGCAGCGGCCACTGCAGCCCGATATCGTCGGCGCGGGCCGGCGCCGACGACGCCAACGCCAACGCCACGACCAGAGCCGCCACGAACCGCATCCGCACAGTTCAGCGCCTTGCGACTGGGTTCGTAGTGCGCACTGCCCCCGGTTGTGCACAGCTCGGGCGCTGGGGACAGAGCACCCCTTTCGGCGGTGTAAACTTCGACACGCAACTCGCGCAAGCGGGTTGACTTCGCGCGTCTGTATACAAGGTCGCCATGTCGACACTTGTCCCACGCACGCCGGTTGGTCTCGTCCAGAGGGGAATCCCCAAGGCCGGGTCGGCTTGCAAGCAGGCGCCAGGGTCCGGCTACACCCGTCGCCGGGCGACAACCGACAACCTCATAAGGACATAGCCACTATGGCTGTTGTAACCATGAAGCAGCTGCTTGACAGCGGCGCTCACTTCGGGCATCAGACCCGACGCTGGAATCCCAAGATGAAGCGGTTCATCTTCACCGACCGCAACGGCATCTACATCATCGACCTTCAGCAGACGCTGACCTTCATCGACAAGGCTTACGAGTTCGTCAAAGAGACGGTCGCCCATGGCGGTTCGGTGATGTTCGTCGGCACCAAGAAGCAGGCCCAGGAGTCCGTCGCCGAAGAGGCGACCCGCGTCGGCATGCCCTATGTGAACCAGCGCTGGCTCGGTGGCATGCTCACCAACTTCTCTACCGTGCACAAGCGTCTGCAACGCCTCAAGGAACTGGAGGCCATGGAGCAGACCGGTGGCTTCGAGGGTCGCACCAAGAAGGAAATCCTGATGCTGACCCGCGAGAAGAACAAGCTCGAGCGCAGCCTCGGCGGTATCCGCGATATGAACAAGGTGCCCTCGGCCATCTGGGTCATCGACACCAACAAGGAGCACCTCGCCGTCGCGGAGGCCCGCAAGCTCAATATCCCGATCATCGCGATCCTCGATACCAACTGCGACCCGGATCTGGTCGACTACCCGATCCCGGGCAATGACGACGCCATCCGCTCGGCTGCCCTGCTGACCAAGGTCATCGCCTCGGCGGTGGCTGAGGGTCTGCAGGCTCGCGGCGGTGCCGGTGGCGGCGACAAGGCGGGTGCCGATCCCGGGGCCGCGGCCGAGCCACTGGCCGAGTGGGAGCAGGAGTTGCTGGCCAGCGCGGCCATCGAGTCGGCTCCGACCGAGCCCGGCCCGGTCGCAGACGAGTCGGTGACCGTAGAAGTCACGGAAGGCTGAGATGGCTGACTACACCGCCGCCGACGTCAAGCGGCTCCGCGAGCTGACCGGCTCGGGAATGTTGGACTGCAAGAACGCACTCGCCTCCAACGGGGGCGACTTCGACAAGGCGGTCGAGGCGCTGCGGATCAAGGGCGCCAAGGATGTCGGCAAGCGCGCCGAGCGGGCCACCGCCGAGGGGTTGGTGGCCGCCAAGGGTGGCGCGATGATCGAACTCAACTCTGAGACCGACTTCGTCGCCAAGAACGCTGAGTTCCGCAAACTCGCCGAGGAAGTTGTTGACGCAGCGCTGGTTTCCAAGGCCGCTGACGTCGACGCCCTCAACGCGGCGAAGATCGGCGATAAGACGGTCGAGGAGGCCATCGCCGAACTGTCGGCCAAGATCGGCGAGAAGCTGGTGTTGCGCCGGGCGCAGTTCTTCGACGGCAACGTCGAGACCTACCTGCACAAGCGTGCCGCTGACCTGCCGCCCGCGGTGGGCGTGCTGGTGGAGTTCGAATCCGGTACTGCCGCACAAGGTAAGGATGCCGCGCACGCGGTGGCCCTGCAGATCGCCGCGCTCAAGGCGCGCTACCTCACCCGTGACG
>JBMOKE010000033.1:0-20362 GCA_049315425.1 Mycobacterium sp. | reverse complement strand
CGGCCTGAAGAAGGCCCGTAAGGCGCCGCAGTACAGCAAGCGCTGATCGGGCACCCATATGGGCCGATTATTCGGGACCGACGGTGTGCGAGGCGTCGCCAACCGCGATCTGACCGCAGAGCTGGTTCTGGCTCTCGGTTCGGCCGCGGCGCGGCGCCTTGCCACATCGGGTGCCGGCGGCCCTGCCGGCCGGAGTGTTGCCGTCGTCGGCCGCGACCCGCGGGCCAGTGGCGAAATGCTCGAGGCCGCGATGATCGCCGGACTGGCCAGCGAGGGTGTGGATGTGTTGCGGGTCGGAGTGCTGCCGACACCGGCGGTGGCGTACCTGACCGCCGCCTACGACGCCGACTTCGGCGTGATGATCTCCGCCTCGCACAACCCGATGCCCGATAACGGCATCAAGATCTTCGGCCCCGGCGGTCACAAACTCGATGACGACGCCGAGGACCGCATCGAGGAGTTGGTGGCTCAGGGTCCGGGCGTGCGACCGGTCGGCTCCGATATCGGCCGGGTGCACAAGGCGGCCGATGCCCTTGACCGCTATCTCGATCACATCGCAGCCGCCGTCGGTGCGCGCCTCGACGGGCTGACCGTCGTGGTCGACTGCGCCAACGGCGCGGCGTCCGTGGCCGCTCCGCGGGCTTACACCGCAGCAGGTGCACAGGTCATCGCGATCAATGCCGAACCGGACGGCCTCAACATCAATGCGGAGTGCGGCTCGACTCATCTGGAGCAGTTGCAGACCGCGGTGGTCACCCACGGTGCCGATCTGGGGTTGGCCCACGATGGCGACGCCGACCGATGCCTGGCGGTGGACGCGACCGGTCAGGTGGTTGACGGCGACGCGATCATGACGGTGCTCGCCCTGGCCATGCGGGACGCCGGCGAACTCATCGACAACACCTTGGTCACCACGGTCATGAGCAACCTCGGACTGCATCTGGCCATGCGCAAGGCCGGGATCGACGTGCGCACCACGGGTGTGGGGGACCGCTACGTTCTCGAGGAGTTGCGGTCGGGCAGTTACAGCCTCGGCGGGGAACAGTCCGGCCATATCGTGATGCCCGCCTTCGGAACGACCGGGGACGGCATCCTGACCGGACTCCGGATCATGGCCCGGATGGCGCAGACCGGTTCGTCGCTGGCTGTGCTGGCCACGCCGATGCAGTCGATTCCGCAGGTGTTGATCAATGTCGAGGTCGCCGACAAGGCCACCGCCGCCCAGGCTCCTGCGGTGCGAATCGCGGTGGCCGAAGCCGAGGCCGAACTCGGTGACACCGGCCGAATCCTGTTGCGGCCCTCAGGAACCGAGCAGATCGTTCGTGTCATGGTCGAGGCTTCCGATGAGCACACCGCGCGTCAGGTGGCCGATCGGGTTGCGAAATCGGTGAGCGCCGAGGGCTGATTTCCGGCTCAGTGGAACCATCGACGTCGTTACGGCGTCTGATTCGGTATGGGAACAGCATCGGTAGACCCTGCCGCGTTGCTCGTCGCGGCGCAGCGGATGGATACCGCGGCCGATATCGTGCTCGCCACTCTTCGAACCCGACTTGCTGGCCTGCAGTTCGACGGTTCGGTGGCGGGGCGTGCACACGCACCGGCCGGTGACGCGGTCCGAACCGCGGTTGACCGGGTGGTGGCAGATGTAGCGCGCTGGGCCAGCGTGGCCAGGGAGACGGGCGCGGCACTGCGGACCGGTGCCCAGGTGTACGCCGATGGTGAATCGCGTTCAGCGGCGGCACTGCGGTGACTCTCGATGTTCGGGTACGGCTTGCCGAGGGTGCCGGGGCGGTCGCAGGGCAGCCTCAGCCGATCCAGGATTGGTACTACGCCGAGGATGGGTTGCGCCTCGATGCGCTGGACTCCGATATTGCCGCACTGGCGGCGGCGGCCGTGACTTCGGAGGAGGCAGTGCGCGTCCAACGCGAGGCGCTCGATGCGTTGGCGGCGGGTTGGCACGGCGGGTCTGGTTCCAACGCGGTCGATTTCGTCTCGCGACACTGCGAGACGGCCGGCAGCGTCGTCGCGGCGCTGCGGGACGGCGCCGCGGAGTTGAATGCACTGAGCGAGAAGCTGGGGCATGTGGTGGATGCGAAGGTCGGTACGGCGCTCCGCGGCGACTGGGTGCTGTCGCGCTCGCCGGATGATTCAACGATGGCCTATGACACGGCCGTCACCCGGCTCGGCGAGCTCCCGGTGCCCCGATTCGAGACCCCGTTAGCGCCCACGCGGCCGACGTTCGACCCGATGGCGCCCGATCCGAGCCGACCGGCACCGGCATCACCGTCGATGCCGCCGCAGCAGGCCGTGCCGGGTTGGGATCCGGGCTCACCGAGCGTCGGGCTACCCAATTTCGGCGGCTCGCTGGCAGGGCTCATCAATCAGATCGCCCAGGCCTTGGGTTCCTACTCGGATATCACCCCGTCTGATGCACCCCAGTCTGATGCACCCCAGTCTGATGCCCCGCCGGGACCGACCAAAGATTCAGTCGCTGACGTCAAACCGGTTGTGCAAGAGGAGCAATCGGCCGCCGAGGCTCCGCTGGCTGCCGAGGCTCCGCTGGCCGCCGAGGTGACGGCCCCGGCCGTCGATGCCGCTCAACCGCCGCCCACACCGGCCACACTGCCCACGCCACCCACACCAGCAGCGGAGCCTGCCGCCGTCGATGACACCGCCACCCCGTGCGAGATCGCCGCCGATGAACTGCCGCAGGTCGGTCAGTGAGTCCGCTTCAGTCCAGCAGCTGCTGCAGTTGGTCGATGAAGCCGATGTACTCGGCCGGGTCAGCGGTGACCGGAGTGGCCAGCAGTGTGGTCACACCTGCCTCGGCGAAGGCGGCGATACGTTCCTTGATGTAGCCGCGCGGTCCGATCAGCGAGATATTGCGCACCAAGTCATCGGGCACCGCCGCGATCGCCTCAGCTTTGCGTCCTGACAGATACAGATCCTGGATGTGATCGGCGACTTCCCCGAAGCCGTACTGGGTGGCGACGTTGTGGTAGAAGTTCTTGCCCTTGGCTCCCATACCGCCGATATACAGCGCCAGTTGGGGTTTGGCCCAGTCAAGTCGATCCTCGACATCGTCCCCGATGGCAACAGATACGCCCACCATGACATCAAGGGCGCCGAGTGCGGGATCCCGCTTGGCCTTACCCGCCCGCAGGGCATCACCCCAGACCTGATCTGCTCGCTCGGGGTAGAAGAACACCGGTTGCCAGCCTTCGGCGATCGCTGCTGTGAGCTCGACATTCTGCGGTCCAAGCGAGGCGATATGGATCGGGATACGGTCGCGCACCGGGTGATTGATCAAGCGCAGCGGTTTACCCAGTCCGGTGCCGCGGCCCGGCGGCAATGGGATCTGGTAGTTCTTTCCCTGATGCGAGACCTTCTCCCGACGCCACACCTGCCGGCAGATCTCGACGACCTCTCTCGTGCGGCCCATCGGGGCGTCGAACGGCACGCCATGGAAGCCCTCCATCACCTGTGGACCCGACGTCCCGATACCTAGCCGGAAGCGACCGTCGGAGACGTAGTCCAGACCGGCGGCGGTCATCGCCAGCAGGGTCGGGGTGCGGGTGTAGATCGGGAACACGCCGGATCCCAGTTCGATGGTCGAGGTCTTGGCCGCCAGGTAGCCCAACTGACTTACCGCGTCATAGGAATAGGCCTCGGCGACCAGAGCCAGATCGACACCCTGTTTCTCCAGTATCGCGACCTGCTCGACGGCTTCGCGGAAGCCGCCGGAATAGGACAGGAATACTCCGGTTCGCATGTACCGGTTATATCCGGTCAGCGAAACAGCGCGACAATGCGGTCCTCGTGCGTCACCGGGGGAGCCTCGGGATCGGGTGAGTCCGTGCGAGGCAACGTGGCTTCGGGTTCGGCGAACTCGCGGTAGGTCTTGTCGCCGGTCAGGTGGAACAGGAAGAATCCGGTCAGCAGCGCCCGCACGGTCTTCTGGGTCTTGCTGCTCGACCCCGGAAGCCCCAGCAGCCCCAGCAGGTTGCGCTTTTCGGCCAGGCCCGCCGCGTTGGCCTTCTTGACGACCCGCAACACAGCGCCGTCCCAGAGTTGGGCGACCTCGAGGGCGTCGGTGCGCAGTGACTTCTGATCGTCGGGGGTGGCGAGCACCAATCCCGGCACCGTCAGCGCGGCCGCCTCCTGTTCTGCCGACGGCTTGGTGACCGACGGGAAGATCGCCGCCACCGCTGCCGCCCGGGTCCGGGCCGCGGCGAATACCGCTGCCGCACCGCCGAATCCATGCCCGGCCAGGCCCAGCTTGTTCGGATTCACACTGATGTCGCCTACGCCCAGCCGCACCCCTGAGATCACGTCCAGTGTGGCGCCCAGGTCGGCGGCCAGAGTGAGCACCGAGGGGACCGGGCCACGCTGGGTGTCCGGAGCGGCGGTGACGATGCCCCAACTCGCCAGATGCTCACAGGTGCCGGCGTAGTGAGCGGCATCGGTCAGCCAGTCGTGACCGAAGGCCACACCGGGCAGGTGCAAGCCCGCGGCGGGTGTGTAGACGATTCCCGGAATACCGGCAAAACCCAGGTCACCGCGCAGAACCCGGTGCGGGCCGGGCCGGGTCAGGGCGGCGAAGAGTTTGCGCGTGCGGGCCACCCCCCGACGGTAGCCGACAGGGCTGCGCCGCTCGGGCCGACTACCCTTGACAGGTATGTGCGGAATCGTGGCGTATGTGGGGCATCGGCCTGCCCGCGACGTCGTAATCGATGCTCTGCGGCGGATGGAATACCGCGGTTATGACTCCTCCGGGCTGGCCGTGCTCGACGGTCACGGAGGTCTGACGGTGCACCGTCGAGCCGGACGACTGGCCAATCTGGAGGCCGCCCTGGCGCAGACCGACGCGGAGGCGATCGATGGGACCGCCGGTATCGGTCATACCCGGTGGGCCACCCACGGTCGGCCCACCGACCGCAACGCGCACCCGCATCGCGATGCCGCCGGAAAGTTCGCCGTGGTGCACAACGGCATCATCGAGAACTTCGCCGCGCTGCGTGCCGAACTCGAGGCGCACGGCGTGGAGTTCGCCAGCGACACCGATACCGAGGTGGCCGTGCACATGGTGGCCCGCGCCTACCAGCACGGTGAGACCGCCGGTGATTTCGTCGCCTCGACCCTTGCCGTCCTGCGCCGGCTGGAGGGTCACTTCACACTGGTCTTCGCCCACGCCGACGACCCCGGCACCATCGTCGCGGCGCGGCGGTCCACGCCGCTGGTGATCGGGATCGGCGACGGTGAGATGTTCCTCGGTTCCGACGTCGCCGCGTTCATCTCCTACACCCGCGACGCCGTCGAACTCGGCCAGGATCAGGCCGTGGTGATCACCGCCGACGGCTATCGGATCACCGATTTCAACGGAAATGACGACTCCGCCAATGCCCGCCCCTTCCATATCGACTGGGATCTCTCGGCCGCGGAGAAGGGTGGCTACGACTACTTCATGCTCAAGGAGATCGCCGAGCAGCCCGCCGCGGTCGCCGACACACTGCTGGGCCATTTCGTCGACGGCCGAATTGTCCTCGATGAGCAGCGGCTCTCCGAACAGGAGCTGCGCGAGGTCGATAAAGTGTTCATCGTCGCCTGCGGCACCGCGTTCCACGCCGGCCTGTTGGCCAAGTACGTCATCGAGCACTGGACCCGGCTGCCGGTGGAAGTCGAGCTGGCCAGCGAATTCCGTTACCGTGACCCGGTTTTGGACCGCAGCACACTGGTCATTGCCATCTCGCAGTCCGGTGAAACCGCCGACACCCTCGAGGCGGTGCGGCACGCCAAGGCGCAGAAGGCCAAGGTGCTGGCCATCTGCAACACCAATGGAAGCCAGATCCCCCGCGAAGCCGATGCCGTCCTGTACACCCGTGCCGGACCGGAGATCGGGGTGGCGGCCACGAAGACATTTCTGGCACAGCTCACCGCGAACTATCTCGTTGGTCTGGCACTGGCTCAGGCCAGGGGAACCAAATACCCGGATGAGGTGGCGCGGGAGTACCGCGAATTGGAGTCGATGCCCGCTCTGGTGCAGCAGGTGCTCGGTCATCTGGACTCGGTGGCCGAACTCGGTCGTCGGTTCGCCGACTCGTCAACAGTGCTCTTCCTTGGCCGCCACGTCGGCTACCCGGTGGCGCTGGAAGGCGCTCTCAAACTCAAGGAACTGGCCTATATGCATGCCGAAGGCTTTGCGGCCGGTGAACTCAAACACGGTCCGATCGCGCTGATCGAGGACGGCCTGCCAGTCATCGTCGTCATGCCGTCACCCAAGAACGCCGCGATGCTGCACGCCAAACTGCTGAGCAATATCCGGGAGATCCAGGCCCGCGGAGCGATCACCATCGTCATCGCCGAGGAGGGTGACGACACGGTGCGTCCCTTTGCCAACCACATCATCGAGATACCCTCGGTATCAACGCTTTTCCAGCCACTGCTCTCGACTGTCCCGCTCCAGGTTTTCGCAGCCTCGGTAGCCCGAGCCCGCGGCTATGACGTCGACAAGCCGCGGAACCTCGCCAAATCCGTCACGGTCGAATAGCGCCTGATGCGGTACTACTACACCGCCGAGCAGATCCGCGCTGCCGAGGCTCCTCTACTGGCCGCCCTGCCCGATGGAGCGCTGATGCGCCGCGCTGCAACCGGTTTGGCGAACGCCGTCGCGGCCGAACTGCATCGCCGCGCCGGATGCGTCGCCGGCCGCCGGATCTGCGCTGTCGTCGGCTCCGGTAACAACGGTGGTGACGCCCTGTGGGCGGCTACTCTGCTGCGCCGCCGTGGTGTCGCCGCGTCGGCCATCCTGCTCAACCCGGAGCGCACCCACGCACCGGCGCTGAGCGCATTCCGATCGGCGGGCGGGCGGGTGGTGCAGAACCTGCCTGCCGCAACCGATCTGGTGATCGACGGGGTGGTCGGCATCTCCGGTCGGGGTCCGCTGCAACCGGCTGCAGCCGCAGTGTTCGCGGCCGTCGAGACCGCAGGCATCCCGGTTGTTGCCGTTGACATTCCCAGCGGTGTCGACGTGCAGACCGGTGCAATCAACGGGCCGGCAGTGCGCGCCGCGCTCACAGTGACCTTCGGTGGGCTCAAACCGATTCACGCTCTTGCCGACTGCGGCCGAGTCGAACTCGTGGATATCGGCCTTGACCTTCCTCCTACGGATCTTGCCGAGCTCGACGCCGACGACGTCAGACTCCGCTGGCCGACGCCCGGACCGAACGACGATAAGTACACCCAGGGTGTGGTCGGCGTCCTGGCCGGTTCAGCGATCTACCCCGGTGCGGCGATTCTGTGCACCGGGGCCGCCGTGGCAGCCACCTCGGGCATGGTCCGGTACGCCGGGGCCGCCGCTGCCGAGGTGGTATCGCACTGGCCCGAGGTGGTCATCGCGCCAAGTGCGCCGACGGCCGGGCGGGTTCAGGCCTGGGTCGTCGGCCCGGGCCTGGGGACTGATGAGCCGGCGCTGATGGCCCTGACGTTCGCACTCGCCAGTGATCTCCCGGTAATCGTCGACGCCGACGGCCTCACCGTGCTCGCCGCCCATCCGCACCTTGTGACGCGGCGGGCGGCCCCGACCGTGCTGACCCCGCACGCCGGCGAATACGCCCGGCTGGCAGGCGAACCACCCGGGGAGGATCGGGTCGCCGCGGCCCGACGGCTGGCCGATGCATTCGGCGCGACCGTCCTGCTCAAGGGCAACGTCACCGTGATCGCGGGATCACCCATCACGTTTCTCAATCCCGCCGGCGCCTCCTGGGCGGCCACCGCCGGTTCCGGCGACGTGCTGTCGGGGATCATCGGCGCACTGCTCGCGGCCGGCCTGCCGGCGGCAGACGCCGCGGCCGCCGCGGCCTTCGTCCATGCCCGCGCGGCCAATGCCTCAGCCGCAGACCCGGGGCCGGTGGCGGTGCCCACCTCGGCGTCGCGCATCCTTACCCATATTCGCCACGCGATCGCCAACCTGTGAACCCGAAGGACATCCCATGCCGCATGTGAAATACCGCTCACCGTCGATCGCACCGGCCTACACCGGCCGGCTTTCCACCAATCCGATCCCGTCACTGCGGTTACCGGACGACGAGATGGAACCGGCGGCGGCGTACCGGTTCATCCACGACGAACTCATGCTCGACGGCAGTTCACGGCTGAACCTCGCAACCTTCGTCACCACCTGGATGGATCCGGAAGCCGAGCGGCTGATGGCCGAGACGTTCGATAAGAACATGATCGACAAGGACGAGTACCCGGCGACTGCCGCGATCGAATCACGTTGTATTGCAATGGTCGCCGATCTGTTCCACGCCGAGAATCTGCGCGACGACGATGCCGCCAGCGCGATCGGCGCCACCACGGTGGGTTCATCAGAGGCGGTGATGCTGGCCGGACTGGCGCTGAAGTGGCGGTGGAAACAGCGTTGTTCCACCCAGGGCAAGGACGCCTGGAAGACCCGCACGCCCAACCTGGTGATGGGCTCCAATGTGCAGGTGGTGTGGGAGAAGTTCTGTCGCTACTTCGAGGTCGAGCCACGCTATATCCCGATGACCGAAGACTGCTATGTGATCACACCCGAGAAGGTTCTCGAGTACGTCGATGAGGACACCATCGGGGTGGTGGCGATCCTCGGCACCACCTACACCGGTGAGCTCGAACCGATCGCCGACATCTGCGCCGCCCTGGACAAGCTGCAGAAGGATCAGGGCCTCGATGTGCCGGTCCACGTCGATGCCGCCAGCGGCGGATTCGTCGTTCCCTTCCTTCACCCCAAACTCAAGTGGGACTTCCGGCTGCCGCGGGTGGCGTCGATCAACGTCAGCGGCCACAAGTACGGACTCACCTATCCCGGAATCGGATTCGTCGTGTGGCGCAATGCCGATCAGCTGCCCGAGGATCTGGTCTTCCGGGTCAACTATCTCGGCGGCGACATGCCGACCTTCACCCTCAACTTCTCCAAGGGCGGTAACCAGGTCGTCGGTCAGTACTACAACTTTCTGCGGCTGGGCCGGGCCGGCTACACCACCGTGATGAAGTGCCTATCCGATACGGCCAAGTGGTTCTCCGGTCAACTCACCGAGTCGAAACACTTCGACGTCATCTCCGACGGTTCACAGATCCCGGTCGTGGCGTTCAAACTCTCCGGTGATTTCGGCTACACCGAGTTCGACGTCTCGGCGTCGCTGCGGTCCTACGGGTGGCAGGTACCCGCGTACACGATGCCGCCGGGTGCGGAGAACATCTCAGTGCTGCGGGTGGTGGTGCGTGAAGGCTTCTCCGCCGACCTGGCCCGCTCACTATGGGAGGACCTGCACGCCGTGCTGGGCCACCTCGATGCAACGCGGCCTGCAGGTCACTTCACCCAGGAGCACTTCGCACACTAGCCGCGAACTCGGTCATTGGCGGGGTCGTAGATTGCCTTGAGCGACACAGTGATCGGATAAACCTCGCCGCCGACGTTGACGGCGTAGTTGCCTGCCCGTACCCAGTCCGGAGTCACCACGATGCCGTCGGCGGCGCGCACGTAACCCAGTCCGACGCACGCCCCGACGGTCGCACCCCAGGCTGCCGAGGACACCTGGCCGGCCACCTCACCGTCACGCAGGATCAACTCACCGCCCCACAGCATGGGTTCGTCCGAATCGACCGCGAAGCTGACCAGCCGCCGCCGCGGCCCATCGGCCTTGGCCCGCTCCAGTGCCCCGCGGCCGAGGAAGTCGATATCGGTGGCGAGCTTGCAGGTAAACGACAGCCCGGCCTCGATCGGACTGTCGTTGGGCGTGAGCTCACGGCCGAACGCGCGGTAACCCTTCTCCAGGCGCAGCGACTCGATCGCGTAATAGCCGCCGCGGGCCACCCCGAGGCGCTCGCCGGCGGACAGAAGATCCTCGTAGACACCGACGGCGAACTCGGCGGGAACGTAGAGCTCCCAACCGAGTTCACCGACATAGGTGATGCGGGTCGCGCGCACGGTGGCATAGCCCAGTGAGATCAGCCTGCTGGTGGCGAACCCGAATCCGGCATCGGACAGGTCGGCGTCGGACAGAGTCGACAGCAACTCACGTGACTTCGGGCCCATCACACCGAAGACGGCCATCGCGGAGGTGAGGTCGACGATTTCGGCGCGTGCCCCGGTCGGCATGTTCTTTCGGATGTGGTCGGTGTCCCGCTCCGTGGATGCCGCACTGCTGACCATGAGGAACTCGTGGGCTCCGGTTCGGGTGACGGTGACATCGGCCTCGTAGGTGCCACGCTTGTTGAGCATCCCGGTGTACACAGATCGGCCGACCGGGACGGCGATGTCGGCAGTGCACAGCCACTGCAAGGCCTGCTCGGCGTCGGGGCCGCTGATGAGGTACTTGGAGAACGACGTCTGATCGAACACAGTGACGGCTGTGCGGGTGTTGATCTGTTCGGTAGCCGACCACGGCAGCCAGTTCTGCTTGTCCCAGGAGTAGTCGATGGTGGGTTCACGTCCGGCGGGTGCGAAGAAGTTGGCCCTTTCCCAGCCCATCCGGCTGCCGAAGTTGGCGCCCGCGGTGACAAGCAGGTGATGTACCGGCGAGCGGCGAAACGGCCGGGCGGTCGTGAGTTCCCGGTTGGGCCAGGGAATCTCATAGTGCACGCCGAGGATCTCGGCGACCCGGTCGTGCAGCCATGCCACGTTGCCGTTGAACGGCGCGAAGCGACGAATGTCCACCCCGGTGAGGTCGGAGGTGGGCGATCCATTGACGATCCACTCGGCCAGTGCCCGCCCTGCCCCGCCCGCCGAGGCGATTCCGACCGAGTTGAAGCCGGCACCGACGAAGAAGTTCGCGCACTCCGGTGCCTCGCCGAGGATGAACTGGTTATCCGGGGTGAAACTCTCCGGTCCGTTGTAGAGCTTCTTGAGCCCGGTGTGCTCCAGGGCAGGGATCCGCAGTAGTGCGTTGGTCATCAGGATCTCGAAGTGTTCCCAATCCTCCTCCAGCAGTTGGAATTCGAACGGATAGGGGATGGCATCCGGTGCCACCCAGGGTTTAGCCTCGGGTTCGAAGCCGCCGATAACCAGCCCGCCGACCTCCTCCTTGAAGTAGGTGTAGCCGTCCGGATCGCGCAGGATCGGCAGGTCGGTATGTACGCCGTCGATGGTCTCGGTGACCACATAGAAGTGCTCGGCGGAGTAGAGCGGAACGTTCACACCCGCCATCGCGCCGACCTGCTTGGCCCACTGTCCGGCGCAGTTGACCACGATCTCGGCTTCGATATCGCCGGCATCGGTGCGAACACCGACCACCCGACCGTCGGTGCGCAGGACGTCGAGAACGCGGACGCGCTCGAACACCCGGGCACCGCGCTGCCGGGCGCCTTTGGCCAGCGCCATGGTCAGGTCGGTGGGATTGGCCTTACCGTCGGCGGGCAGCCAGATTGCGCCCACCAGGTCATCGGTTCGCATCACCGGGTAACGCTGGTAAGCCTGCTCCGGGCTCAGCAGTTCGCACTCGAGGTCATAGGCCGCGGCGCTGGCGGCGGTCCGGCGAAGCTGGGTCATCCGATCCTGCGTGCGGGCCACCGTGACGCCGCCGCACTGCTTGTAGCCCGCGCTGAGTCCGGTCTCGGCTTCCAGCTCGGCGTACAGCTGCGTGGAGTACTGCACCAGGCGGGTGCCGCTCTCCGAGGCGCGCAATTGGCCGACCAGACCCGCGGCGTGCCAGGTCGTACCGCACGACAGCTGCCCCTGCTCAAGCAGCACCACATCGCCTCTGCCGAGTTTGGTCAGGTGGTAGGCGACACTGGTGCCGATGACTCCGCCGCCGATGACGACGATCTGAGCACGCTGAGGCAACGTAGAGGTCGGCATCGTTCTCCTAGTCTGACGCCTGGGCGTCGCTCAGCAGTCGTGAGAAATCTGGACTGCGGAACTCGGCGACGGCGGACTCGTACCGTTGCATCGCCCAGTCCCAGAAATCGAATTCCAGAGTGCTGGAACCATTCTGAATGCATCCCCACAGTGTCCAGCCATACATGCCGGCGATTCCCTGAAGGCGAGCGCGGGCCGTCTTATGTCGCAGTGGGCGACCGTAGTACAGGCCAACGAGTTCAGCGAGCTGGTCGTCCGACAATCCGCATTCACCCCAGATGTTGCCCAGTTCGAAGCAGGGGTCATTGTTTCCGGAGTATTCATAATCGATTAGCCACACCTTCGTGCCGTCGTCGACGAAGTTACCGGCCAGCAGGTCGTTGTTACACGGCACCGTGGTCTGGTCACCTGCGTCGAGGACCCGCTGGATCTCAGCGAAGTGCCCGGTGAAGTCGAGATAGTCGGCCGGCATTTGGAAGCCGTTGTCGTGCACTGCGTTCAGATAGGCCGGTTGGCGTTCAAACATGTCGAATCGATCGCGGAACCGGGGCCCGGAATGCAGTGCCCGGCAGCCCTCGGCTACCCGGGCCAGCACTTCTGGACGTTGCAGATCGGCATTGGTCAGCGTGGTTCCCTCCAGGAAGCCGACCAGCAGAATGCCGAGATCGGGGCGGTAGTCGATAACCGGTGCCCCGACTCCGGCCTGCTCGGCGGCGCGGGTGTTGAAGTACTCGTTATCGCGGTCGATGCCCAGCAGGTTCTTGCTGTTGATACTGCAGCGGGCGACGTAGGTCCCGGTCGCGGTGGTGATCTTCACATTGCGGTTGGTCAGGCCGCCCGGCAGATCCTCGAGTCGGCGCGGCTTTCCGGCCAATACCGGAATCTGGTCCAGCAGTGGATCCAGTTCCTCATCGGAAAGCGACGGCATCGGCCGACTCTACCGGCAGTCCGGTGAGGCGACGTGGGACAATCCACGGTGGTGACATGACGATGCAGACCACACCGTCGACTCCGTCGACGCAATCGCAGACCCCGGTGGTCAACGGCGAAGCCGTCGTCGACCTCGGTGCCATCGCGCACAACGTCGCCGTTCTGCGCTCCCATGCCGGCCCGGCTCAGGTGATGGCCGTGGTCAAGGCCGACGGGTACGGCCACGGTGCCACCGCGGTCGCCCGTGCCGCACTGGCGGCCGGGGTCAGTGAGCTCGGGGTGGCCACCATCGGCGAGGCGCTGGCCCTGCGCACGGACGGCATCACCGCCCCGGTGCTGGCCTGGCTCCACCCACCGGGCACGGAGTTCGATCAAGCTCTGCATGCCGATGTGGGGATCGGTGTCTCCGCACTGCGGCAGGTTGAGGATCTCATTGCCGCAGTGGCTCGCACCGGCCACACGGCACAGGTGACGATCAAGGTCGACACCGGCCTGAATCGCAGTGGGGTCGGTCCGGCCGAGTATCCGGCCGTGCTGACCGCGCTTGCGCGTGCGGTCGCAGCCGACGCGATCCGGGTGCGGGGCATCATGTCGCATCTGGCCTGTGGCGACGAACCAGACCATCCACTCAATGATCTTCAGGCGCAACGGTTCACCGCGATGCTTGCCGAGGCGCGCAATCGCGGAGTTGATTTCGAGGTGGCGCACCTGTCGAACTCGCCGTCGGCGATGACGCGGCCCGACCTCGGCTTTGACATGGTGCGACCAGGTATCGCGATGTATGGCCTCAGTCCGATTCCGGAGCGTGGTGATATGGGTCTTCGCCCGGCCATGACATTGAAGTGCCCAGTTGCGATGGTGAAGTCGGTGCGGGCCGGCGAGGGTGTTTCCTACGGCCAAACCTGGATCGCGGCCTCCGACACCACCGTCGCACTGCTGCCGATCGGGTATGCCGACGGCGTCTACCGGACGCTGAGCGGACGACTCGACGTGCTCATCAACGGTCGGCTGCGGCGCAATATCGGTCGCATCTGCATGGACCAGTTGGTTGTGGACCTGGGCCCCGGCGCTGTCGATGTGGCAGAGGGTGACGAGGCGATCCTGTTCGGTCCGGGAACCTCCGGTGAACCGACCGCGCAGAACTGGGCCGACCTGGTGGGCACGATCCACTATGAGGTGGTCACCAGCCCGCGCGGCCGGGTGCTGCGCAGCTATATCGGAACCGGCTCCGATGCCCGATAGGCTCGGCGTCGGCCGGAAGGCCGGATTAATGGCCGGCGTGGCCGGACTCAGCGCGGTCGCGGGAGTAACCGCCGCCAAGGCATTGCGGCAGCACCGGCTCATCGAAGACGCCTACGAGGGCGAGGACTTCGCCCTTCTCGACGCCGACCGTGGCTGCGTTGTCACCACCCAGGACGGCACCCCGCTGGTGGTTCGTGAGGTCGGCCCGGTGACCGCGCCACTGACGGTGGTGTTCGCGCACGGATTCTGTCTGCGCATGGGGTCGTTCCACTTTCAACGCGCCGCACTGGCGCAGCGCTGGGGTGACCAGGTCCGGATGGTGTTCTACGACCAGCGTGGGCACGGGCAGTCCGCTGCGGCCCCGATCGACACCTACAGTGTGGAGCAGCTGGGCCGCGACCTGGAAACCATTCTGCAGGTGATGGTTCCGAGCGGACCGGTAATCCTGGTGGGCCATTCGATGGGCGGGATGACGGTGCTATCCCATGCCCGCCAGTTCCCTGTGCATTACGGTCCGTGCGTTGTCGGCGCTGCGCTGATCTCCTCGGCAGCTGAAGGGCTGCCGCGCTCACCGCTGGGGGAGATCCTGCAGAACCCCGCGCTGGAGGCGGTCCGGTTCGCCACCCGGTATGCACCGGCGCTCATCCACCGCACCCGTGGCGCCACCCGTTCGGTGCTGCGGCCGATTCTGCGCACCGCGTCCTTCGGCGGCGATGATGTCAGCCCCAGCGTGGTCGAGTTCTCCCAGGCGATGATCTACGGCACCTCGATCGACACCCTGGTGGAGTTCCTGCACGCACTCGAGGTCCACGACGAGATCGGGGCCCTGCCGGTGCTGGCGCGGATCCCGACGCTCATCGCCTGCGGCGACCGCGATCTGCTCACCCCGGCGAAGCACTCCGAGGAGATGGCCGCGGTGCTGCCCGATTCGGAACTGGTGATCGTGCCCGGCGCCGGCCACCTCGTGCAGCTCGAGCAGCCCGAGGTGATCAACGATGCGCTGCTTCGCCTGGTGGATCGGGCGACGGCGCGTGACTGAGCTTCGCCTAGAGCGCGGCACAGCAACCCTGCCCGGCGTTGACGACACCATCGCGCTCGGAGATCGGCTTGGCCGACAACTTCGGGCCGGCGACGTCGTGGTGCTGTCCGGTCCGCTGGGTGCCGGAAAGACCGCTCTGACCAAGGGAATTGCCCTGGGGATGGATGTCGAGGGTCCGGTCACCTCACCGACCTACGTGCTGGCCCGCGTTCACCGCGCCAAGCAGAACGGCCGCCCCGCGATGGTGCACGTCGATGTGTACCGATTGCTCGACAACAGTGCCACCGACCTCCTTGCCGAACTGGACTCCCTGGACCTCGACACCGACCTCGAGGACTCGGTCGTGGTGGTCGAGTGGGGTGAGGGTTTGGCCGAGCGACTCTCGGCGCACCACCTCGACGTGAGGCTGCAGCGCCGATCCGATGATGAGACCCGGACCGCGACCTGGCAGTGGAGCCGGCCATGACCCGGCTCGTCTTAGCCATCGATACCGCCACCCCGGCGGTGATCGCCGGCATGCTGCGCCGCGAGGATTCCGGCGATATCGCCATGCTCGCCCAGCGGATCACCGTCGATGCTCACGCGCACGCGGAACTGCTGACACCCAATGTTGTTGCCGCAGTAGCTGATGCGGATCTGACGATGGACGATATCGACGCCGTCGTGGTGGGCTGCGGACCGGGCCCGTTCACCGGCCTGCGGGTCGGGATGGCCACCGCCGCCGCATACGGGCATGCGCTGGATGTACCGGTGTACGGGGTGTGCTCGCTCGACGCCATCGGCCGACAGACGAC
Organism: Mycobacterium sp.; assembly: GCA_049315425.1. GTDB lineage: Bacteria > Actinomycetota > Actinomycetes > Mycobacteriales > Mycobacteriaceae > Mycobacterium. Next base: position 4,521 of record JBMOKE010000033.1, on the reverse strand, counting down.
CGGTGAGGTGCTCGTCATCACCGACGCCCGCCGCCGCGAGGTGTACTGGGCCCGCTACCGCGATGGCGTGCGCATCGACGGCCCCGGTGTGGCTGCGCCAACCGACGTCCCGGCCGAAGGCGCTGAACTGGTGGCCTTCGCCCAGCCGTCGCCGGCCGGACTGGTTGCGGCGGTAGGGGACTGGGCGGCCGATGCCGACCCACTGATTCCGCTGTACCTGCGCCGTCCCGATGCCAAGACGCTCGCCGAGCGTGCCCGGTGAGCGCCGCGAACGTCGTCTATGACGGGTTGACAGACAGTGACGCGACACGATGCGCCGAACTCGAGACGCTGCTGTTCGGCGGTGACGACCCGTGGCCCGAGGCCGCGTTCCTGCGCGCGGTGGGCGCACCGCACCTGCGTTATGTCGCCGCTCGGGTGAACGACCAGCTGGTCGGCTATGCCGGTATCGCCCGGCTGGGCCGCACCCCGCCGTTCGAGTACGAGATCCACACCATTGGCGTGGATCCGGCCTATCAGGGCCACGGGATCGGCCGCGGCATGATGGCCAAGTTGCTCGCGTTCGCCGATGGTGTGATCTACCTCGAGGTGCGCACCGACAACGCCCCGGCCATCGCGCTCTACGAAAGCCTCGGATTCTCCACCATCGGCCTGCGCAAGCGTTACTACCGGCCCAGCGGTGCCGATGCCTTCACCATGCGGAGGGATCCGGCATGACGAGCCGCACCGTGTTGGCCATTGAAAGCTCCTGCGACGAAACAGGAGTCGGCATCGCCCGGCTCGAGGCGGACGGCACCATCGCATTGCTGGCTGACGAGGTGGCCTCCAGCGTTGATGAGCACGCCCGCTACGGCGGTGTGGTGCCTGAGATCGCCTCCCGCGCGCATCTTGAGGCGATGGGTCCGACCATGCGCCGCGCGCTGGCCGCTGCCGGAATCTCCCGTCCCGATATCGTCGCCGCCACCATCGGACCCGGTCTGGCCGGTGCCCTGATGGTGGGGGTGGCGGCCGCCAAGGCTTACGCCGCGGCCTGGGGTGTGCCGTTCTACGCGGTCAACCACCTCGGTGGACATCTCGCAGCCGACGTCTATGACCACGGTCCGCTACCCGAGAGTGTCGCCCTGCTTGTGTCCGGCGGACACACCCACCTCCTGCACGTGCGCTCGCTGGCCGAGCCGATCGTCGAGCTCGGCAGCACCCTCGACGATGCGGCGGGGGAGGCCTACGACAAGGTGGCTCGGTTGCTTGGACTGGGGTATCCCGGTGGGAAGGCGCTCGACGATCTGGCCCGCGACGGGGATCGCAACGCCATTGCCTTCCCGCGTGGGATGACCGGCCCGCGAGATGATCCGTACGCCTTCAGCTTCTCCGGACTCAAGACCGCGGTAGCCCGCTACGTCGAGTCTCACCCTGACGCACACCACGGCGATGTCGCCGCCTCGTTCCAGGAGGCGGTCGCCGACGTGCTGACCGCCAAGGCCGTCCGCGCAGCCACCGAAATCGGGGTATCCACCCTGCTGATCGCCGGCGGGGTGGCGGCCAACTCTCGACTGCGTGAACTCGCTGAACAGCGCTGTACCGCAGCGGGTTTGACATTACGCATACCACGGTTGCGACTGTGCACCGATAATGGTGCCATGATCGCCTCCTTCGCCGCACACCTGCTCGCCGCCGGTGCGGCGCCCTCACCGTTATACGTCTCGACCGATCCGGGCCTTCCTGTCATCGCCGGGCAGGTGACATGAGTGTCGAGGACCGGTTGGCGATCACCGACCTCGTCTACCGCTACGCCGAACTGATCGACTCCGGTGACTTCGACGGGATGGGCCAACTCTTGGGCCGGGCAGCTTTCGGCGGAGCCAACACTCCGGCCATGCCCGGCGCGAATGTCGCCGGACTGTTTGCGATGACCACCCGGCTATTTCCCGACCGCGAGGGCCCCGGGACGCCCAAGACCCGGCACCTGGTTCTCAACTTGATCGTCGAAGTCGCCGACGATGCCACGGCCGCCGCGCGCTCGACGTTCTGCGTCGTACAGGCCACCGACCTGATCCCGCTGCAGCCGATAATTGCCGGCCGCTACCACGACCGGTTCGCTCGCGACGACGGCGGTTGGTATTTCACCGAGCGCATCATCGATGTCGAGATGGTCGGCGACGTTTCAGACCACCTACTCATCGACCATCGGCAGTTCGACGGACCCCGTCAGCAGGGCTGATTCGGCCCAGGGCGAATCGCAGAGGACCCCCCTTGAGTGCTAGCACTCTCAGGTATAGAGTGCTAGGTGGCAGGAGGCCAAAGCTTGCGTCGGCACCCGCGATGACGGCGCGAGGGCACGGACGAATGCCGAACACCTGGTTAAACCGATTCGGTCCGGGGAACAGCCCCGGGCCACAGCCATAACAGTGGAGGGCTCCATCGTGGCGAGCGTGAAGATTAAGCCACTCGAGGACAAGATCCTCGTACAGGCCAACGAGGCCGAGACGACCACCGCGTCGGGTCTGGTCATCCCGGACACCGCCAAGGAGAAGCCGCAGGAGGGCACCGTTGTCGCCGTCGGCCCCGGCCGGTGGGATGAGGACGGCGAGAAGCGGATTCCGCTGGATGTCGCCGAAGGTGACACCGTCATCTACAGCAAGTACGGCGGCACCGAGATCAAGTACAACGGCGAGGAGTACCTGATCCTGTCGGCACGCGACGTGCTGGCAGTCGTCAACAAGTAGTAACCGTGAACCGCCCCGGAAACCCCGCGTCTATCGCGATGGTTTCCGGGGCGGAACGCGCTCAAGCGAAAGTCAAGGAACGCAACACATGAGCAAATTGATCGAATTCAACGAGACCGCGCGTCGTGCGATGGAAGCCGGTGTCGACAAGCTGGCTGACGCCGTGCGCGTCACCCTCGGCCCGCGAGGCCGGCATGTGGTGCTGGCCAAGGCTTATGGTGGCCCGGTCGTCACCAATGATGGCGTGACCATCGCCCGGGAAATCGAGCTGGAAGACCCGTTTGAGAACCTGGGCGCACAGCTGGTCAAGTCGGTGGCCACCAAGACCAACGATGTCGCCGGCGACGGCACCACCACGGCCACCGTTCTGGCCCAAGCCATGATCCACAATGGCCTGCGCAACGTCGCGGCCGGAGCCAACCCCATCGCGCTGGGACTGGGCATCAGTCGTGCCGCCGATGTGGTGTCCGAAGCGCTGCTGGCCTCGGCCACCCCGGTGGCCGGCAAGACCGGTATCGCACAGGTCGCGACGGTGTCCTCGCGTGACGCCGAGGTCGGTGAGATGGTCGGCGAGGCCATGACCCAGGTCGGCGGCGACGGCGTGGTGAGCGTCGAGGAATCCTCCACGATGAACACCGAGCTTGAGGTCACCGAGGGCGTCGGTTTCGACAAGGGATTCATCTCGGCGTATTTCATCACCGACTTCGATTCCCAGGAAGCGGTGCTTGAGGACGCCCTCGTGCTGCTGCATCGCGACAAGATCGGCTCGCTGCCCGATCTGCTGCCGCTGCTGGAGAAGGTGGCCCAATCCGGTAAACCGCTGCTAATCATCGCCGAGGATGTCGAGGGCGAGGCACTGTCCACCCTGGTGGTCAATGCCATCCGCAAGACGCTCAAAGCTGTCGCAGTCAAAGCGCCGTTCTTCGGTGACCGCCGCAAGGCGTTCCTCGATGACCTTGCCGTGGTGACCGGTGGACAGGTGATCAACCCTGATGTCGGGCTGCTGCTGCGCGATGTCGGCCTCGAGGTCCTAGGCTCGGCGCGCCGAGTTGTGGTCACCAAGGACGCCACTGTGATCGTCGATGGCGGCGGCACCCATGAGGCCGTTGCCGATCGGGTCAAGCAGTTGCGCGGCGAGATCGAGAGCACCGAATCCGATTGGGATCGCGAGAAACTCGAGGAGCGCCTGGCCAAGCTGTCGGGCGGCGTTGCGGTCATCAAGGTCGGCGCCGCCACCGAGACCGCGCTCAAGGAGCGCAAGCACCGCGTCGAAGATGCGGTGGCGGCAGCCAAGGCCGCGGTCGAGGAGGGCATCGTGACCGGCGGCGGTAGCGCGCTGGTACAGGCTCGATCGGCACTGAAGGAATTGCGTGGCTCGGTCAGCGGTGACGAGGCGTTAGGTGTGGAGGTTTTCTCCGCGTCGCTGTCCGCGCCGCTGTACTGGATCGCTACCAACGCCGGCATGGATGGTTCCGTTGTGGTCAACAAGGTCAGCGAGTTGCCGGTCGGACACGGTTTCAACGCAGCCACGCTGACCTACGGCGATCTGATCGCCGACGGTGTCATTGATCCGGTCAAGGTCACTCGTTCCGCGGTGCTCAACGCAGCCTCCGTGGCGCGGATGATCCTGACCACCGAGACCGCGATTGTCGAGAAGCCGGCCGGGCACGATGATGACGGGCACGGCCACCACGGTCACAGCCACTGAGAGCTTTCACTGAGTACTCGGCCCACGCGGACGCCCCCGGAAGTTAAGCTGTCGTCCGTGATGGGCATGTTCGGCAACGGTCGCGGCCGC
>JBMOKE010000171.1:0-4656 GCA_049315425.1 Mycobacterium sp. | reverse complement strand
CTCGATCTGACGGTCCGCTCCTACAACTGCCTCAAGCGCGAGGGTGTGCACACCGTCGGCGAACTGGTGGCGCGCACGGAGTCCGACCTGCTGGACATTCGCAACTTCGGTCAGAAGTCCATCGACGAGGTGAAGATCAAGCTGCATCAGCTCGGCCTGTCACTCAAGGACTCGCCGGCCACCTTTGATCCGTCCGAAGTCGCCGGCTACGACGTTGCTACCGGTACCTGGAGTGCCGACGCCAGCTACGACCTCGACGCCGACGCGGACTACGCCGAAACCGAACAGCTCTAAGAGAATTCGTCCCGGTCCTACCTGATACGGGGACCGGCCCCACAAAGGAGTAGTCACAATGGCTGGAGTTTCACATGCCTAAGCCCACCAAGGGTCCTCGTCTCGGCGGGTCGTCCTCGCACCAGAAGGCGCTGCTGGCCAACCTGGCCGCATCGCTGTTCGAGCATGGTCGGATCAAGACCACCGAGCCCAAGGCTCGGGCGCTGCGGCCCTATGCCGAGAAGCTCATCACCCATGCCAAGAAGGGCACGCTGCACAACCGACGTGAGGTGATGAAGAAGATCCGCGACAAGGACGTCGTGCACGCGCTGTTCGCCGAGATCGGACCGTTCTTCGCCGACCGCGAGGGCGGCTACACCCGGATCATCAAGGTGGAGGCGCGCAAGGGCGACAATGCCCCGATGGCCGTCATCGAACTGGTTCGCGAGAAGACGGTGACCTCGGAGGCCGATCGGGCCCGCCGCGCCGCCAATAAGGCCGCGAAGAAGGCTGCCGAAGCCGCACAGGCACCCATCGAGCCGGAGCCCGAGGACACTGTCGAGGCCGACGCCGAGGAGACCCCATTGGAGGAGATCGAGGCGGAGGATGCCGGAATCGCCGACGCCGAGACCGCCGAGGTCGCCGAGGAGCAGTCCGAGCCTGACGAGTCCTGACCCCGGGCCGATCCGGCTCCGGCTCGACATCGCCTACGACGGTACGGATTTCAACGGGTGGGCGGTACAGGACGGTCTTCGCACCGTCGCCGGCGTTCTCGATGATGCATTCTCGACGGTGTTCCGGTCGCGTCTGCGATTGTTCGCTGCCGGGCGCACTGACTCCGGCGTGCATGCCACCGGCCAGGTAGCTCACATCGATATCCCTGCCGACGTTGTCGGTAACGGCTACGCCCGCGGCGGGCCGGGCGAGGACCCTGAATTCGCCGCACTCGTCCGCAGGCTCGCCGGATTCCTTCCCGAGGATGTCCGGGTGCGCACAATCGTCCGGGCACCGGCGGGTTTCGACGCCCGGTTCTCGGCACTGCGCCGCCACTACGTCTACCGACTTTCGCTTGCACCGTATGGCACGGATCCCCAGGACTCCCGCTTCGTCACACCGTGGCCCCGTGCACTGGACATCGACGCAATGGTTCACGCGTCGCGATCATTGCTGGGGCTGCACGATTTCGCCGCGTTCTGTCGAAAGCGGCCCGGTGCGACGACCATCCGGGAATTGCAGCGGATGGACTGGGTTCGCGATGGTGATGCGGTGACCGCCTACGTCACCGCGGATGCGTTCTGCTGGTCGATGGTGCGTTCACTGGTGGGAGCGCTGCTCGCGGTAGGCGAGGGGCGCCGCGAACCCGCTTGGTGCGCAACGCTATTGGACGCTAGCGCACGTTCCAGTGACTACTCTTCCGCGCCGGCTCGTGGGCTCACATTGGCAGGCGTGGACTACCCGCCTGATGATCAGTTGGCGGCCCGCGTCGCGGTGACCCGCGATGTCCGAACCCGGGACTAGAGTCGCCCGGCCGCGAAGTCAGCGGCCTGATCAACCAAGCCGGATTCGATATAGGCGGCTTGGAAGTGCGACGGCCATTCATCAGCCCAGGTATTCGGATCCTGGTTGTTGTTGCAGATTGGATCGCCGGCGGTGCACAAGTCGATGGTCCTGGCGCCAAAAATCGGGTTTATTTCGGATACCGGACCGAAGACCTTTTGGGTCCCGTTGCCGAACAACGCCACAGCGGCGATGTGATCATTCATGCTCGGCGGCAGCGGCTCGTTGAACCCGAGGATCGGCGATGGGACGGCTAAAACAATGTCAGTGACGGCTGCGCCCAGTGAGTACCCGCCCAATACCAACCGAGTTTCGGGGCAATTGGCGGCGACGTACTGAATTCGCCTGCTCATGTCATCGGCCCCCGGCACGAAGTCGATTTCTGCCGAGTAGTTGACCGCGTATAACCCGACACTCTTATCGGTTTTGCTACGAAGGGCATCCACGAATGCATCACCCACCTGCCCGGCTCCCGGTGGTTCATGCGCCCCGCGGGCGAAGATCACCTCGGCTTGGGGGCAGGTGGCTGCCTGTGCCGGCGGGGCGAGCAACGTTGCCGCTACGGCGGATATCACTGACACCGCACTGCTCACCCGTCTCACCAGCATCAGACCATCGTAGCCGGAATCGCGATGGCGCTGCCAACCGCGGATATCTGCGGGTTAGAACATCCCCAGCACGAAGCCTGCCGCTTGGCCGACCAGAGGGCTTTTCTCGTAGCTGGTATGGGCAAACGGATTGCGGCCCTGAGAGCAGATCGGGTCGCCGTCATTGCAGAGATCGATTCCCTTGCCCGCGAACGGCACCATGGCGGCTGACACCGGGATGCCGAACTTCGTTGAGGGATTACCGAATACCGCCACCGCGGCGACCTTATCGGCGAGGCTGGCCGGCAGCGGGGGAGCCGAGCCGACGTCGCCGACCTTGTTGCCCAGCGGTGGGATACCCACCAGCATGTCGACCACCGCTGCACCCTGGGAGTAACCGCCGAGAACGTAGCGGGTCGCGGGGCACTGCCGCGACATCGCCGCGATGCGGTTGGTGGCATCGGTGGCCCCGTCGGCGGCGCCCAGGAAGTCATAGGTAGCCGGATAGTTCACGCCGTACACGCCGAGACTGCGGCCGCCTAGTTGGGCCACCAACTGGTCGGCCAGAGCCTGTCCGACGCGGCCGGCGCCGGCGGGTTCGCTGGTGCCGCGGGCGAAGATCAACTCCACATCCGGGCAACCTGCCCCGTGAGCGGTGGGCATTGCCGCCAGTTGTGCCAGGGACGCCGCCACGGCGACCAGTGCGGTCAAGATGCGCATGCAACCAATACTCACATATCGGCGATGCCGGTGCGAAAACGTCCAGTACAGACGGCTAGAGCAGATTTGCCACAAAGGCGGCCGCCTGATTGGTGAGCCCGTCGGGGCCGTAGCTGCGGTGGGCGGGAACGTTGTTGCCGTCTGAGCACACCGGGTCACCGGTGTTGCAGAGGTCGATCGCCCTGGTTCCGTAGACCGGACTGGATGTCAGTGGCAGGCCGAGCTTGGCCGTGGGGTTTCCGAACACCGCCAGTCCGGCGACCCGGTTGGGGACGTCGGGCGGCAGTGGGTTGGTGAACCCGATTGCGGGGAAGGGCACCGAGGTGATGATGTCGATGACCCCCGCACCCTGTGAGTAGCCACCCAGCACCAGTTTGGTATCCGGGCACGTATTGATCATGTTCTGGATATAGGCGCTGGCGTCGTTGGCGCCATCGGCGACGGTCAGAAAGTCATAGCTGGCGGGGTAGTTCACCCCGTAGGCCCCGACACTGCGGTTGCCTACCCTGGCCCGGAGATCGTCGACGAACGCATCTCCGACGCGCCCGAGACCGGGTAGCTCACCGGTGCCCCGGGCGAACACCACTTCAATGTCGTTGCAGCCCATCGCATTGGCGGTCGGTGCTGACTGGGAGGCGGTTAGGGCGGCGCCGACGGCGATCACGGCCATCGCGGCGGCATGCAGGTGCAGGGACATCCGGCGAGACCTCATGCCGGGATTGTTTCAGACTCACCCGCTGTCGACCCCCCGACGTTCGCACGGCGCGCCGTTCGGGCACCTGTCACGCCTGCACTGCCTGTGGATCGAGGGCGCGCGGCCCTGCCCGTCGGCTCTAACGTCAGGCGATGCCGACCGTATTGGAAATCGGCCCCGCGACCGTGCGCACACTTGGGGGCCGATCAGGCAATCGGCCGGACGCCGCGACCGTAGCGGCGGCTCTCGACGGAATTGACGACCCGATCGCACTGCTCGACGCGCGGCCGGTTGAGGTCTGGAATCTGTGGCGCGTGCTTATTGCATCAATTCTGGGTGAATGCCGGGGCCCCGTGGTGGTCCTGCACCCGTCCTGGTGGTCGGCGGCGCGGTTGGACCGGGTCGTTGAGGCGGTAGCCGCGACGGGTGGGCGGGTCGTCACGATGAGCCGATCTGAACTGATCATCAGCGACCGGCCCGCCGGAGCGGTTATCGAACTCGCCGCCGAACTCGTCGCCGTGTGCAGCGGTTCGTCGGTGCGGGTTCTCGACCGCAGCGATGGTGAATCAGTCGCCGATGTCGCAGCGGAGTTGGCCGGAACCGACGAGGTTCTGCTTGACGCCGGGGTTGCCGATTGGGCGCAGAGTGCGGAAGAGATTCGACAAGCGTTGTGGCAGAGAGGGGTGGTGGCTCGCGACGTCGATATCGCCGCGGTCGCCGCGAGTGCCTTCCCGACGCGCCGACGGCCGCCACGCCCGGTAAAAGCGTTCGTCGCCGCGTCGGCGGCGCTGCTCGCCCTCGCCGGGGGCGTCACTGTGGCGGGGC
>JBMOKE010000170.1:0-4670 GCA_049315425.1 Mycobacterium sp. | reverse complement strand
GAGGTCGGTGACCACCCGGATCTGCTGGGCTACGCCGACGAGGACGCACTCGCGACCGCTATCCGTGCCGGCGAACTCGACGGCCGCGATACCGAGGTGATGAGTTGCCTTCGCGAAGTGGTGCGGCATCGGTTAACGGTCGCTCACCCCGGCTACGACGCGTGAGCTGACATCGACTCTGCGCCCAGATCGCTTTTTCGGTGAAAATCACGCTCTGAGCGCAGTCTCGGTGTTGCCTTGAGCCCATGACAGATCTCAGCGACATCGCCGACCGGATGTTCGCCGCCATCGAAAGCGGTAACGGCGCGCAGTTGGCCGCACTGTGGTCCGACGACGTCACCGTGTGGCGCGCAGGTGGCGGCCCGGCCCGCGACAAGCCGCGGGCGCTGAAGGTGATCGCCTGGTTCGTCGACAGCACGACTGATCGACGCTACGAGGTTCTCGACCGTCAGGTCTTCACCAGCGGCTTCGTGCAGCAGCACACCGTCCACGCCACCGACGCAACCGGCGCACCGCTGTCCTTCCGGGCCTGTCTGATCGTCAAGGTCAACCCCGACGGACTGATCACCCGGATCGACGAATACCTCGATCCAGCCGATCTGGCGCCGCTGATGCGGCCTACGCTGAGCTGAATATGACAATTCAGAGCGTGCTCACCGACCCCGCGTCCACCGGAACCTGGACCCTGATCCCCGATCGCTCCTCGATCAAGTTCGGCAGCAAAACCCTGTGGGGACTGGTCCCGGTCAATGGCCGGTTCACCGACGTCACCGGCGAGGGCAGCGTCACCGCTGGCGGCGCGGTATCCGGGCGCCTCCAGATCCGGGCGGCCTCGGTGAAAACCGGTATCGGCAAGCGTGATGAGCACCTGTGTTCGCCCGATTTCTTCGATGCCGAGAATTTCCCTCTGATCACCGTCGAAGTGAGCGGCCTCGGGGCTGACGGTGCGCTGGACGCGACACTGCGCGTCCGCGATGCCGCGCTGCCCTTGCCGCTGACGGCCACGGTCACCCCACTGGGCGACGGCACCGTGCAGGTCAATGCCAGCACACAGATCGACCGGACGCGCTGGGGTGTCACCGGCAACACCATGGGCATGATCCCGGCCATCACCACCCTGACCGTCGACGCCATCTTCTCCAAGGCCTAGGGGCTGCACCCAAAGAGCCTGATCAATTGGGGCCTTTCGGGCTACCATTCCGCTGTGCCCAGCCAGCAGCCATTGCATCTCCTCGTTTACAGCAGCAACGCCCGCACCCGCGAGCAGGTTCTCCTGGCGTTGGGCACCCGAATTCATCCTGAGCTTCCGGAGCTGACCTACACCGAGGTGGCGACCGGACCGATGGTCATCCAGCTGATGGACGCGGGCGGGTTCGATCTGGTCATCCTTGACGGCGAATCCTCCCCGGTGGGCGGGATGGGGATCGCCAAACAACTCAAGGACGAGATCGACGACTGCCCGCCGGTGCTGGTGCTCACCGGCCGGGCCGACGATGCCTGGCTGGCCAACTGGTCACAGGCGGAGGCGGCGGTACCGCACCCGATCGACCCGATCCGGCTGGGCGAGGCGGTGGTCGGCCTGCTCCGCGCACCGGTGCTTTAGGCCCCCGCTAGGCTGACCCGATTGACGTCCGATGCCGGAATGAGGAGTAGAACAGCGCCATGAACCTCTACACACCGATCCTGGTGCTGGGGGCCATCGCAGCAGCATTCGCGGTGTTCTCGGTAGGCACCGCGGTGCTGGTCGGACCCCGCCGCTACAACCGGGCCAAACTGGACGCCTATGAGTGCGGCATGGAGCCGACGGCAGCCGACCAGGTGGGCCAGCGCTTCCCCATCAAGTATTACCTGACCGCGATGCTGTTCATCATCTTCGATATCGAGATCGTGTTCCTGTATCCGTGGGCGGTGTCGTTCGAACGGTTGGGAACTTTCGCCCTCGTCGAGATGGCGATCTTCATGGCGACAGTGTTCGTCGCGTATGCCTACGTGTGGCGCAGAGGTGGTCTCGAATGGGATTAGAGGAAGCGTTACCGGGCGGCATCCTGCTGTCCACGCTGGAGAAAGTCGCCGGGTACGTCCGCAAGGGATCGTTATGGCCTGCGACGTTCGGATTGGCCTGCTGCGCAATCGAAATGATGGCCACTGCGGGCCCGCGGTTCGATATCGCCCGCTTCGGAATGGAGCGGTTCTCAGCCACCCCGCGCCAGGCCGACCTGATGATCGTGGCAGGTCGGGTCAGCCAGAAGATGGCCCCGGTGCTGCGCCAGGTCTACGACCAGATGGCCGAACCCAAATGGGTGCTGGCCATGGGGGTGTGCGCGTCCAGTGGCGGCATGTTCAACAACTACGCGGTGGTGCAGGGAGTGGATCACATCGTTCCCGTCGACATCTATCTGCCCGGTTGCCCCCCGCGGCCGGAGATGCTGCTGAACGCCATCCTGGCGTTGCATGCCAAGATCGCCGAGATGCCGCTGGGCGTTCACCGCGCCGAGGCGGTTGCGGCCGCCGAGAAGGCTGCGCTGTCCGTGCCAACGACAATCGAACTCAAAGGCCTGCTGCGGTGACGGGGCCGGTGGATCACGACGTCACCGCGCCTGCCGATGACGACGAAGTAATCGGCGTGCGTCGCGGCATGTTCGGGATCAACGGCAGCGGAGACACCTCGGGCTACGGCCGACTGGTGCGCCCGATCACACTGCCCGGCAGCACGCCGCGCCCCTACGGCGGCTATTTCGACGAGGTGGTCGACCTGCTGGCCGAGGTGCTGGGGGCGGACACGTTCGGCGCTGCCGTCGAACGGGTGGTGGTGTTCCGCGAGCAGCTGACCCTGGAGATCACCCGTGAGCACCTGCTCACCGTCGCCGCCGCGCTGCGCGACGACGAGCGGCTGCGTTTTGAATTGTGTTGCGGCGTATCGGGTGTGCACTACCCCGATGACGTCGGCCGGGAGCTGCACGCGTTTTATCCGCTGATGTCGATCACGCACAACCGCAGGGTGCAGTTGGAAGTCACCTGCCCGGATGCCGATTCCCATATCCCGTCGCTGTTCTCGGTGTATCCCACCTGCGATTGGCACGAGCGCGAGACCTATGACTTCTTCGGCATCCTTTTCGACGGACACCCGGGACTGACCCGCATCGAGATGCCCGACGACTGGGTGGGCCATCCGCAGCGCAAGGACTACCCCCTGGGTGGGGTGCCGGTGGAGTACCACGGCGCGCAGATCCCACCGCCCGACGAGCGCAGGTCGTATCACTGATGACCACTGACGAGAACATGATCACTCTGGGCGGGCAGGACTGGGACGATATCGTCAGCGCTGCCCGCGAAGGTCTGGCCGGCGAGCGCATCGTGGTCAACATGGGCCCGCAGCACCCGTCAACCCACGGCGTGCTTCGGTTGATCCTGGAGATCGAGGGCGAGACGGTTGTCGAAGCCCGTTGCGGTATCGGCTTTCTGCACACCGGCATCGAGAAGAATCTGGAGTACCGCACCTGGACCCAGGGTGTGACTTTCGTGACCCGGATGGACTACCTGTCACCGTTCTTCAACGAGACCGCCTACTGCCTGGGAGTCGAGCGACTGCTGGGCGTCACCGATGACATCCCGGAGCGCGCCTCGATAATCCGGGTCTTGCTCATGGAACTCAACCGGATCTCCTCGCATCTGGTCGCGCTGGCCACCGGCGGCATGGAACTGGGTGCGATGTCGGTGATGTTCGTCGGCTTCCGGGAACGTGAATTGATCCTCGGCTTCTTCGAAGCGATCACCGGGCTGCGGATGAACAACGCCTACATCCGCCCCGGCGGCGTCGCCGCCGACCTGCCCGACGACGGCAAGGCACGGCTGGCCGAGCTGTTGAAAATCCTGCCCGACCGGCTGTACGAACTCGAAGAACTGCTCAGCGAGAACTACATCTTCAAGGCCCGAACCGAGGGTGTCGGGTATCTGGATCTGACCGGGTGCATGGCACTGGGTATGACCGGGCCCGTGCTTCGTTCCACCGGCCTGCCGCACGACCTACGCAAGACCCAACCGTATTGCGGCTACGAGACATACGACTTCGACGTCATCACCGCAACCACCGCGGACTGCTACGGCCGCTACCTTATCCGGGTCGGCGAGATGAGGGAGTCACTGAAGATCGCCCGCCAGTGCCTGGAGCGACTCGAGCCCGGCCCGGTGATGATTCAGGACAAGAAACTGGCCTGGCCGGCCGACCTGAAACTTGGCGCCGACGGCCTGGGCAACTCCCCGAAACACATCGCCAAGATCATGGGCACCTCGATGGAGGGTTTAATCCACCACTTCAAGCTCGTCACCGAGGGCATCCGGGTGCCGGCCGGGCAGGTGTACACCGCCGTCGAGTCGCCACGCGGCGAGCTCGGCGTGCATATGGTCTCCGATGGCGGCACCCGTCCCTACCGAGTGCACTACCGCGATCCCAGTTTCACCAATCTGCAAGCGGTCGCGGCGATGTGCGAGGGCGGCATGGTTGCCGATGTGATCGCCGCCGTTGCGAGTATCGACCCCGTTATGGGTGGGGTCGACCGATGAGCGTCGACATCGGATGGAGTGACCGATGAGCGCTTGCGCGAAGAGAATTAGGCAGCGATGAGTGTTGACCTCACGTTGGGCCCCAGGCCCGACGAGCCCGGTCCACCGAT
>JBMOKE010000169.1:0-4677 GCA_049315425.1 Mycobacterium sp. | reverse complement strand
GCGCCGGCGCGACCGCCGAAATCGGGGCCATGCGCATCTCTGAGGAGATCGACGCCCTTGAGGTGATGGGCATCAAGAGCATCTCCTACCTGGTGTCGACCCGAATACTGGCCGGCGCGGTGGTGATCATCCCGCTGTATGCGATGGCGCTCATCATGGCCTTCCTGGCCGCACAGTTGACCACCACGGTGCTCTACGGGCAGTCCGGCGGAACCTACTCGCACTACTTCCACACCTTCCTGCGGCCCAACGACGTGTTCTGGTCGTTCATCGAGGTCATCATCATTTCGGTGATCGTGATGGTCAACCACTGCTACTTCGGCTACACCTGTAGCGGTGGCCCGGTGGGCGTGGGTGAGGCGGTGGGCCGCTCGATGCGCTCCTCGTTGGTGGTGGTGCAGTTCGTCGTTCTGTTCGCTTCGTTGGCGCTCTACGGCACCAACCCGAACTTCAACCTGACGGTGTAGCGGCGCATGACAGCACCTCTGAACAGTGAACGCCGCGCTCCGCTGAAGTTGGCGGGCATCATCCTGCTGATCATCCTGGGGCTCATCTTCACGTTCGTGAGTCTGCAGTTCCGCGGCAAGCTGACGCCGACAACTCAACTGACGTTGATATCGAGCCGGTCCGGTCTGGTGATGGATCCCAACTCCAAGGTCACCTACAACGGAGTAGAGATCGGCCGGGTAAAAAACATCTCGGCACAGGCGGCGAATGGCAAGGAAGAAGCGAAGCTACTCCTTGAGGTCAACCCCCGCTTCATTCCGCTCATCCCGTCGAATGTGAATGCCGATATCCAGGCCACCACCATCTTCGGTAACAAGTACGTCGCGCTCAGCAGCCCGGCCAACCCGAGTCCCGCGCGGATCAGCAGTTCCGATGTCATCGACGCCCGCAGCGTGACCGTGGAGTTCAACACCCTGTTCGAGACCGTCACCAACATCGCGGAGAAGATCGACCCGGTCAAGCTCAATCTCACCCTGTCGGCTGCCGCGGAGTCCTTGACCGGCCTCGGTGCCAGGTTGGGTAAGTCGCTGGTGAACGCGAACGCGGCGCTGGATAACATCAACCCGCGCCTGCCGCGCTTGCAGTTAGCCAATCAGAAACTGGCCGACGTGGCAGATCTCTACACCGCGTACTTCCCGGACTTCTTGGACGCCCTGGACAACTCGCTGACCACTGCGCGCACGCTCAATGCGCAACGCGGCGATCTCGACGCCGCGCTGCTGGCGGCCGCCGGATTCGGAAACACCGGAGCCGACGTGTTCGAGCGCGGTATGCCGTACTTCGTTCGGGCCATGTCTGATCTCGTCCCGACGTCGCAGCTGCTCAACACCTACAGCCCTGAGCTGTTCTGCACGATCCGCAACTACGCGGATCTCGTGCCGTTGGCGAACGCCTCCTTCGGCGGCAACGGCTACTCGCTGGACAGTATCGCCGAGCTGCTGGGCGCACCGAACCCGTACGTGTATCCGGAGAACCTTCCCCGCGTCAACGCCCGCGGCGGGCCGGGCGGCGCGCCGGGTTGCTGGCAGCCGATAAACAAGAACTTCTGGCCGGCGCCGACCCTGGTGGCCGACACCGGTGCGTCGATCGCGCCGTATAACCACTTCGAGCTCGGTCAGCCGATTCTCCAGGAATACATCTGGGGACGCCAAATCGGGGAGCAGACGATCAACCCATGAGATATTCGTCGACCACCGTCAAACTCGGCATCTTCTCACTGGTGCTGCTGCTCTGCACTGCCCTGCTCATCGTCGTCTTCGGGCAGCTGCGTTTCGAGCGGTACACCACCTACTCCGCGGAGTTCAGCAGCGGCAGTGGGCTGCGCCCGGGCCAGTTCGTGCGGGCGGGTGGCGTCGAGGTCGGCAAGGTGGCCAAGGTTGCGCTGACTGACAATGGACAGCGTGCGCTGGTCACCCTCTCCGTTGACAAGTCGCTGCCGCTGTATCAGTCGACGAACGCCCAGATTCGCTATGCGGATCTGATCGGCAACCGGTTTGTCAATCTCGATCGCGGCACCGGCGAGGGTTCCGACCGGGTGCTGGCACCGGGCGGGTTCATCCCGCTGGCCCACACTTCGCCGGCGCTGGACCTCGACGCTCTGATCGGCGGGTTCAAGCCGCTGTTCAAGGCGTTGGATCCCGAGAAGGTCAACAACATCGCCACCTCGCTGGTCACCGTGTTTCAGGGCCAGGGTGGCACCATCAACGACATCCTCACGCAGACAGCGCAATTGACGTCGACGCTGGCCGAGAAGGACCAGGCGATCGGTGAGGTGATCACCAACCTCAACATCGTGCTGGGAACGGTCGCCAAGCACCAGCAGGAATTCGATTCGACGGTCAACAACTTCGAGATCCTGATCACCGGTCTGAAGAATCGGGCCGACCCGCTGTCCGGTGCGGTCGCCGATATCAGCAACGCATCAGGAACTTTGGCCAGCCTGCTGCGCGATGACCGCCCGCTGCTGCAATCAGCCACCGGCGCTATCGAGACCATCCAGCAGCCGTTCGCCGACGCGCCGGAGAAGCTGGACGCACTGCTCGCGGCCTACCCGGCTGCGGCCACGCTTATTGGTCGCACGGGTGGCATTTACGGCGACTTCCAAAACTTCTACCTCTGCGATATCAAGCTGAAGCTCAACGGTCTTCAGCCGGGTGGCCCGGTTCGGACTGTCACCATCACCAAGCAGCCGTCTGGCAGGTGTACGCCGAAATGAGAACTCTCGAAGGTTCTGACCGGATTCGCAACGGCCTGATCGGTCTGCTGGTGTTGATCATGGTCGTCGGCGTGGGCCAGAGTTTCGCCAGCGTCCCGATGCTCTTCGCCAAGCCGATGTACTACGCCCACTTCGCCGATTCGGCCGGGTCCGGTCCGGGTGACAAGGTCCGCATCAGCGGCGTTGACGTCGGACAGATCAAGTCGCTCAAGATCGACGGTGACCGGGTGAAGGTTGGGTTCACCCTTGGTGACCAACGCATCGGCTCGGACAGCCGGGTATCGATCCGTACCGACACCATCCTCGGCAAGCGGGTGATGGAGATCGAGCCGCGCGGCAATAAGCCGCTGCCGGTCGGCGCCCTGCTTCCCCTGGAGCAGAGCACCACGCCCTATCAGCTGTATGACGCGTTCTCCGATCTCACCAAGACCACAGCTGGCTGGGATCTGGACTCTGTGAAAAAGTCGCTGAACGTGTTGAGCGAGACCCTCGATCAGACTTCCCCTCAGCTGAGCAAGGCACTCGACGGCGTCGCCCGATTCTCCGACACCATCGGCAAGCGCGACCAGGAGTTCAAACAGCTTCTGGCCCAGGCGAACAAGGTCGCAGGCGTGTTGGGCGATCGCAGTGAACAGATCAACCGCTTACTGGTCAACGCTCAGGCGCTGCTCGCCTCACTGAACGGCCGCGGCCAGGCGATCGACTATCTGTTGCAGAACGTCTCCGAGGTATCGAGGCAGTTCGCGGGATTCATCGACGACAACCCGAACATCAATAATGTTCTGACGCAGCTGAATACGATCAGCGAGGTACTGGTCAAGCGCAAGCAGGACTTCGCCGACGCGATCACCATTGCCTCCAAGATCATGAGCGGCCTATCTGAATCGATCGCCTCGGGCCCGTACTTCAAGACCCTCGTGGTGAACCTGCTGCCCGGCCAACTCATGCAGCCGTTCATCGATGCGGCGTTCAAGCAGCGCGGCATCGATCCCCAGGAGTTCTGGCGTAACGCCGGTCTGCCCGCTTTCCGGTTCCCGGATCCCACCGGCGCCACCCAGGCCAACGGCGCTCCGCCGATGCCGCCGCAGGTCCTGGAAGGCACGCCGGAATTCCCGGGCCCGGCCGTAGGCCCCGGCTCGCCCTGCTCCTACACGCCGACCGGCGGCAGCATGACGCCGGGCAACCCGCTGCCGTGTGCCGCTGCGACCGAGGGCCCCTACGGACCCGTGCCCGGCGGGTTCGCGCCGCCCAACATCGCGGTCTCCGCACCTGTTGCGGACTCCCCGACGCTCAACCACGGCGTGCCGTCGGGGCTCGTGCCCGGTGAAGAAGGCCCGACGGTCATCGGACTGCCCGGGCCGGCACTGGCGCCCGGCCCGCCGGGAGCGCGCACCGTGCCGGTGCCGGTGGATCCCGCGGTGATCGCGCCCGTCGACATGGGAGGGCAATAAGCCATGTCCATCTTCAACTTCCGTAACAGGGACCTGTCCACGGTGTCGCGCAGCACGGTGATCGTGGGCACGCTCGTGGTCATCCTCGGCCTGATCGGCGCGTTCGTGGGCTGGAATTTGTACAAGAAGGCGGCCACCACCACTGTCGTCGCCTACTTCGCCGATGCCCTGGCGGTGTATCCCGGCGACCGGGTGCAGATCATGGGCGTCAAGGTCGGCAACGTGGACAGTGTCGAGCCGGCCGGCGACAAGATGAAGGTCACGCTGAGCTTTGCCAGTCAGTACAAGGTGCCGGCGGATGCGATTGCCTCGGTCCTCAACCCGACCGTGGTTGCCTCCCGCGTGATTCAGCTGTCCCCGCCCTACACCGGTGGTCCGGCGTTGGCGGACAACGCGGTGATTCCGCTTGAGCGCACCCAGGTGCCGGTGGAGTGGGACGACATCCGCAGCCAGCTCAATACATTGGTCACCGAACTCGGCCCGACGCCCGGCCAGCCGAAGGGC
>JBMOKE010000168.1:0-4709 GCA_049315425.1 Mycobacterium sp. | reverse complement strand
GTGGTCGTGGTTGTGGTCGTGCTCAGTCACGGGGAAAACCTTTCTCGTTCGCCCTCAGCGGGCGGCTTCCAGCCAGCGCTCCGGGATCTCTGTCTGCAGGGTGTCGATTGCCGGACCGGTGTAGGAATCCCACAGTTCGGACTGGTTGAACCGGACGATGTAGAACCACTCCGGTTGTGCGTCGGGCCGGTCCCAGGTCTCGTCCTCGGGCGCCGGACTCTCATAGGTGGCCTCGGCGATCACGCCTTCGGCGCCGCGGACGTATTCCGGCGTGCGGGTGTAGAACAGCGCTGGAAGCTCCCGGACGCGCACTCGATCGCCGGCCTTGAACTTCGCCGGGCCCGCCTTGCCGGCGAACACTTGCGGATCGCCGATGCCGGCTGCCTCGAGATGATGGGCGTTGCGTTTGACCTTCGAGCCATCGCCCTCGGACTTCGGTTGGGCCTCCGGAAGCCGGCCTGCAAGTCCTCCGGCGTAGCGGCCCTGAACCTCGGCCAGTCGGTCGGTCAACTCACCCCAGCTGAGGTAGCCCTTCTCCAGCAGCAGTCGGCCGACCGACCACAGCCAGCGGGTGTAGTAGGGAATCCCGAGATAGACCGCGCGGCCCACGTCGACATTGCCGATGCGGCGGCGCTCCTCGGAAACCCAGATGCCGCGCATGCCGAGAACCTCGCAGAGCACGTAGGTCATCAGCTCCCACTGCTCTTCCTCTTTATTCTCATAGGCCGCCGGCACATCAAGTTCGCCGCCCACATCGTGGGGGTTCTTCATGTAGGCCAGGAAGTGGTCATGGGTCATCTGATCCGGCATCGGCCACTCCGGCACCTCCGGATAGGTGGCCTTCAACCTCGAGATCAGCGCCAGTTGTTCTGCGCGCTCTGCAGCGTTGGACATGGGCGGCTCCCTACGATGTGACCCTGCGCGCTGACTCTAGCCACGTGACGGCCCCCGCGGCAGTGAGTCGGTGCTGTCGCGGAAGAACTTCATGGTCGGCGGTAGCCTGTCGCCTCAGGGTCGCGTGACCCGTGCGGATGCAAGGAGCTGGTATGGCTCACCAGGGTGTCACACCCGGGCCCGGTCGGACCGGGCCTTCGCCGCTCGACATCGCCGCCATCGTCGGTCTCGTCCTGGTACTGGCGTTGGGCGGGCTGTGCGGGTGGCTGGGCTACCAGGCCTACCAGGTGCGTGAGGCCAACCAGCTGCGTCAGCTGTTCATCGAGACCGGTAAGCAGGGCGCGGTGAACCTCACCACGGTCGACTACGCGCATGTCGAGGTCGATGTTCGGCGCATCCTGGACTCGGCGACCGGCAAGTTCCGCGACGACTTCTCGAATCGGTCCGGGCCGTTCATCGAGGTGGTCCAGAAGGCGCAGTCCAAGTCAACGGGCGAGGTCACCGAGGCCGGTCTGGAGTCGGTGAATGGAGACGAGGGCCAGGTGCTGGTGGCGGTGACGGTGACGACGTCCACCCCGGATGTCGCCGATCAGCCCAGGCGATATTGGCGCATGCGGTTGACAGTCCGCAAGGTCGACGACGGCGCCAAGATCGCCAAAGTGGACTTCGTGCCATGACAGACGAGAACGCCGGCCCCGATGCTGCACCCGACAGTGGCGTCGACAGCGCGGAGTCCGAGGACTCCGTAGCCGACACCGTGGCCAACACTCCGGTGTCGCTGAAGGGCGACGGCAGGATGCGATTCTTCGTGCTCCGCGTGCTGCCGGCGCTTGTCCTCCTGCTGGGTGCGGGTGCGGGCATCCTGCAGTGGCAGGACTCGTCGCACCGTGCGGTCGAGAATGCTCGTGTCGATTCGGTGGCCGCTGCCCGTGACGCCACGGTGGCGATCCTGAGTTACAAGGCTGACAGTGTTGAGCAGGATCTTCGCTCGGCGACCGATCGGCTCACCGGAACCTTCCTGGACTCCTTCACCGACCTCATCAACAAGGTCGTCATCCCCGGCGCCAAGGAGAAGAAGATCACGGCGATCGCACAGGTATCCGCTGCGGCCTCGGTGTCGGCCACTGCGGAACATGCTGTTGCGCTGGTGTTCGTCGATCAGACCGTCACCATTGATGGTGGTGCTCCCAGTGGCACCGCATCCAGTGTGCGAGTCACGCTGGATAAGGCCGACGATCGCTGGTTGGTGTCGGGCTTCGATCCGGTCTAAAGCCGGAGCAGGCATTCCCATCCGGGTCCTATCCGGGCTCGCCGGTGCCGAGATCGGTTCGTCGAACTTCTTGCCCGTCAAGTTCGCGATGCGCGAGATCAACTCGCGAAATACGAGCGACCCCCGAAGTGAGTCTCCGGGGGTCGCTCGCGGGAAGGACTTACTTCTGGGTGATGGTTTCGGTGAAGGCACCGCTGCCGTTGTTCGTCCACGTGATGGTCCCGTTCTGGAACTCGCTGACCCAGCCGCCGCCGGTCACCTTGTAGCCGCCACCGGTCGCGGCCTCATCGCTGGTCGGGAAGCCCAACTTGCCGCCCGCGCCGCCCTGTGCGGTGTAGGCCTTCAGGATTTCGCCCTGGACGAGGTGTGCCCCGGTCGACGGCGAGGAGAAGATGGTGCCGTTGGTGAAGGCCAGCATGGTGCCATCACCGACCGTCGCCGCCATCGCCGTGGGTGCGCCGAGTGCTGAGGCACCACCGGACTTCTCGTATGCCGCAGCGGTGGGCCCGTCCATGGACACGTCACCCACGCCGGGCACGTTCATGGTGGTGGGCGCACCGTTGAGCACCGAGGACACGACGCTGGAGGCGGCGCTGCTCGCGCTGCTGGCGGCACTGCCGGCTGCACTGGCGGCGCTGCTGGCGGCTGTACCGGCTGCACTGGCGGCGCTGCTGGCGGCTGTACCGGCTGCACTGGCCGCGCTACTGGCGGCGCTGCCCGCCGCACTGGCGGCCGACGAGCCCATGCTGGACGCACTCGAAACAATGTCCTTGGTGGCCTCCTTGGCCTGGGAGCAGCTCACGACGAAGGCTGTGGCAATGGCGATGCCACTGGCAGCGGCCGCGGCACGGGCCAATTTGGTAGTCATAATCCTGGGTTCTCCTCTGATCGATTCGACGGAATGCGATACACCCGTCGCACGACAACCTAGCAAATGCACGGTACGTCCGTACGAGTCACTGACGCGTTGTTTTCCCTGAATGCTGAGTTTTGAGAAAAGAATGGTTCGCCTGTGGCTGGTGGGACTCACGGTGTCCGCCGAGCGCAAAATCCGGGCCACGGGGCATAAGAACGGTTACGCTCGGCGCCGGAGCGGCACCGTCGCCGCCCGGGCGAGGAGCGACGATGTCGGCGCAACCAGCCGTCGTGCGGTCAGGCAAGGGCCCCGCGCTGCCACCCGGCAAGACGATCATCGTCCACTCCGCTGACGGCACCCGGTTGCACACCGAGGTGTTCGGTCCCGCTGACGGCTATCCGATCGTGCTGGCCCATGGGATCACCTGCTCACTGCGGGCCTGGCATGAGCAGATCAACGACCTCTCCCGCGACCACCGGGTGATTGCCTATGACCACCGCGGCCACGGCCGCAGTGGTGTGCCCTCGCCGTCATCGTTCAGCCTCGACCACCTGGCCGCCGACCTTGATGCGGTGCTGGCCGCCACGCTGCGGCCGGGCGAGCGGGCCGTGATCGCCGGTCATTCGATGGGCGGCATTGCCATCAGTGCATGGTCGGATCGGTTTCGTCACCGCGTCGCCGAACGCGCGGATGGTGTCGCTCTGATCAATACGACCACAGGTGAGCTGCTTGAGAAGATCAAGCTGCTGCGGGTCCCCTCCGCACTGGCCGGCGGCCGAGTGGTGGCCGCCCGCAACATGATCCGCGCTCTCGGCGGTGCTCCACTGGTCCGGGGCGCCCAACCGGGCAGCCGGCGCTTCATCCAGATGATGGCGGTCGGGGCCGACGCCGACCCGGCGATCTCGCGCTTCCTTCACGAACTGTTCGCCGCCACTCCGCCCGCCGGCCGGGGGGCGTGGGCGCGGGTTCTGGTCGAGGAGATGGGCCCGGAGCACATCGACCTGACCGGGCTGACCGTTCCGACCCTGGTGATCGGCAGCACCAAGGACCGGCTGCTGCCGATGAGCCAGGCCCGCAAGATCGCCGCCGCCGCTCCCAACCTCATGGAGCTTGTCGAGATACCCGGCGGTCATTGCGCGATGCTCGAGCACCCGACTGAAGTCAATCTGCATCTTCGCAATCTGGTCATTGCGGCGACGTCGGTGAAACGTAAACGACGGGTCAGTTCCTAAGCGCTGCAGCCACTTCGGCGGCCGCTCGCTGCCCGGAGCGCACCGCTCCGTCCATGAAGCCGGTCCACTCGTCAGCGGTCTCGGTACCGGCCCAGTGCAGCGGACCGACCGGATGTCGGAGCAGCGCTCCGAACTGCGTCCATGATCCCGGCGGTACCGCAGCGGTCGGACCGCCCGGAGCGAAAGTCTCTGCTCCCCAGCGCTGATCGAGATAGTCGATGGGTTCAGCAGCCTCGTCGCCGAAGATCGCGGTGAAGCCTGCCAGTGCGGTCGCGCGTCGCTGCTCCGGCGGCAGGGCATCGAATCCCCGCGCGTCGACGAAACCGAGAAGCACGCCGGGCCCGCCCGATTCCGGACCGACGTCGAAGGTGATGAATACCGGGCCCTCATCGGAGAGCGACTGACCGGAGAGTCCGTGATCGCGCCAGAACGGACGCGGATAGGCGGCATAGGCCTT
>JBMOKE010000167.1:0-4717 GCA_049315425.1 Mycobacterium sp. | reverse complement strand
GGCAGCAGCACCGCAACCCTGCTGCCGGGCCCGGCGCCCAGTTCGTCGCGCAATAGGTTGGCGGTCTTGGCCGCCCAGTTCGCGAGCGTCACTGTCGACAGTTCGATCCGTTCACCGCTTGAGTCGTCATAGAAGGTGATGCGCGGACCCATCGGGTTGGCCGAGAGCAGTGGATCCAGTAGCGCGTCAGTCAGATTCGTCATCAGTTGACGCACTGGGGGTCATTGGACCCCGCGGTGATCACCGGCGAGGGCGGCGGCGCGTCGGCGGAGGTTGCCCCGGTATCCGAAGACTCCTGGACCACGGTCGCCGCAGTCGGCAGCGTGCCGTCGAGGCCGGATCCCGGTCCGGCGTAGTCGTCGGCCAGCACCACCCGCACTGTTCCGGCCGGGATCGACGAATCGGCCACGATGGGCAGCCCGCCGAGATCCTTGGCGACCGCCTGGGCGCCGAGGTCATCGGCGGTGGCGGCCTGGACCTGGCTTTCGCTGACCTTCGACCTGTCGTTGTTGCCGATGGCGCCGACGGCGAATCCGACGGCGCTGAGTCGGTCCGACACCGCGCCCGCGAGTCCGTTGATGTCGGTGTCGTTGACGACATCGGCTGTGGTCTGGCCGGGGGCGTAGGCGATCTGCTGGGTCTTGCCCTGTGCCTGGTCCTCCAGCAGTCCGCTTACCCACTCCTTGACCTGCGTCGGGTCGACCCGCACCACCGAATGCAGGCCGTCATCGCTCCAGCCATCCTCGGCGAGGATCGGGATGGTGGCGAAGGCAACATTGCCGCCGGCCAGCTTCTGCACCTGCTTGAGGAAGTCCATCACGTCCCAGCCCGAGGAGATCACCACCGAGCGCTGGATGGCATCCTGCAGATTGCGCAACGTGGCGGGACTGCTCAACGTTTTTCCCGAAATCACTTGGTGGGCAAGGGAAGCCATCACCACCTGCTGGCGCACCACCCGGTCGAGGTCACCGCGCGGGAGGTCGTGACGCTGCCGGACGAAGCTGAGCGCCTGTGGGCCGTCGAGTCGCTGCCAGCCGGCGGGGAAGTCGGCGCCGGAAAGCGGTTCGTAGACAGGTTCTTTCAGGCACACCTCGACACCACCGAGGGCGTCGGTAATCAGCGAGAAGCCCAGTAGCCCGATTTCGGCGTAGTGATCAACCGTGACGCCGGTGAGGTCGGCGACGGTCTCGATGAGAGCGTTGCGGCCGGCCTCGACGGCCCGCGGTTCGGCTTCGGCCGGATCCATGCCCTGGTTTTCGACAAGTTCCTTCATCAAGTCCAGCTTGACCTGACCGTAGACACCGTTGATCTTGGTTTTACCCAGTCCCGGTGCCTCCACGTAGGAGTCACGCGGGATGGAGATCGCGGTGGCCGACCGGCCGTTGTTGGGAATGCGGACCAGGATGATGGTGTCGGTGTTGGTGGCGTCGTCGGCGCCGCCGGCGTGCAATTGGGCGAGTTCGTCTTCCGACAGGGGGTTGCCGTGGGCGTCGGTGCGGCTGTCCATACCGACCAACATGATGTCCAGCGCACCGTCATCGCGGCTGCCCCCGAGCATGGCGGCGGTGAAGTGGAAGATGCCGCTCTCGAAGGAACGGACCGAGCCCCACGCCACACCGGTGCCGACCATGATCATCACGGCCATGACGGCCATGATCGTGCGCCCCAGTGGTCGAGCCCGTGTCACTGGCGTCACTTCCGTCTCACCTGGCACCTGCCCAGGTTACTGGTGATCAGGGCGCTTGCCCGGTAGCCGAAACCGGCGTGCCAGACTCCTAGGCGTGGCAACGAGGATCGTCATTACCGGCGCGGGAGGCCAAGTCGGCGGCTTTCTCGCTGGTGAGGCGGTGTGCCGCGGGTTCGATGTGCGGGCCCTGACGCGCCGGGATTTCGACATCACCGACCCGTCGGCCGCCGAACGCCAGATCAGCGTCGGCGATGTCGTGGTCAATTGCGCGGCCGTGACCGATGTCGACGCGGCCGAGACCGACCCCCAGGCGGCGCAGCTGATCAACGCCGTCGGTCCGGGCAACCTCGCGGCCACCTGCGCCCGGGTCGGAGCCCGCCTGGTGCATCTGTCGACGGATTACGTCTTCAGCGGAAACCAGCGCCACCCGTATGAGATCGGCGATGCCACCGGACCGCTGAGCGTGTACGGGCGCACCAAACTGGACGGCGAACACGCGGTGCTGGCCGCACTGCCCAGCGCGCAGGTGGTTCGCACCTCCTGGGTCTACACCGGTGGCGGCGGAACCGACTTCGTCGCCGTCATGCGCCGATTGGCGGCGACCGACCGCAGCGTCGACGTGGTCGATGATCAGACCGGGGTGCCCACCTACGTCGGGGATTTGGTCGCCGCCCTGCTCGAGGTGGTCGCCGGCGATATCCGGGCGCCGATCCTGCATGCCGCCAATGAGGGCGCGGCAAGCCGATTCGAGCAGGCTCAGGCGGTGTTCGAAGCTCTCGGTGCCGATCCGGATCGGGTGCGGCCGGTCAACACCGCGGCGGTTCCTCGGCCTGCGCACCGCCCGGTGTACTCGGTGCTGTCGATGGCGGACTCCATCCGCGCGGGGGTGACCGCATTGCGTCCGTGGCGGGAGGCGTTGACCGACGCGCTTGCGGTGCCACTGGCCGATGGACCGATAGCCTCGACGCAATGACCGTTGAGCCCGCCCTGACCGTGGTCACGGTGACGTACTCGCCGGGCTCGCATCTCGACCGTTTCCTGTCCTCGCTGACGGTGGCCACCGATCGGCCGCTGAAAGTGGTGATGGCCGACAACGGTTCCACCGACGGGACACCTGAGGAGGCCCTCGAGCGTTATCCCGACACTCGACTGCTGCGCACCGGCGCCAACCTGGGCTACGGCACGGCCATCAACCGTGCGGTGGCGACGGTGCCGCGCGAAGAGGAGTTCGTGCTGATCGCCAATCCCGACGTGGTGTGGGGGCCGGGCAGTATCGACGCGCTGATCCAAGCCGCCGGTCGCTGGCCACGAGCCGCTACGTTCGGTCCGTTGATTCGGGACCCCGACGGTTCGGTCTATCCCTCCGCCCGTCACCTGCCCAGCCTGGTCCGCGGCGGGATGCATGCCGTGGTCGGCTTCGCCTGGCGGGCCAATCCCTGGTCGAAGGCCTATCGCCAGGAGCACATGGAACCCAGTGAACGACCGGTGGGCTGGCTGTCCGGTTCCTGCCTGCTGGTGCGTCGTTCGGCGTTCGATGCGATCGGTGGTTTCGATGAGCGCTATTTCATGTACATGGAGGACGTCGACCTCGGCGACCGTATGGGCAGGGCGGGCTGGCAGAACGTCTACGCGCCCGCCTCGGAGATCCTGCACGACAAAGGTCACTCGACCGGCCGGGAACCGGGCCGCAACCTGCGCGCACATCACGACAGCACCTATATATATCTGTGTGATCGTCACGACCGCCGGTGGCAGGCGCCGCTGAGGTGGACGATAAGGGGCGCACTCGAGGTGCGGGCGCGTGCGGCGGTGCGCAAGTCGCGCCGGGAGTTGGCGAAGGGCAGGCGATGAATGGTGTGAATCCGGCGGCGGTCGACGCCGTCGTTCTCGTCGGTGGCAAGGGCACCCGACTGCGGCCACTGACCCTCGCGTTACCCAAGCCCATGCTGCCGACCGCCGGCCTGCCATTTCTGACCCATCTTCTATCGCGGATCGCTGAGGCCGGTATCGACCATGTGATCCTGGGAACCTCCTACCAGCCAGGCACTTTCGAGGCCGAGTTCGGTGACGGCTCCAAGCTGGGGCTGCAGATCGATTACGTCACCGAGGACCAGCCGCTCGGAACCGGCGGCGGTATCGCCAACGTCACGCCGATGCTGCGCAACGACACCGTGATGGTGTTCAACGGCGACGTGCTGTCCGGGGTGGACCTCGGCGCGATGCTGAACGCTCATCACGAACGCGACGCCGATGTCACATTGCATCTGGTCCGGGTCAGTGACCCGCGTGCGTTCGGATCGGTTCCCACCGACGCCGACGGAAACGTCCTGGCATTCCTGGAGAAGACCGAGGATCCGCCGACCGATCAGATCAACGCCGGCTGCTATATCTTCAAGCGCGAAATCGTCGATCGCATCCCGGGCGGCCGGAACGTGTCGGTGGAACGCGAGGTTTTCCCCAGCCTGCTGGCCGCCGGGGCCAAGGTGTGCGGATTCGTCGACTCCGGCTACTGGCGCGATATGGGCACGCCGGAGGATTTCGTCCACGGCTCGGCCGACCTGGTTCGCGGTATCGCCCCGTCGCCGGCGCTGGGTGGCCGGCGCGGCGAAAGTCTGGTGCACGACGATGCCGCGGTCGCCCCCGGTGCGGTGCTCATCGGCGGCACCGTGGTTGGTCGCGGTGCTGAGATCGGGCCCGGGGTGCGTCTGGACGGTGCGGTGATTTTCGACGGTGCCCACGTCGAGGCCGGTTCGATCATCGAGCGCGCAATCATCGGGTTCGGCGCCCGGATCGGCTCGCGCTCGCTGATTCGCGACGCGGTGATCGGTGACGGTGCCGACATCGGAGCGCGATGCGAGTTGTTGCGCGGGGCACGGGTCTGGCCCGGGGTGATCATTCCGGATTGCGGAATTCGCTACTCCAGCGACGTTTAGCGGCATCGATCAGGCGCAGCAGCCCGGCGTCGATACCGTCCGGCAGGTCATCGATCGGCCACCATTTCAGATCCAGTGACTCATCGCTGATGGCGAT
>JBMOKE010000002.1:0-65843 GCA_049315425.1 Mycobacterium sp. | reverse complement strand
CATCCACGCGTTACGCAAAGACGACCACGATCACGACGTGCCGGCAGCGCAGCTCAGTCCAGATGCCGAGTCGACGATGGTCGCGGGCGCGATCCGCACTGACTTCATCCTCTCGGCCGAGATCATGGTGATCGCCCTCAAGGAAGTCATCAAAGAGCCCTTGCTGTCCAGGGGGGTGATCCTGGCGGTCGTCGCCGTGGGGATCACCGTCGTGGTCTACGGGGTGGTCGCGCTCATCGTGAAGATGGACGATCTGGGTCTCAAGCTGGCCGAGCGTTCGTCACCACGGTCCCAGCGTCTGGGCCGACTGTTGGTGGCCGGGATGCCCAAGGTTCTGAACTGGCTCTCGGTCATCGGCACCGCTGCCATGCTGTGGGTCGGCGGCCACATTCTGCTGGTCGGATCCGACGAGCTGGGTTGGTCCGCTCCCTACTATCTCGTGCATCGGCTCGAGGAACTGGTCCACGGCGTGCCCGCTGTCGGCGGCGTGCTCGCCTGGACCCTCAACACCGCGGCCTCGGCGCTCGTCGGACTGGTGGTCGGCGCCCTGTTGGTAGTGATCGTGGAACGGCTGCCGTTTCGCCGGGCGCGGAGGCAACGCGCCGACCACGGGGGCTGACGTCCGGGCTTTTCGGTCGCCGCGGTCAGGGGCGGACCGCATCCGTGCCACACACCTGACACGATGTAGGTATGCGAATCGCGCAGCACGTCAGTGAGCTGATCGGCAACACACCACTGGTCCGGCTGAACTCGGTGGTTCCCGAGGGCGCCGGGGTGGTGGTGGCCAAGGTCGAGTACCTCAACCCGGGCGGCAGTTCCAAGGACCGGATCGCGATCAAGATGATCGACGCCGCTGAGGCAAGCGGTCAGCTCAAGCCCGGTGGCACCATCGTCGAGCCCACATCGGGCAACACCGGCGTCGGCCTGGCGCTGGTGGCCCAGCGTCGCGGCTACCGGTGTGTGTTCGTCTGCCCGGACAAGGTCAGCGAGGACAAGCGAAACGTGTTGCGCGCCTACGGCGCTGAGGTGGTGGTGTGCCCGACGGCCGTCCCGCCCGAACATCCGGACAGCTATTACAGCGTCTCGGACCGATTGGTCACCGAGATCGACGGCGCCTGGAAGCCCGATCAGTACTCCAACCCCAACGGTCCGGCGAGCCACTACGAAACCACCGGCCCGGAGATCTGGGCCGATACCGACGGCAAGGTCACCCACTTCGTCGCGGGTGTGGGCACCGGCGGAACCATCACCGGTGCCGGGCGCTACCTCAAAGAGGTGTCCGGCGGACGGGTGAAGGTGATCGGAGCGGATCCGGAGGGCTCGGTGTACTCCGGTGGCACCGGCCGGCCCTACCTGGTGGAAGGCGTGGGGGAGGACTTCTGGCCGGCGGCCTACGACCCGGCCATCGCCGACCAGATCATCGGGGTCTCCGACGCGGACTCCTTCGACATGACGCGGCGCCTGGCCCGCGAGGAAGGTCTCCTGGTGGGCGGGTCCTGCGGGATGGCTGCGGTGGCGGCCTTGCGGGTGGCCGCTGACGCCGGGCCGGATGCACTCATCGTGGTTTTATTGCCCGACGGCGGGCGCGGCTACCTGTCGAAAATCTTCAACGATTCCTGGATGTCGTCCTACGGATTCCTGCGCAGTCCACTCGACGGCACGCTGCCCGAGCCGACAGTCGGCGATGTGTTGCGCGGCAAATCCGGGGGTTTGCCCGACCTGGTGCACACGCACCCATCGGAGACGGTCCGCGATGCCATCGGAATTCTGCGCGAGTACGGGGTCTCGCAGATGCCGGTCGTCGGGGCCGAACCGCCGGTGATGGCCGGTGAGGTGGCAGGCAGCGTCTCCGAGCGCGAACTGCTCTCCGCGGTATTCGAGGGCCGCGCGCAACTGGCCGATGCCGTGGCCCTGCATATGAGCCCGCCGCTACCCCTGATCGGCGCCGGCGACCAGGTGAGCGCGGCTGCCAAGGCGCTGCGCGACGTCGATGCGGTGATGGTGGTCGAGGACGGCAAACCGGTCGGCGTGATCACCCGCCACGACCTTCTGGGCTACCTCTCCGAAGGGCCACGGCGACGCTGACGCGGTAGGGTTGATCTGCATCAGTCCTGAACTGGGGGAGTCCCGTGTCCGAACCGCCCGTACCGCCCAGCAACTTCCCGCCGCCCGGAAACTTCCCGCCACCGGGGTCTTACCCGCCTCCGCCGCCGGGGACCTATCCGCCGCCAACGCCGGGGGCATATCCGCCCCCGCCCCAGGGGAACTACCCCCCGCCACCTCCGGGTTACTACTACCCCCCGGCACCTAACCTGGCGGGAGCGCTTCCCAAGGAGGCCTACACCCCGTGGATCACACGGGTGCTGGCCTATTTGATCGATACGCTTCCGGTACTCGCTTTGACTGGCATAGGTCAGGGACTGCTGGTCGGCACCGGGACCAATGAATGCGTCAACGACAGCGGGGACACCGGTTACAGCGTCGCCTGCGTGTCCGAGCCTTCGGCACTCGGCTTAACCCTGTTGGTTGTGTTCTCCCTGGCCGGGTTTGCGTTCGTGCTCTGGAACATTGGATATCGGCAGGGTAAGACGGGATCGAGCATCGGTAAGTCCCTGATGAAGTTCAAGGTTGTCAGCGAGAACACCGGTCAGCCGATCGGCTTCGGACGGTCGATCTTGCGTCAACTCGCCCATATCGTCGACGCGCTCATTTGCTACATCGGTTACCTGTTTCCACTCTGGGATGCCAAACGACAGACATTGGCCGACAAGATCATGTCGACCGTCTGCCTGCCCCGCTGAGCCAGTGCGCCTCGCCAATTCAAAAGGAATTTCATGACGCAGCCACCTAATCCCGGTGACTACCCGCCGCCTCCGAGTGGCTATCCACCGCCACCGGGTTACGGCCCGCCTCCGCCCGGGTTCGGCTATCCGCCGCCACCGGGTTACGGCCCGCCTCCGCCCGGTTGGGGCTATCCCCCTCCGCCCCCGGGTGCCTACCCGCCGCCGCCGGGTTCTTACCTGCCCCCGCCGCCCGGCTACGGTCCTCCGGCGAACCCAAACAGCGTCGGCGAGGGGTTGTCCTGGGCATGGCAGAAGTTCACCAAGAATGCGGTTCCACTAATTGTGGCAACGTTGATCTTCGGGCTCCTGCTAGCAGCGGTGGTGGGTCTGTTCATTGGGCTCATCACCGCCGTCTCACCCTCGACCTTCGCAGAATACGTCACCGCTGACGGTGTCATCGAATCCGCGACGAGCAGCTTCTCCGGCGCAGCGACGGGTGCTTTGATGCTTGGCTGGGTTTTGTTCGCCGTCCTCACCGCCGCAATCGCATCGGCCTACTACAGCGGTCTGCTGGGCATCGCCAACGGCCAGCCGGCGAGGATCTCGTCGTTCTTCCGGCCACGTAACGTGATTTCCGTCGTTATCGCGTCGTTGATCATCGGCGTCGTGTCCTCCCTGGTCACCTTCCCCATTGGGCTGGTGCCTTTTATCGGGCGATTTTCCGTGCTGTTCGGGGCGGCCGTGTCGATATTCACGCTGTTCGTCACCATCGCGATCGTTGACCGCAATCTGTCACCGATCGACGGGATCCGGGCAAGTTTCAGCATCGCGAAGTCCCGTTTCGTTGATGTGCTGCTGGCTTGGCTCGTCAGCCAGGCGCTGCTTTTTGGCGGGGCGTTCGTATGCGGTTTTGGACTTCTGTTGACGGTGCCGGTCTCCCTGCTGTTCCTCGTCTACACCTACCGGCGCCTCAGTGGCGGCTCGGTGGCTCCGGCGACCGTCTGACACCGTGGGCCGTCGGGGAGTTTAGGCTCGACGACGATGACTGAGACACACCGCCGACACGGCTTCGCCACCAAGGCGATCCATGCCGGCTACCGCCCGGACCCGGCCACCGGGGCCGTCAACGTGCCGATCTATGCCAGCAGCACGTTCGCCCAGGACGGAGTTGGTGGCCTGCGAAGCGGTTTCGAGTACGCACGGACCGGGAACCCCACCCGGGCGGCGCTGGAAGCTGTTCTGGCGGCGGTCGAGGAGGGCCGTTTCGGGCGGGCCTTTAGTTCCGGAATGGCCGCCACCGACTGTGCGCTACGGGCAGTGCTGCGGCCCGGCGATCACATCGTGATACCCGACGACGCCTACGGCGGCACCTTCCGTCTCATCGACAAGGTGTTTCGGGAGTGGGGCGTTCACCACACCCCGGTGCACCTGTCCGACCTCGAGGCGGTGCGAGCGGCCATCACACCCGATACCCGGATGGTCTGGGTGGAGACGCCCACCAACCCCCTGCTGTCTATCGCCGATATCGCCGCGATCGCTGAGATCGGCCATGCTGCCGGCGCGACGGTGTTGGTGGACAACACTTTTGCCTCGCCCGCACTGCAGCAGCCGTTGACCTTGGGCGCCGATATCGTGCTGCACTCGACGACGAAATACATCGGTGGACATTCCGACGTGATTGGTGGTGCGCTGGTCACCAATAGCGAAGAACTCGATACCAAGTTCGCGTTCCTTCAGAACGGCGCCGGCGGGATTCCGGGACCGTTCGACGTCTATCTGACGATGCGGGGTCTCAAGACACTCGAATTGCGTATGCAGCGGCACTGCGAGAATGCCGTACAGGTCGCCGCATTCCTCGCCGGACACCCGGCCGTGAGTCAGGTGCTCTATCCCGGTCTGGCCGGGCACCCCGGTCACGATGTCGCCGCGCGCCAGATGCGGGGTTTCGGTGGCATGGTGTCGGTTCGTATGCGCGGTGGCGTTGAAGCAGCACTCAAATTATGTTCGCGCACAGAGGTTTTCATTCTGGCGGAGTCACTGGGCGGCGTCGAGTCACTGATCGAGTATCCCGGTGCGATGACGCACGCGTCGGTTGCCGGTTCGCAACTAGAGGTTCCCGACGATCTGGTGCGGCTATCGGTGGGTATTGAAGATCCCGTGGATCTACTCGCTGATCTGCGCGAGGCGTTAGCCTACTAGCGCCGGAAGCACCGTCGCTGCCGTCAGGGCGAGGTTCACCTCTGCGGTACTTGAATCATTTGCCCAGGGGCCGCTGGCGATTTCACCGGCTCGGCGCACTCCCTCATCACTGAGATTCAACGCTGCTTGCAGGCCGCCGCCGAGGTATAACAGGCTGGTGATCGCTGTCGTGGCGGCATCGGGACTGTGCTGTCCGGATAGCGCCGACTGGACAGCACCGCGGATGGCGTCCACCCGAATACGGTTCTTCACCGGCCACGCGTAAGTGTTACGACGCAGCCGATGTTTCGACAACCCGACCTGATGGATCTGACCGGTTCGCAGCAGTTGGTCGAGCACGTCGTCCTCAGCGTGTTTGCGGACCTTGGCGATCGCCGCCGCCGGGGTGATCGGACCCTGGTTCAGCACCGCCAGTGCGGGGCGCACCGCAGGATCCAGCGGTACCGGGCCCGCCAAGGCCACTAAAAGCCCGGCCGGCAACGGGTCCGTCGGCAACGCCGGACGGACCCGACAGTCATAGGCCAGGTCGAGAATCAACGCCGTTGCCAGCACCCGGGTGAGCTGCGGTCGGTCCAGTTGAGCCTGCGCAGAGGGATTGTCCAGCAGCAACAGCAACAGATCTTCGGCGATACGCGCCATTAGTTAAGCGTGGTAGGGCTCGGCCTTCAACAGCTTGACCTTCACAGTCTTACCGCTGGGCACCTTGTACTCGCGGACATCGTTCTTCTTCGCGTTCAGTAGCGCGGCGCCGAGGGGGGAGTTCGGTGAGTACACCTCAAGCTTCTCGTGACCGGCTCCCTCCTGGCGGGTGGCGATCAGGAACTTCTCCTTCTCGGTGCTCCCGTCGGCGTAGGTGAACTCGACCTCGACGACCGAGCCGGGCAGGGCCACACCGGACTGCTTGGGGGCCTCGCCGACCTTCGCGGTATTGAGCAGCTCCTGCAACTGGCGGATGCGGGCCTCTTCCTGGCCCTGCTGATCGCGCGCGGCGTGATAGCCACCATTCTCTCGAAGATCACCCTCTTCGCGCCGATCGTTGATCTCCGCGGCGATGATCGGACGGTTCGCGATCAACTGGTCGAGTTCGGCCTTGAGCCGGTCGTGGGACTCCTGCGTCAGCCACACCACCTGGGTATCGGTCATCTCGTCGCGCTCCTCATTCGTGTTTTCCGCGATGTCTGCGGTGCAGTCTGCCGTCGCTGCCGGGAAATGCGGTCGATACCGCGTGTATTGCCGGTTCATCAGCAGCGGGTCGTATCGCTAAAACGTCCGCGCTAATGCAGCAATACACGGCTCCCAGCAGGAACCGTGTATCGGGCAAGTGTAGCACCGGGGGTATTGCCGTCCGGGGCAGTTTTGTGCAGCTGGAATTTTTGTGTGCCCTAGCTGGCCTGCAGATACTGGGGCACATCGGTGCCGCAGCCGTAGATGTCGCCCATTAATGGCTGCCGATATGACTTCACGGTGGCTGTGACCTGCACCGTTTTGGCCTCCGACGCTCCGACCAGGATCTCCCGCCGACCGGTTTCGGCGCCGTCTTTCGATCGCGCGCGCACGATGCACACCACCGGGGTCGCCGGGTCCTTTCGAGTCACGCTGATCGTGACCGACACCGTCTGGTTGTCGAGGACCTCGTATGCGGCCATTTTGCCGTCGACGTCGTTGCCCGCGAACCTTTGATAGCCGATTGCCGCTACGGCCAGTCCTACCGCCGTGGCCAGTGCCGTTAGTGCGATTTTCGCCTTGCGACCGGTGGCGGGTGCCATGGGCGCCCGGCCGTACCGTGACGATTCCCGTGGTGTGTCGAGGGGCATCTCGGCCATGTGCTCAGTGTGCCTGCAGTAAGTGGACAGGATTGCGGGCACCCCCACCGCGGGTGGGACTATTGGGGACGAGGACGATAGGCGCCTGTCGCGGCGGCAGTGGACGAACTTGTAGAGGAAAGATGTGACTGAACGGCGGTTGATGGCGGTTCACGCCCATCCGGACGACGAGTCCAGTAAGGGTGCAGCAACGCTTGCGCGCTATGCCGACGAGGGTCATCGGATTCTGGTGATCACCCTGACCGGCGGCGAGCGTGGCGACATTCTCAACCCGGCGCTGGATCTGCCGGACGTGCGGGACCGCATCGCCGATGTCCGGCGCGACGAGATGGCCAAGGCCGCAGAGATTCTCGGAGTTGAGCACGAGTGGCTCGGCTTCGTCGACTCCGGACTGCCGGAGGGCGATCCGCCGCCCCCGCTGCCGGACGGCTGCTTCGCGCTGGTACCGCTGGAGGAACCGGTTTCCAAACTGGTGCGGTTGATGCGCGAGTTCCGCCCGCATGTGATGACGACCTACGACGAGAACGGTGGCTATCCCCACCCCGATCACATTCGCTGCCATCAGGTTTCAGTTGCCGCCTTCGAGGCAGCCGCAGACCCCAGTCTTTATCCGGGGGCCGGGCAGCCGTGGTCGGTGAGCAAGCTGTACTACAACCACGGCTTCATCCGTCAGCGCATGCAATTGTTGCAGGATGAGTTCGCCAACAACGGTCTGCAGGGCCCGTTCGCGAAGTGGCTGGAGAACTGGGATCCCGAGCACGACGCACTCGCGAACCGGGTGACCACCCGGGTGCGCTGCGCCGAACACTTCATCCGGCGCGACGACGCTCTTCGGGCGCACGCCACCCAGATCGACCCGGCGGGTTGGTTTTTCGAGACGCCATTAGAGTGGCAGCATCGGCTTTGGCCGACCGAGGAGTTCGAGTTGGCCCGCTCCCGGGTGCCGGCCGAGTTGCCGGAAGACGACCTTTTCGCAGGAATCGAGATCTTCGAGTGACCCCAGGTCTGCTAGTCACCTCAGGTCTGCTGGTCAGCCTGCTGGCTGAGGAGCCCTCGAAGACCGGGCCTGACTTCGGCAAGGCAAGCCCGGTCGGACTGCTCATCGTCGTTCTCTTGCTGATCGGCGTATTCGCACTGGTGTGGTCGATGAACCGCCACCTGAAGAAGATCCCGCAGAGCTTCGACACCCCCGAAGGTGACCAGTCCGTCGGCTCGACCGAGGTTTCCAGCCAGGCCGAAGTACGAAGCGGGGAGCCCGCGCACGGCGACATCGGAGAACCCCCCCGTGAGTCCGGCGGGTAACGCCCTCGCCGCGGCGACCAGCCCCTATCTGCGCCAGCACGCCGACAATCCGGTGCACTGGCAGCAGTGGAGCCCCGAGGCGCTCGACGAGGCGGCCAGTCGCGACGTCCCGATCCTGCTCTCGATCGGCTACGCGGCCTGCCATTGGTGCCACGTCATGGCGCACGAGTCGTTCGAGGACGCGGGCGTGGCCGCGGTGATGAACGAGTTCGTCTGCATCAAGGTCGACCGCGAGGAACGCCCCGACCTCGACGCGGTGTACATGAACGCCACCGTGGCGCTGACCGGGCATGGCGGCTGGCCGATGACGTGCTTTCTCACCCCGGACGGGCGGCCGTTCTTCTGTGGGACCTACTACCCCAAACCTCAGTTCCTCCAACTGCTCGGCGCAGTCGCCGAGACCTGGCGCGAACGCCGCGACGAGGTCGAGCAGGCTTCCGACCGCATCGCCGGTGAACTGCGCCGGATGGCCTCCGGCCTGCCCGGTGGTGGCGTGGAGGTGCAGCCGACCCTGTGTGATCAGGCTGTCGAGTCGGTGCTGCGCGACGAGGACACCACCCGCGGCGGTTTCGGCGCCGCGCCGAAGTTCCCGCCCTCGGCGCTGCTGGAAGCACTGCTGCGCACTTTCGAGCGCACCCGGTCACCGGTTCCGCTCGACGCGGTTCGGCGAACCTGCACCGCGATGGCCCGCGGCGGTATCTACGACCAGCTTGCCGGTGGCTTCGCCCGCTACAGCGTCGACGCCGACTGGGTGGTGCCGCACTTCGAGAAGATGCTCTACGACAATGCCCTGCTGTTGCGGGTTTATGCGCATTGGTTGCGGCGCACGGGCGATCCGCTGGCCCGGCGAATCACCGCCGAGACGGCGGCGTTCCTCCTTGCCGACCTCGCTGAGGGCCAGATGTTCACCTCGTCGCTGGACGCGGATGCCGCCGGATCGGAGGGATCCACCTACGTCTGGACGCCCGGACAACTGCGGGCTGCGCTCGGTGATGACGACGGACGTTGGGCCGCAGAGGTTTTTGCGGTCACCGACCTCGGGACATTCGAACACGGAAGCTCCGTGCTGCAACGGCCTGCCGCCAGCGACCCGCTGCCACATGACGCCGAACGGTTCGAGCAGGTGCGCTCGGCCTTGCTGGCGGTGCGGCGGGCCCGACCGCAACCCCCGCGCGACGACAAGATCGTCACAGCCTGGAACGGCCTGGCGATCACCGCACTGACTGAGGCCGGCGTGGCGCTGGGGGATCGCACCCTGCTTGAGGCGGCCCGCCGATGCGCGGGCGCGGTTGTCGATCTGCATCTGGTCGGCGGGCGGTTGCGCCGGGCCAGCCTGGGCGGCCGGGTGGGGGACAGCGCCGCGATCCTGGAGGACCACGCCATGTTGGCCACCGGATTGCTGGCGCTCTATCAACTCGATGGCGACGAGTCCTGGCTGTCGAAGGCCACCGTCCTGATTGACCTCGCACTGCAGCGCTTCGCCGACCCCGACCGGCCCGGTCGCTGGTTCGACACCGCTGATGATGCCGAACAGTTGATGGTCCGACCCGCCGATCCAATCGACGGTGCCACCCCATCCGGCGCCGCGTCGATCGCCGAGGCTCTGCAGACGGCAGCGCACCTCGTCGATGCCGACCGCGCCGGCCGCTATCGCGAGGCGGCCGCCGCCACACTGCAGGCACATTCGCCGCTGCTGGCGCGGGCCGCGCGTTCCGCCGGTCACTGGTTGGCAGTCGCGGAGGCCGCTGTACGTGGGCCGCTGCAGGTGGCGGTCTCGACCGGCGACATGGATTCGGAACTGCTCTCCTGGGCGCGTCGGATCGCACCGGGTGGAGCGATCGTCGTCGGTGGCCCGGTTGATTCGATGCCGCTGTTGATCGGCCGTGACCGGGTCGGCGGAGCCGACGCGGCCTACATCTGCCGTGGCACCGCGTGCGACCTGCCGGTGACGACCACCGCGGAACTGTCCGCGGCCCTC
This sequence comes from Mycobacterium sp., assembly GCA_049315425.1. Classification (GTDB taxonomy): domain Bacteria; phylum Actinomycetota; class Actinomycetes; order Mycobacteriales; family Mycobacteriaceae; genus Mycobacterium. Next base: position 55,758 of record JBMOKE010000002.1, on the reverse strand, counting down.
GGAGTGCCCGTGTAGCGTGGCGCCATGGCCAGCGTCGAAGACATCACCAATGCCGTCAAACGTTATCTCGAACTTGTCGCCAACGGCACCGCCGACGAGATCGCGGGACTCTACGCCGAGGATGCCACGGTCGAAGATCCGGTCGGGGGTGGTGAGGTGCATATCGGCCGTAAGGCCATCCATGGCTTCTACAAGAATATTGAGAACATCCCTCGCGCAACGGAATTGCGCTCGCTGCGGGTGGCCGGCCATGAGGCGGCATTCATGTTCGCCATCACCGTCGGCGGCGACGGGGGCAAGATGCGGATCGAGCCGATCGACGTGATGGTGTTCAACGCCGATGGGAAGATCGCAACGATGAAGGCCTACTGGTCGCCGGCCGACGTCACGCCGCTGCCTTAGAAGTCAGAAGACGGCAAACGCTCAAGCCGTTGGTGGTTGCCGTCAGAAGACGGCAAACGCTCAAGCCGTTGGTGGTTGCCGTCAGAAGACGGCAAACCACATCGCAATGTAGTGGCAGGTTGCTGCCACCGCGGTACACGCGTGAAAGAACTCGTGGTGGCCGAATGTGGTCGGCCACGGGTTGGGCCACTTCAACCCGTAGAGCACACCGCCGACGCTGTAGAACACCCCGCCCACGATCAGCAGGGTGACCGCGGCCAGGCCGGCACCGTTCATGATCGGCCCGATGAACCACACGGCGACCCAGCCCAGAAGTAGGTACAGCGGAACCCCCACCCAGCGGGGGGCCGAGGGCCAACACATCTTCAGCAGCACGCCTGCCAGTGCGCCGCCCCACACGATCCAGAACAACAGCCAGCCGTCATGCTCGGGCAACGCCAGCAGGGCGAACGGGGTGTAGCTGCCGGCGATGAAGACGAAGATCATCGAGTGGTCGAGCCGCTTCATCCACTTATGCGCGGTCGGGGATTTCCAGTGCACGCGGTGATAGGTGGCGCTGACGGCGAACATCCCGACGATCGTCACCGCGTAGATCAGCGTGGCGATACCGGCGCGTTCGGACTTCATCGACCATGACACCGCGACCAGGGTCGCACCGGCGATGACGGCGACTATTGCCGAGTAGAGATGGATCCAGCCGCGGGCCCGCGGTTTGCCGAGGAACTCGGCGACCCCGTCGACGACGGCTTCGGGAAAGTCCTCAGCTTCGGCACCCGTGGTTGTCGAGATCTCGCTCGCCGGTGGGAGGGCCTGCGCCCCCATTGCCTCCACGCCACCACAGTAGTCTGAGTCGTCGTGGAGCTCATTCCGTCGCGACTCAAAGAGCCGGCCTACCGGCTCTACGAAATGCGGTTGCGGCAGGAACTCGCGCACTCCAAATCCGCTCTGCCTCGACATATCGCCGTGCTGTGCGACGGCAACCGGCGCTGGGCACGTGATGCCGGTTACGACGATGTCAGCTTCGGCTATCGGATGGGCGCGGCGAAGATCGCCGAGATGCTGCGGTGGTGCGCCGAAGCCGGCATCGAGATGGCGACGGTATATCTGCTGTCGACCGAGAACCTGCAGCGCGATGCCGATGAGCTGACGTGCCTCATCGAGATCATCACCGAGGTGGTTGAGCAGATCTGTGCTCCGGCCAACCGGTGGACCGTGCGCACGGTCGGCGATCTGGAATTGCTCGGTGAGCAACCGGCACGCCGGCTGCGCGACGCGGTGGCCTCGACAGCCGGCGCGAGTGGCACCTTTCACGTTAACGTGGCTGTCGGCTACGGCGGCCGGCAGGAGATCGTCGACGCTGTGCGATCGCTGCTGAGCAAGGAACTGGCCAACGGAGCCACCGCCGAGCAGATCATTGAGGCCGTCACCGTCGACGGCATCTCAGAGAACCTCTACACCTCCGGGCAGCCCGATCCGGATCTGGTCATCCGCACGTCGGGTGAGCAACGGTTGAGTGGGTTCCTGCTCTGGCAGAGCGCCTATTCGGAGATGTGGTTCACCGAGGCGCACTGGCCGGACTTCCGGCGGGTCGACTTCCTCCGGGCGCTGCGCGACTACAGTCGGCGGCATCGCCGGTTCGGCGCTTAGCCACCCATCCGGGCGCTAGAGCTTGCGCAGACGCAGCCGGTTGATGGCGTGATCGGAATCCTTGCGTAAAACCAGTGTGGCCCGCGGCCGGGTCGGCAGGATGTTCTCGATCAGGTTCGGACGGTTGATGGTTCGCCAGATGTCGCGTGCCGCGCTGACCGCCTGCTGATCGGAGATGCTGGAGTAGTGGTGGAAGTGCGACGCCGGGTCGGCGAAGGCACCGGCGCGCATCGCCAGGAATCGATCGACGTACCACTGCTCGATGTCCTCGATGCGGGCGTCGACGTACACCGAGAAGTCGAACAGATCCGACACCATCAGCCGGGCTCCGGTCTGCAGGACATTGAGGCCCTCAAGGATGAGGATGTCCGGGTGGGTGACGACCTGCTTGTCGTCGGGGACGACGTCGTAAATCAGGTGCGAGTACACCGGCGCACACACCTGATCTGATCCCGACTTCACCGACGTGACGAAGCGCATCAGAGCCCGGCGGTCGTAGCTTTCTGGAAATCCTTTGCGGTGCATGAGGTTTCGGCGGGCTAGCTCGGTGTTGGTGTAGAGGAAGCCGTCGGTGGTTACTAGATCCACCCGGGAATGGTCCTCCCAGCGAGACAGCAGCGCCTGCAGTACGCGCGCGGTGGTGGATTTGCCGACGGCGACGCTGCCGGCGACGCCGATCACGAACGGCACCGGCCGGGCGGGGTTCTGGGTGGGCTCGCCGAGGAACTGCGACGTGGCGGCGAACAAACCCTGGCGGGCGGCCACCTGCAGGTGGATCAGCCGGGCCAGCGGAAGGTAGACCTCTTCGACCTCGAGCAGGTCGATCTGCTCGCCGAGCCCGCGCAGGCCGACCAGTTCTTCTTCGGTCAGCTTGAGCGGAGTCGACATCCGCAGGGCCCGCCACGCAGCCCGGTCGAACTCCACGTAGGGGCTGGGTTCGCTCAGCCGCGCCATATGCCAAGTGTTGCAGTTAGCGTGGACGTCATGGAGCCCGACCACCTCATTGACGAATACCTCTTGCTCGGCTTGCGGTTCGATCGCATCGAGGAAGGCTACGTTGACGCCTTCACCGGCGACCCCGGTTTGCGGCGGCAGGTCGCTGACGAGCCCACCCCGAATCCGGCCGAGCTGGCCCGCCACGCCGACAGACTGCTGGTTGCGCTCGAGCAGCTGCCCCGTGAGGCCGACTTCACCGACCAACGGGCCGAGTTCATCGCCGCACATCTGCGGGCACTGGCCTGCGCCGCTCGCAAGTTCGCCGGCGAGGACATCGGATTCGTCGACGAGGTGCGCCAGTACTTCGACGTCGAGATCAGCCTGGGCGCACCGGAGCGCTATCGCGCCGCGCACGCCCGCATCGACGAGGTGCTCGGCGGTAGTGGCCCGCTCAGTGAGCGGATCGCGGCCCACCGCAAGGCTGAGGAGCTGCCACCGGAGCGTCTCCGTGAGTGCGTGCATGCGTTCTCCAGCGCGCTGCGCGACATCGTTCGCGCCACGTACCCGCTGCCCGACGCCGAGAACATCGTCTACGAGGTGGTCACCGACAAACCCTGGTCGGGGTTCAACTACTACGAGGGCGACTATCGCTCGCGGGTGGCCATCAACGCCGACCTCAAGCAACAGATGTCCAACCTTCCCCGGCTGGTGGCGCACGAGTCCTACCCGGGTCACCACACCGAGCACTGCCGAAAGGAAGCCGGCCTGGTCGCCGGTCTCGGCCACGGCGAGCAGACCATCTTCCTGGTGAATACCCCGCAGTGCCTGATGGCCGAGGGTCTGGCCGATCTGGCCCTACACGCGGCGGTCGGTGACGGCTGGGGCGCCTGGGCGGCCGAGATCTACGCCGACCTCGGACTCCGGTTCGACGGGGAGCGTGCCCAGGCACTGGCCGAGGCGTCGGCGGCACTGGCCGAGGTCCGCCAGGACGCCGCGCTGATGCTGCATGACGCCCATCGTGACGTCGACGACGTGGTGGCGTTCCTGCAACGTTGGCTGCTGGTCGACGACACCCGCGCCCGCCAGTCGCTGAAGTTTCTGTCCTCACCGCTGTGGCGCGCCTATACGAGCACCTATGTCGAGGGGTATCGGTTGCTGCGTTCCTGGCTTGATGACCGGCCGGTTTCGGTGGGCCTCACCGAGCGGTTCGGGCGGCTGCTCGACGAGCCCCTGATCCCGGCGTCGCTGAGGGCCGAGTTGACCGGGTAATCGAGTCCTCGTCAACCCGAAATCGTGGCCGAGGCCAGTGCTAGAGTTACGCCGCTTCAGACGAGCCCGCAGCTCGCCTCAGTCGAGAGTCAGCAGGAGTAGCGAGCGATGTCCGACATCGAAATAGCTCAGGCCGCGGACAAGCGGCCCATTCTCGGCTTGGCCGAGCAGTTGTACGGCATCGCCCCCGAACACCTTGAACCGTATGGCCACTTCAAGGCCAAGCTGTCCCTGGAGTACATCGAGAGCCTGCAGGACCGTGCCGACGGCCAGCTCATTCTGGTGACAGCGATGAGCCCGACGCCGGCCGGCGAGGGCAAAACCACCACCACCGTGGGGCTTGGCGACGCGCTGAATCGGTTGGGCAAACGCACCATCATTTGCCTGCGGGAGCCCTCGCTCGGACCCTGTTTCGGCGTCAAGGGTGGCGCGGCCGGCGGGGGCCTTGCGCAGGTCGTGCCGATGGAAGACATCAACCTGCACTTCACCGGCGACTTCCACGCCATCGGCGCGGCCCACAACCTGCTTGCCGCGATGATCGACAATCACATCCAGCAGGGCAACTCCCTCGACATCGACCCGCGGCGGATCACCTGGAAGCGCGTGGTGGACATCAACGACCGCGCGCTGCGCGAGATCGTGGTCGGGCTGGGTGGCGTCGCGAACGGCTACCCGCGCGAAAGCGGTTTTGACATCACCGTGGCATCCGAGGTGATGGCCATCTTCTGTCTGGCCACCTCAATTACCGACCTCAAGACACGTCTCGGCGAGATCGTGGTTGGTTTCAACCGCAAACGCGAACCGGTGCGGGCACGCGATCTGAAGGCCGACGGCGCGATGGCAGCCCTATTGAAAGACGCCATCAAACCCAATGTCGTCCAGACGTTGGAGAACAATCTGGCCTTCGTTCACGGCGGCCCCTTCGCCAATATCGCGCACGGCTGCAACAGCGTTTCGGCCACCCGCGCGGCGCTGAAGCTGGCCGATTTCGTGGTCACCGAGGCGGGATTCGGCGCGGACCTCGGCGCCGAGAAATTCATCGATATCAAATGCCGCAAAGCAGGTCTGAAGCCTCGGGCAGCGGTGCTGGTCGTCACGGCCCGGGCGCTGAAGTATCAGGGTGGCGCGGCGCAGGCTGCCCTGAACCAGGAAGATCTCGGGGCGCTCGAACGCGGTCTGGTCAATCTTGAGCGTCATTACCAAAACATCACCACGCAATACGGCCTGCCCTGCGTGGTGAGCATCAATCACTTCACGGCTGATACGCCGGCGGAACTGGCGCTGATTGAAGCCAAAGTGGCGAGCCTCGGGGGCCGCGCGGTGGTGGCCCGCCACTGGGCGGAGGGCGGCGCCGGTGCGGAGGAATTGGCCGAAGCCGTGATCGCGGCCGCAGCGGACAATCATGGTGAACATCGCTACATGTACCCCGACGACATGGGGCTGTGGGACAAAATCACGACGGTCGCCACCCGCATCTACGGCGCGGCGGACGTCACCGCACCCGCCAAAGTCCGCGCCCAAATCGATGAACTCGATGCCCAGTGGGGACATCTTCCGGTGTGTATCGCGAAAACCCAGATGTCGTTCTCGACCGACCCCCGTGAGCTCGGTGCGCCCAGCGGCCACACGGTCGATCTGCACCAAGTACGCCTCGCGGCAGGCGCCGGGTTCGTCGTGGTGATTGCCGGTGATCTCATGACGATGCCGGGGCTGCCCAAAGTGCCCGCCGCCGAGAACATCGACGTCGACGCCAACGGCAATATCAGCGGCCTCTTCTGACGTTTCGCCGCGACCGCCCCGATGCCAATGGGGTTGTTGGGATTCTTGAGGTATAGCCACTGGTTTCCAGTGCCGTTGACCGCGGTGCCGGGCCGCGGCGACTAAGATCTGCGGCATGACCACCGATGCGATCGTGACAGCTAACGCCGCTCCCGGCGCCGACTATGCCGCAACCGCCGGGGAGGCCTATCGGGCGGCGTTGCGCGTCATCGAATCCGTCGAGCCGCGGATCGCCGCGGCCACCCGCAAAGAGCTTGCCGATCAGCGTGATTCGCTCAAACTGATCGCCAGCGAGAACTACGCCTCACCGGCCGTTCTGCTGACCGCGGGAACCTGGCTGTCGGACAAGTACGCCGAGGGCACCATCGGGCACCGCTTCTACGCCGGCTGCCAGAACATCGACGAGGTCGAATCCATCGCGGCCGAGCACGCCCGCGAACTGTTCGGCGCCCAGTACGCCTATGTGCAACCGCACTCGGGCATCGATGCCAACCTGGTCGCATTCTGGGCCATCCTGGCGACCCGGGTCGAGGCACCCGCCCTGAGCGAAGTGGGCGTGAAGAATGTCAACGACCTCTCTGAGGCGGAGTGGGAGCGGCTGCGGGCCAAGCTGGGCAGTCAGCGGCTGATGGGTATGTCGCTGGACGCCGGTGGACATCTCACCCACGGGTTCCGGCCGAACATCTCCGGCAAGATGTTTCACCAGCGCAGCTACGGCACCGACCCGGTGACCGGGTTGATCGACTACGACGCCGTCGCCGCTTCCGTCCGGGAGTTCAAGCCGCTGATTCTGGTTGCCGGCTACTCGGCCTACCCGCGGCGGGTGAACTTCGCCACGATGCGCGAGATCGCCGACGAGGTGGGCGCCACCCTGATGGTCGACATGGCGCACTTCTCGGGCCTGGTGGCGGGCAAGGTGTTCACCGGCGACGAGGACCCGGTGCCGCATGCTCACGTCGTCACCACCACCACGCACAAGTCGCTGCGCGGACCGCGTGGCGGACTGGTGCTGGCCACCGCCGAGTATTCCGATGCCGTGGACAAGGGCTGCCCGATGGTGCTCGGCGGGCCGATGTCGCATGTCATGGCTGCCAAGGCGGTCGCCTTCGCCGAGGCCCGCCAGCCGTCGTTCCAGGCCTACGCCCAACGGGTGGCCGATAACGCCAAGGCGTTCGCCGACGGCCTGATGCGCCGGGGCGCGCATCTGGTCACCGGCGGCACCGATAACCACATCGTGTTACTCGACGTGCAGTCTTTCGGGCTCACCGGGCGACAGGCCGAGTCCGCGCTACTGGATGCCGGCATCGTGACCAACCGCAACTCCGTCCCGGCGGATCCCAACGGTGCCTGGTACACCAGTGGCATCCGTTTCGGCACCCCGGCGCTGACCACCCGGGGCTTCGGGCCGGCCGAGTTCGACCGGGTCGCCGAACTGGTCGTGGAAGTGCTCTCCAACACCCAACCGGACGGCACCTCGAAGGCCAAGTACTCACTCGTGGACAGCACTGCGGACTGGGTGCGCGCCGCCGCCGCGGAACTGCTCGCGGCCAATCCGCTGTACCCGGGCTTAACCCTGTAACTGCCGAACCGCCACGCTCTGCCGGACTATTCGACAGCCGTTAACGTCAGTTACAGTTACCGCATGACACATAAACCTGTCGCCAGCGCGTTGACCCTCGAGCTGGAGCCGGTTGTCGCCAACAATCTGACCCGCCACCTGGAGACGGCGGACGAGTGGTACGCCCACGATTACGTGCCTTTTGACCAGGGTAAGAACTTCGCCTTCCTGGGCGGGCAGGACTGGGATCCGTCCGAGGTGACCCTGCCCCGGGAGGTCGTGGACGCCCTCGAGGTCATGCTGATCACCAAGGACAACCTCGCCGGCTACCACCGCGAACTGGTCGAACACTTCATCCTTGAGGACAAGTGGGGCCGCTGGCTGGGTCGTTGGACCGCTGAGGAGAACCTGCACGCCATCGCACTTCGCGATTACCTGGTCGTGACCCGCAACTTCGACCCGGCAGCCGACGAGGAAGTTCGTGTCGCCCATGTGATGCGCGGCTACCGCGCGGACAGCTATACCCAGGTCGAGACGCTGGCTTTCATGGCGCTCTACGAGCGTGCCCACGCGGTGTTCCTGCGCAACCTTGAGGCCGCGATCACCGAACCGGTGCTCAAGAGGCTTGTCGGCCGCATCGCCAACGATGAGGAACGCCACGAAGAGTTCTTCCACAACCTGGTAGCGCATTGCCTCGAGCGGCACCCCGATCAGACCATTGGTGCGATCGTTCGCCGCGCGGGAGGAATGGGAGTCGTCGGTGGCGACATTCTCGAGTACTCCGACAAGCTGCGGGTCATCGCCGAGGCCGGCATCTTCGACCGGGACGCGGCGCTGAAGGTGGTATCTGACCGCATTGCCGCCTGGGGCCTTGCTGATGAACCGCAACTAAAGAAATTCGCCCGCGCGTAACCCGCAGGCGGCGCGCCGCACCACCGCGCGGCAACGCATCGGGGTAGCGTCGGCTCCGATGGCCAGCGAGTCCAGAGGAGCGCATGTGACCGATCCGCACCCGCCCACCAGGACGTATGTGCTCGACACTTCAGTCCTGTTATCCGATCCCTGGGCGTGTACGCGGTTCGCCGAACATGAGGTGGTCGTACCGCTGGTGGTCATCAGCGAACTCGAGGCCAAGCGTCACCATCATGAGCTCGGTTGGTTCGCCCGCCAGGCACTGAGGCTCTTCGACGATTTACGTCTGGAACACAGCCGCCTGGATCAGCCCATCCCGATCGGCACGCAGGGTGGCACCGTCCATGTTGAGCTCAACCACAGCGATCCGATGGTGCTTCCGGCCGGCTTCCGCACCGACACCAACGACGCCCGGATCCTGACCTGCGCAGCCAACCTCGCCGCCGAGGGCAAGCGAGTCACGTTGGTAAGTAAGGACATTCCACTTCGCGTCAAAGCCGGCGCTGTCGGCTTGGCCGCCGACGAGTATCGCGCCCAGAATGTGATCACCTCCGGCTGGACGGGTATGACAGAGCTCGACGTCTCGACCGAGGAGATCGACACCCTCTTCACCGAAGGCGAGATTGATATCGCCGATGCCCGAAATCTGCCCTGCCACACCGGTGTTCGGTTGCTCGGCGGTAACTCGCACGCATTGGGCAGGGTCAACGCCGATAAGCACGTCCAGCTGGTTCGCGGCGACCGAGAGGTGTTCGGACTGCGCGGCCGCTCCGCCGAGCAACGGGTCGCGCTGGATCTGCTGCTCGACGAGTCGGTCGGCATCGTCTCCCTCGGCGGTAAGGCCGGCACCGGAAAGTCGGCGCTGGCGTTGTGCGCGGGCTTGGAGGCGGTCCTCGAGCGGCGCACCCAACGCAAGGTCGTGGTGTTCCGGCCGCTCTACGCCGTGGGTGGCCAGGAATTGGGTTACCTGCCCGGCAGCGAGAGCGAGAAGATGGGCCCGTGGGCGCAGGCCGTGTTCGACACACTCGAAGGACTGGCCAGCCCCGCGGTGCTCGAAGAGGTGCTGTCGCGCGGCATGCTCGAAGTGCTTCCGCTGACTCACATCCGAGGCCGCTCGCTGCACGACTCGTTCGTGATCGTCGACGAGGCGCAGTCACTGGAACGCAACGTGCTGCTGACCGTGCTATCCCGCCTGGGCGCCGGCTCGCGGGTGGTGTTGACCCACGACGTCGCCCAACGCGACAATCTGCGCGTCGGACGCCACGACGGGGTGGCCGCCGTCATCGAAAAGCTCAAGGGGCACCCGTTGTTCGGCCACATCACCCTGATGCGCAGTGAACGTTCACCGATCGCCGCCCTGGTCACCGAGATGCTCGAGGAGATCAGCCCCGACGCATTGCCATGACTCCCCGGGTAAACTCAGGCTGTGCTACGCCGCGTGTTGTCCCTGGGTCTCGTTGGCCTGGTGATCGCCGGTTGTAGCCAGTCCACCAACACCGCGCAGGCGCGACCGGTGGACTGCACGGTGGACAAGTGCGTGGCGTTGACTTTCGATGACGGCCCGACGCCCTTCACCGATCGGTTACTGAAGGTGTTGACCGACGCGGGAGCGAAGGCCACCTTCTTCATGATCGGCAACAAGGTGGCCGCCAACCCGGCAGCCGCCAAGCGGGTAGCCGAGGCCGGGATGGAGATCGGCAATCACACCTGGGAACACCCCGATATGACGAGCATCCCGGCGGCCGACATCCCCGCACAGTTCACCAGGGCAGATGACGCGATCGCCGCCGCCACCGGGCAGACGCCGAACCTGTGGCGACCGCCTGGCGGCCTGACCAACGACGCGGTCAACGCCGTCGCAGCCCGTAACGGCCAAGCCACAATTCTCTGGGACGTCGTTCCGTTCGACTGGATCAACGACTCTGATACCGCCGCTACCCGCTACATGCTGATGACTCAGATCAAGCCCGGATCTGTGGTGCTGTTCCACGACACCTACTCGTCGACCGTCGATCTGGTTTATCAGTTCATCCCGGTACTCAAGGCCAATGGCTACCACCTGGTTACCGTCAGCCAACTCCTTCGTGAGCGCGTCCCCGGCAGCGTCTACGGCGGCCGTGACAACGGTCCGCCTAACAATCTGCTCCGTGACATCCCGGCGGCTGATATCCCGTCACTACCGGCCACACCGTCACCGACGCCGATGCCGAACTTCCCTATCACCGACATTCCGGGTGCCAATTCCGGCGGCCCCACCAACGGCGTCTAGACCAGACGCACTAGCGAATCTGAGTCAAATCCCTTGCACAACACCACCCCTCTAGTCTTGACGCTGTTGGTGATCGGCTACGCCGCAGTGTCAGGTCTGGTGAATCGGTGGTACGTCGCGCCAGCGCTGATCTTTCTCATCCTGGGCATGGTGCTGGGTCCATTCGGGTTGGGGCTGCTCGACGCCGGTCCGGCAACCGAGGGCTATACCCTGCTTGCGCAACTGGCCCTCGCGCTCATCCTGTTCGACCAGGCGGCAAAACTCGATCCGGGCGATGGGCTGCGCCGTGGTCGCGTCGCCCTGCGGCTCATTGTCATCGGGATACCGCTGAGTCTGATCCTCGGCGCTGTGACAGCGGCGGCGCTGCTACCGGTGTTGCCGTGGTGGGAGGCGGTGTGTCTCGCGGCTATTGTCGCACCCACTGAAGTGGCCCTGATCGATGCTCTGACGGAAAATTCCCGGATCCCCGAGCAGGTGCGGGGCGCGTTATCGGTGGAGAGTGGTTTTTACGACGGATTCGCTTTGGCTGCGTTGCTTGCCGCGCTCGCGCTGGCGTCAGCGCACACAGACCCCCGGCCAAGCCACTGGGAATGGTTCATTTTCCGGACCGAGTTGGTGTCGTTCATCATCGGTGTGGTGGTCGGACTGTTGGGTGGGGTAATCATCGTGTGGTCCTACCACCGCAATTGGATGAGTGAAACCTGGGCTCAGTTGGCCACCCTGGCGGTCGCGCTGTGCTGTTTCGAAATCGGAGAGAGCGTGCAGGCCAGTGGGTTCGTAGCAGCCTTTACCGGGGGACTGGCTTACTCGTTCGTCGCAAGGCGCAGCAATGCGCAAGTGCCGAGCCAGGTTTCGAACGCGACGGCCCGACTGCTGGAGTTACTGGTATTCGCCATGTTCGGTGCTTTCGCGGTGATCGACGGCTGGCGCCATGCCGGCTGGCGGGTGGTGCTGTTCGCCGTGCTCGCGCTGTTCGCAGTGCGAATCATCGCTGTACTGATCGCGCTGATCCGAAGCGAACTACCGGTCTACAGCCGACTGTTCATCGGGTGGTTCGGGCCGCGCGGCATCGGCACCGTTGTACTGGGTCTGCTGGTCATCAACCGCGGAGAGATTCAGCACTCCGATTTGATCAGCCAGGTCGTCGTCGTCATCGTGACCCTCAGCCTGGTTCTGCACAGTGTCACCACGCCGCTGGGCATCCGCGGATATCAGACCGCAGGTGTTAATCACTAACCTTCGTCGCGGACCTTCGCCATCGCCAGCACATCGAGTCGCTTGTCAAGTTCTGCCTCGGAGAGCTTGTCGCCGATCAGACCGCGGTCGATCACGGTCTGCCGAATCGTCTTGTGCCCCTTGAGTGCTTCCTTGGCCACCGCCGCGGCCTCCTCGTAGCCGATGGCGGAGTTCAGTGGGGTCACGATCGACGGTGAGGATTCGGCAAGCTGCCTGAGCCGCGCCTCGTCGGCGATCAGACCGTCGATGCACCGGTTGGCGAACAACTGGGACACATTGGTCAGCAGGGTGAACGACTCGAGCAGGTTGCGCGCCATCATCGGGATGTAGACGTTGAGTTCGAAGGCACCCGACATGCCGCCGATGGTGATGGCCGTGTCATTGCCGATCACCTGGGCCGCCACCTGGGTGACCGCCTCGGGAATCACCGGGTTCACCTTGCCGGGCATGATCGAGCTCCCCGGCTGCAGATCCGGCAGGTGCAGTTCGGCCAGGCCGGTGAGCGGGCCCGAACCCATCCAGCGGATGTCATTGGCGATCTTGGTCAGCGACACCGCGATCGTCTTCAGCGCTCCGGAGGCCTCGACGAGTCCATCGCGCGCGGCCTGGGCCTCGAACGAGTTCCGGGCGGTGCGTAACTCGGCAAGCCCGGTCTGGGCCACGAGGACCTCAACTACCTTGGCGCCGAAACCATCGGGGGCGTTGAGGCCGGTGCCGACAGCGGTACCGCCGATGGCCAGCTCGCCCAGGCGGGGCAGTGTGGCGCGAACCCGCTCGATGCCGGCCTCAATCTGGCGGGCATAGCCACCGAACTCCTGACCGAGCGTGACTGGAACCGCGTCCATCAGATGCGTGCGTCCGCTTTTCACGACGGTGCGCCACTGCCGTGCCTTAGCCGCCAGCGACTCATGCAGCACCTCGAGTGCCGGGATGAGCTGGCGCACAGCGGCTTCGGTAGCGGCAATGTGGGTGGCGGTCGGGAAGGTGTCATTGGAGGATTGCGACATGTTGACATCGTCATTGGGGTGCACGCTGACGCCATTGCGCTCGCAGATCGAGGCGATCACCTCATTGGCGTTCATGTTGGAACTGGTTCCCGAACCGGTCTGGAAGACGTCGATGGGGAAATGCTCGTCGTGGTGTCCGTCGGCGATCTCTGCTGCGGCGGCCATGATGGCGTCGGCCTTCTCGGCGGGCAGCTTCCCGAGGTCCTTGTTGACCTGGGCGCAAGCCGCTTTCAGCAGCGCCATCGCACGGATCTGGTTGCGATCGAGGCCCCGAAAGGAGATCGGAAAGTTCTCCACCGCACGTTGGGTCTGGGCCCGCCACAGGGCTTTGACCGGAACTCGAACCTCGCCCATGGTGTCGTGCTCGATGCGGAACTCGCCGTCCGCCGGGGTGTGCGCGCTCATGGGTTCCTTTTCGTCGTTCTCGGAGACGGTGATCTTAGGGAAGTGGATGGGTAGCCGAGGCGTCTCCGGTGAAGTCCACCGCGGCGTACTCGTTGAGCTTGGACAGCCGGTGGTAGGACTCGATAGTTCGGACCGTGCCGGACTTGGACCTCATGACGATCGACTGCGTGGTGCAGCCGCCGCCGAAGAAGCGGACCCCTTTGAGTAGGTCGCCGTCGGTGACTCCGGTCGCGCAGAAAAAGACGTTCTCGCCGGAGACCAGGTCTTCGGTGCCCAGCACCCGGCTCAGATCGTGACCGCGGTCGAGAGCCTTCTGCCGTTCGGCATCGTCTGTTGGAGCCAGCTGCGCCTGGATCTCTCCACCCATGCAGCGGATGGCCGCCGCGGTGATGATGCCCTCGGGTGTGCCACCGATGCCTGCCATGATGTCGGTACCCGAGTCGGGCCGGCAGGCCGAGATCGCGCCTGCGACGTCACCGTCGGTGATCAGTCGGATCCGTGCGCCGGCGTCGCGCACCTCGGCGATCAGCTGCTGGTGACGCGGCCGGTCCAGGATGCACACCGTGAGGTCGGCGACCGAAGAGTTTTTTGCTTTCGCGACGCGCCGGATGTTTTCGCCGATCGGTGCGTTGATATCGATGACGTCGACGGCATCGGGGCCCACGGCGATCTTGTTCATATAGAACACCGCTGACGGGTCGAACATCGCTCCCCGTTCGGCCACGGCCAGCACGGAGATCGCGTTGGGCATGCCCTTGCTCATCAGGGTCGTGCCGTCGACGGGGTCGACAGCGAAGTCGCAGGCCGGTCCGTCCCCATTGCCGACTTCCTCACCGTTGTAGAGCATCGGTGCGTTGTCCTTCTCGCCCTCACCGATCACCACCACCCCGCGCATCGACACCGTATTGACCAGCTGGCGCATTGCGTCGACGGCGGCTCCGTCGCCGCCCTCTTTATCGCCCCGGCCGACCCAGCGGCCAGCAGCCATCGCGCCGGCTTCGGTAACCCGAACCAGCTCCAGGGCCAGGTTGCGGTCGGGGGCTTCGCGGCGACGGGCTTCACTCATGCGCAGATTGTCGCAGAACCGCGTCGTTCGTCCAGACCTGGGATACTGACACCCGTGACGAGCCCGCCGGACCAGGAACCCGATGTCGCCGGCCCTCTGGCTGGCGACCCAGAGGTCGTCGGTTTTCCGGCTCCCAAACCTGATGTCGCCGGCCTTCCGGCTCCCAAACCTGATGTCGCCGGCCTTCCGGCTCCCAAACCTGATGTCGCCGGCCTTCCGGCTCCCAAACCCGCCAAGCCGAGGCTGCTGCAGGACGGCCGCGACATGTTCTGGTCGCTGGCACCGCTGGTGGTGGCCTGCATGGTGTTGGCCGGGCTGGTGGGAATGTGCTCGTTTCGCCCCAATGGACCGGCCGACGGCATGGCTCCGACCTATGACGCGGCCGCAGCACTGCAGGCCGACGCCGACGCGCTGAACTTCCCGATCCGGCTGCCGAAGCTGCCTGCCGGCTGGCAGCCGAACTCGGGTACCCGCGCAGGAATCGAGGCCGGGCGCATTGATCCGCGGACCGCTGAGCGGCAGCGCGCGGTGCTCACCCGTGTCGGATACATTGCGCCGTCGAAGATGTACGTCAGTCTCACGCAGAGTAACGCCGATGAGACCGCTCTGGTGCAGTCGATCGATGATTCCGTCTACCCCAATGGTGCCCAAGACCTCAACGGTGTGAAATGGATTGTCTATCGGGGCGGTGAGGGCACCGAGCCGGTGTGGACCACCCGGCTGGGCAGCCCGGCAGGGCCTGTACAACTGGCGATCACAGGTGCGGGAACCGACGAGGACTTCCGCACTCTGGCGATCGCGACCCAAACTCAACCGCCGCTTACCGCACAACGATAGGACTCCGCAATGAACGCACCTGTTGCCAATCTCGACGGTTGGATATGTGAGCCATTCGCCGCGGCAGGCTTCACCTACGACGTTTACCGCAAGGGCTCCGGTCCCGGCGTCGTTCTGATCCCGGAGATGCCTGGTGTGCACCCCGGTGTGCTCGCGCTGGGGAATTATTTGGTGGAAAACGGTTTCACCGTGGTGATTCCGTCGCTCTACGGCAAGCCTGGTGCGCCGGCCGTGCGACCGGGAGCTGTGGGCGTCATCCTGCGCGGTTGTGTGGCAAAGGAATTCGCTGCCTTCGCCACCAACGCCGACCGTCCGATCAGCCATTATCTGCGTGCACTCGCCCGTGACCTGAACGCCAAGACACCGGGCAGGGGCGTCGGGGTTATCGGTCAGTGCTTCTCGGGTGGTTTCGCGTTGGCCGCCGCCGTGGATGACAGTGTCCTGGCCCCGGTGCTCAGTCAGCCTTCGGTGCCGATTGCGCTGACGGCCAGGCAGAAACGCGATCCTGGCCTGTCCGAACGGGAAATGAAGGTCATCGAGAAGCGCGCCGCTGAGGACGGTCTATGTGCGTTGGGTCTGCGGTTCAGCGGTGATCCGATGGTGCCGGGGGAGCGTTTCGCGACGCTCAAGGATCGCCTGGGCGACGCGTTCGAGGTTATCGAAATCGACTCTTCGCCCGGCAACCCCGGTGGATTCGGCCGGATGGCACATTCCGTGCTGACCCTGGAAGTGCGCGAAGTCGACGGCCAGCAGGCCTACGAGGCCCGCAAGCGGGTGGTGGAGTTCCTCAGGGAGCGGTTGGCGTAGTCGGGGCGGCGGGCGTCGCATGCGCCTGGGAGCGCCGCCGCTTGAAAAGCTTGCGCTTCTGTTCGGGTGGCGACTCAGCGTCCATCGCCACACCCTTGTAGACCGCGAGATACACCGCGATCGTGGTGACTATCACGATCATCAACACCGGTCCCAGCACGATACCGAAGAAGCCGAACATGGCGATTCCGGAGAACACCGATAGCAGCATCAGCGCCGGGTCGAGTCGGGCCTCGCGCGGCACCAGGATGGGCCGCAGCAGGTTGTCGACGTTGGTGATCCCGATGAGATGGAACAGCACCACGAACGCTCCGCCGGCGATGTTCCCGAAGATCATCATCCCGATACCGAACGGAATTGTCACGATGCCGCTACCGAGTGGGATGACGGACAGAGCGATCAGCAGTATCGCGATGACGAAGAAAGCGTCATGGAAGCCAGCGATGTAGATTGATGCCGCGCCGAGGGTGCCTTGGATAAGCGCAATGATGAACTGGCCCTTGACCGTTCCCTTCACCATGGCACCCATTTTTGCCAGATACAGGTCGGTGGCTTCCTCGCCGAGGGGGTTCATCCGACGGATCAAGGTAACCAACTCGGTCTTGTTACCCAACAGCGATATCAAGACGTAGAGGAAAATGATGGCCGAGGTGATGAGGCCTATTGCGCCACCGGCGGCGCCGCTGAGTGTGCGCAGCAACCACTCACCGATGGTTTGAGCCACCTTGCCGAGATTGCTCCGTAGTGACTCAAGCGTGATTGTGGTGGTTTGGAACGGCAGCTTGCCCAGCAGGTGATTAACGGTGTTGATGGCTTTTTCGCCCAGCGCGTTCAGATCGGCTGTCTTGACCCATTCCGAAACACCGATCAGCATGTGTGAAACCTGGATGGTCGCCAGGGACACCACCGCAATGACCGGGATGACGACGGTAGCTAGAGCGGCCAACACGGTCAGCGTTGTTGCCAGCCCACCGTTGGTCTTGTCCCGCAGGCGGTTGTACAGGGGAGTGAACAGGTAGGCCACGACTGCTGCGATCACGATCAACATGAAATAGCGACGTAGGAAGTAGGCTCCGAAAAGCAGAGCTATCCCCGTCACGATGGCCAGTGCACGTTTCTGACTGGGCGTGAACTCGGTCTTCACGTGGCTGCCTTCATGTCAGGGCCCCATCAGCTTCGTCAGGTGCTCATGGATGTTCGGGTAGCGCTTGAGGTGCGCCCCGCCGTTGAGGTCCAGGATTTCGCCGGTGAGCCACGATGACTGTGGTGAGCACAGGAATGCCACCGCGGCAGCGATCTCTTCGGGGGTTCCGGCCCGGCCCAGAGCGGTGTTCTCGACATAGTCGTCGAGAACACCGGGAATCAGCGCCGCGCCCTCGGTCAGCGGAGTGTGCACGAACCCCGGAGCCACGGCATTGACTCGCACACCGCGCGGACCGAGTTCGAGCGCGGCGACCTGGGTGAGCATCGAGAGTCCAGCTTTGGCCGCGCAGTACGCGCTCATGCCGATGGCCGGCTGACGGGCGTTGAGAGAGGTGAGCGAGACCAGTGCCGCTCCGGGGGAGAAGTGCCGGCCGGCGTGCTTGATCACCAGGAAGCCACCGGTGAGGCAGACGTCGACCACCGAGCGGAACTGCTCGACGTCGAGTTCAGTGATCAGTCCGAACCCGCTGAACCCGGCGCAGTTGACCACCACGTGCAGGCCACCCTCGCGGTCCACCACGCCATCGAAGAGCGCCGCGACGCTGTCCTCGTCGGTGACCTCGACGGCGGCCCAGGTATGCGGATCGCCGAGCTCGGCGGCGCGCGCCGCGGCACCGTCGCTGTTGCGGTCGGCGATCGTCACCCGGGCACCCTCATCGGCGAGCAACCGTGCGGTGGCCCAGCCAATCCCGGAGGCACCGCCGATCACGACGGCGACCCGGCTGTCGACCATCAGGCCCCTTTCGCCGCGGGAAGTGTTCGCGGAGTTATCTTGCCCGATCCCGAATGCCGGAGTCCGATTCGGGTCCATTCCGGCCCGCGGGTCGCCTCAGTCGAGGCGGTCGAGGCGGACAGTGCAACCTGCGGCGTATTCCCACACCAGTTGGTTGCCGTCGAGCCAACGCCGGACTTCGATGCCTGGCAAACCTTTGGGCCGAAGAACGAGCGCGCCGTCTTCGTAGGAGGCGGAAACAGTTATCAGGGTGGTGAAGTCGTGCGCCATCACGTCGTGCACACCGTTCTCCTCGGTCCCATCGCACGCCATGAAATCGTGAATGACACCACCGCCGGTAATGACGGCTCTACTGCCGGCCTGCTCAATTCGTTCGCTATGTCTCCATAGCTTGCCCGCCAGCGAGTTGTCACCATGGGGGGCGAGTTCGCCGTTGAGAAGCACTTCGGTTGCCTTCCATGTCCCACGCAGGTCTGGTGCGCCATCGGTGAGCGGCTCGTCGCAGTCGGCCAACACCGGTTCGGGAAATTTCCGGTCATAGGGGTCGACACTGTGGTCGCCATAGCCACCAGGCGGGGTATGGGCCACCGGGAAATCACGAACTGAGCTCACGATTCGTCCACCTCCGCCGCCACCAGCGCCGCCTCGATCCTGGCCTGCGCTCCAGCCAGGTGTTCCTCGCAACGCTTGGCCAGCTCTTCGCCGCGCTCCCAGAGCTTCAGTGATGCATCCAGGTCAAGGCCGCCTTGCTCGAGAGCCCCCACCACATCGATCAGCTCGTCGCGGCATTGCTCGTACCCGAGTTCGCTGACGGGCTTTGGTTGTTGCTGTTTGTCGCTCATAGCGAACCATCCTCTCGCCCGGTGCTCACGGCGCCCACCGCGCCGTCGGAAACCCTGATCCTCAACCGGGTGCCGGCCGGAGCGTCGGCCACCGCGCGCAGCACCGCAACAGAACCCTCGATCGTCTGTACGACGGCGTATCCGCGCGCCAGGGTGGCCGCCGGACCCAGGGTGGTCAGGCGCGCACCCAGATGCCCGATCCGGTCCGACTCAGTGGCCACCATGCGCTTGATATCACGTCGTGCCCCGTCGCGGGCCCGGTGCAGCTCGGCGGCGCGGTCGGTGACCAACCGCATGGGGTCGGCCAGCACCGGCCGATTACGCAACTGCGTCAGCCCGTGCAACTCGCGGCCGACCCAGTTGCGCAAGGCCCTCGCGCCGCGGCGTCGCAGATCGGAAACTCCCTTGAGTTCGGCCAGCGCGTCGGGCACCACCTTCTTGGCCGCGTCGGTCGGGGTCGCTGCACGGACATCGGCGACCAGATCGCACAGCGGGTTGTCCGGCTCGTGTCCGACTGCGCTCACCACCGGTGTTCGGCATGCGGCGATCGCCCGGCACAGCGTCTCATCGGAGAACGGCAGCAGGTCTTCGACGCTGCCTCCGCCGCGGGCGATCACGATGACGTCGACCTCGGGATCGTTATCGAGGTCGTGCAGGGCCTCGACGATCTGTGCTACCGCCCCGGTGCCCTGCACCGCGGTGTTGCGGATCGCGAACCGAACCGCCGGCCACCGGGCGGCGGCCACCGTCGTCACATCGTGTTCGGCTGCCCCGGCCCGCCCGGTGATCAGCCCGACCATGTTGGGCAGGAACGGCAGTGGCCGTTTGAGTCGCGGGTCGAATAGGCCCTCGGCGTCCAGTAGCTGGCGCAGCCGCGCGATGCGGGCCAGCAGCTCGCCGAGTCCGACCGCGCGGATCTCAGTGAGCCGCAGTGCGAATGACCCTCGTCTGGGGTTGAATTGCGGTTTACCCAGTACCACCACCTGGGTACCCTCGGTTAGTTTCACCGGCGCGGATCCCACCAGCGCGCTGCTGCAGTTAACGCTCAGTGACATGTCTGCGGCCGGATCGCGTAACACCATGTAGGCCGTCGAACTGCGGACTTTGATCTCGGTGAGCTGACCTTCGACCCAGACCGCACCCAGTCTGTCGATCCAGCCCTGCACCCGGGTGGCGACCGCGCGGACCGGAAACGGGTTTTCCACGCAACTACCCGGAGCGCCACCCGGAGCGCTGCCCGGAGCGCGCATCACTTTGCGGTCGCGCGGGTGATCCTGTTGGCCAACAGGGTCTGGAACGGGGCGCGGGATTTGGCCGCCTCCTCGTAGGCCAGCAACGCCCGCAGGTCGGTGACGCTCAGCGAGGGCATGCGGGCGCGGAGTTGTGCCAGTGTCAGCGACTCGTAGTCGAGTTCGACCGCGATGGGGGGCGCCACCACTGCGGGTGTGGCCGGAGTCCCCGGTGTTGACTTTCTGGCTGTCCTCGTGGTCGGGGCTTTGGCGGTTCTGAGTTTGGTGGTCGGGGCTTTGGTGGTCGCGGCTTTGGTGGTCGCCCTGACCGTGGTCTCGGGGTCCTCGTCGTCGGTCACCGAGTACAGCGCGAACCGACCCTCGGTGCGGCGTGCGCCATCGCCCGGCCAGGGTGCCGGGTTATCCGCGTCGTCCTCGTCAAAGGTGGCCCACTCGGGTTGTTCATCCTGCGGTGGGAAAAGGCCCTCCAGCGCCGAGTCGCCCTTGATCGCGAGATCGGCCAGATCCTGCTGCATCTTCATCGCGATCTGCGCGAGGTTGCTGGCCAGCGTCATCGGGTACATGGCGATGGTTTGGGGCAGCTTGAGGGTCTCTTCGATGGCCGTCACTGCCGCGCCGACCAGCAGACGGACCCCGTACGGTGCGGTTGCCATGCGCACCAGACTACGACTGGCCCGCTCGGGTGGGGGAGAACGTAGGCTTATTACATGCCGCCAACCGTCAACATGGGGATTCCCGGCACCGCCGGCTCGGAAAAACATCGCGGCGACAAGCGCGTCCTGCTGGCTGAGCCGCGAGGGTACTGTGCCGGCGTCGACCGTGCCGTGGAGACCGTCGAACGTGCTCTGGAGAAGTACGGCGCGCCGGTATATGTGCGCCACGAGATCGTGCACAACCGTCACGTCGTGGAGACACTGACAGAAGCCGGAGCGGTATTCGTCGGTGAGGCCGATGAGGTGCCCGAAGGTGCCATTGTGGTGTTCTCAGCTCACGGCGTGGCACCGACCGTGCATGAGTCGGCCGCCGCACGAAACCTTCAGGTGATCGATGCCACCTGCCCGTTGGTGACGAAGGTTCACAACGAGGTCAAGCGGTTCGCCCGCGAGGACTACGACATCCTGCTGATCGGCCACGAGGGCCACGAAGAGGTCATCGGCACTGCCGGTGAGGCTCCCGATCACGTCCAATTGGTCGACGGGCCACATGGGGTCGACAACGTCACTGTGCGTGACGAAAGCAAGGTGATCTGGCTATCGCAGACCACACTTAGCGTCGATGAGACCATGGAAACCGTTGCGCGACTGCGGAATCGGTTTCCAACGCTGCAGGATCCGCCCAGCGACGATATCTGCTACGCCACGCAGAACCGGCAGGTCGCGGTGAAGGCGATGGCGCCGGAGTGCGAACTCGTCATCGTTGTCGGCTCCCGCAACTCGTCCAATTCGGTGCGCCTGGTCGAGGTGGCACTGGGCGCCGGCGCGGATGCCGCGCACCTGGTCGACTATGCCGAGGATATTGACACTGATTGGCTTGAAGGCGTGGTGACCGTCGGGGTGACCTCGGGTGCCTCCGTGCCGGAGATTCTGGTGCGTGGCGTCCTGGAACGACTCGCCGAGTTGGGTTACGGCACACTGCAAACCGTGACGACCGCCAACGAGACTCTGGTTTTCGCACTACCCCGCGAGATTCGCCGGCCGCGGTCCTGACGGCCTAGCGGCCGGACCGGTTCCGGTAGCCGTCGAGGTCGTCTGCGTCGGTCGGGCCAGATTCGCGGTAGCGAACTCGGGAGACCGGGTGATGAGTGCCGGAGGACGGGCGGCGCGGGGTCTCATAGGGCGGGTACGGATCGCGGGATGGATACCCGCGCCCGGATTCCGACGGCTCGAAGCGGCCGGGTCGGGCCGGCCTCGGCGGGTACTGGCCGCGGTCGTCGCGCCGTTCCCGGGGTTCGCGGCGGGGCGGCGGGGGTGTACGACCGGGTTCGCGGTCCGCCCGCGGCCGTCGCCGTGGCGGGTCCATCGGCGGCTCATGGTTCCTCGCGGAACGACTCGGGGGCGGACGCCGCCTCGGCGGTGCGTCATCGAAATCCTCGCGTGGCGGTCGAGGACGACGTGACCGTGGCGGCGCGGGATCGTTGGGCCTGCGTTCCGGGCTGGGCCGCCGGCCGGCAGGTGCGCGATCGGCTCCGTGCCGCGGTTTGGCCGGCCGTCTGACTGCCTCGCGCGCGCCAGAACGCGCGAACACCGAGGACAGCGTCGCCGACCACTCAGCGAATCTGCCGGGTTGTGTGGGTAGTCCCGCGGCGGTGTCGTCGACAGGTACCGATTGCGGGTTGGGTGACATCGCCAGGAACCAGCGGATCATCCCGATCAGCAGTACGGCGGCCGAGGTGAACAGCATCAGAGGGAAGCGTTCGATCAGCGGGTACCCGCAGTTGATCGCAATGTCCTTGAATCCACCGAACGTTGGACCGTGCAGGATGAAATAAGCCAACGGAACCGCGACGAACAACAGCAGCGGCGGCTGGACTACGGCGGTGAAGATGCTGGACCGCCGGACGAGCAGTACAGCGGCGATGCATCCCAGGGCGTAACAGGCTGCAAATGTGCTGCCCAGTTCGCCGTTGTCGGAACCGGCTTCGATCGCGAAACCGGCGAGGGTTGCGGTTACCGCGATCAGCACAGCACCCCACGACTGCAGACCCGCACGGTGCCCGAACGCGGAGCGTTGATCGTCCGCGACCGTCCGCTGAGCTGGCACTCCTAGACCGTACCGGCTCGACGTGCGCCCTGCCCTCCGTGCCCATTCCCGTGTCGCTGCGCCCTAGACTTCGACCCTGTGAGCTTGAGCCTCGGAATCGTCGGTCTGCCCAATGTCGGAAAATCAACCTTGTTCAATGCGCTGACCCGCAACAACGTACTGGCAGCCAACTACCCGTTCGCCACCATCGAACCCAACGAGGGAGTGGTCCCGCTGCCCGACGTCAGGCTGGCGCGACTGGCCGAGATGTTCGGTTCCGAACGGATCCTGCCGGCGCCGGTGACCTTCGTCGACATCGCCGGGATCGTGAAGGGTGCCTCCGAGGGCGCCGGGCTGGGCAACAAGTTCCTGGCCAACATCCGCGAGTGCGATGCCATCTGTCAGGTGGTCCGGGTCTTCGCCGATGACGACGTCGTGCACGTCGACGGAAAGGTCGACCCGCGCTCGGATATCGAGGTGATCGAGACCGAATTGATCCTCGCCGATATGCAGACCCTGGAGAAGGCGGTCCCGCGGCTGGAGAAGGAGGCCCGCAATAACAAGGACCGCAAGGCCGTTCATGAGGCCGCGGTGGCCGCCCAGCAGTTGCTCGATGGGGGCACCACACTTTTCGCGGCCGGCGCCAAGATTGATTCGGCCGTGCTGCGCGAGCTGAACCTGTTGACTACCAAACCGTTCCTGTACGTGTTCAACGCCGATGAGTCGGTGTTAGGGGACGACGCCAAGATGGCTGAGTTGCGCGCTCTGGTCGCCCCGGCCGATGCGGTGTTCCTCGATGCCAAGATCGAGTCCGAGTTACAGGAGCTTGACGACGAGTCCGCCGCCGAACTGCTGGAGTCGATCGGACAGCACGAGCGCGGGCTGGACTCGCTGGCGCGGGCGGGTTTTCACACCCTCAAGCTTCAGACCTATCTGACTGCCGGACCCAAGGAGTCCCGAGCCTGGGTGATTCACCAGGGCGATACCGCGCCCAAGGCCGCCGGGGTGATCCACACCGACTTCGAGAAGGGCTTCATCAAGGCCGAAGTGGTCTCCTTCGCAGACCTCACGACAGCGGGATCGATGGCAGCTGCCAAGGCGGCCGGCAAGGTGCGGATAGAGGGTAAGGATTACGTGATGGCTGATGGTGACGTGGTGGAGTTCCGGTTCAACGTCTAAAACCCGAGGGCGGACGGGGCCATCGCTGCCTTGCCGTTCTTCCCCGGCGCTAGTATCCGGCCATGACGATAGCTGGCGCGCCACGTGCGATCGGGTTCCTTGCCGCTGCGGTCGTGGCGGTAGCGGCATGTGCGGCTCCCGCGCCCACCACAGCACCGACCGCCACCACGAGCGCTGCCCGCCCAACGACCGCGCCGTCGGGTCCACAGGCGGCCATTCTCGGGACGGCGCTCAATGTCATGACATCAGGTGCTACCGCTTCCTACACCGTCGGTAACCTTGCACCGGTTCCCATCGACGCCCAGATCATCGCGGCCCAGGGGACGATGTATGCGGTGGATGTGAACATCGTGGCACAAACTGGCACAACGTTTTTCAACGGTTTCTATTTCGTTGCCCGCGACCAGGATGGTGCGAGTATCGCTCCTGCGGTTGGTGCAGTGAAACCGGGAATCACTTCTGGCCAGCTTGCGCCGGGACAGACTGTGGCCAGCCATCTCGCCTTCGACGTGCCGCAGGGCAAGTCGATCAGCCAACTCGCGCTCCGTGACCCGCAGGGCAAGACGCTCGCGATTTGGGGAGTCGGGTAGCGGCCGCTTCAGTCGGGATCCGGGGTCATGAGTTTGTATCCGCGGTCGATCGTCTCGGGTGGTAGCGGTTGGCTTTCCTCGTTGGGGATCATCACTTCGATATAGGCCGCTCCGTCGTGACTGTCGATCGCGGCAAGGGCCTGCTCCAACTCGGCGACTGTGCTCACCCGCGTCGAATACCAGTCCGTGCAGCCGAACGCGGCTGGCAGCAGGTGATATTGGACAGCGGCAAGGTCGTCGTATCCGTGGCCACGCTCGCTGATCACGTCTTCGATTCCGTAGAGCCCGTTGTTGAGGACGAAGATCACCGGTTTGATGCCGTATCTCGCCATCACCGCAAGTTCGTTCAGGGTGAGCTGGTGTGCGCCGTCGCCGGTGACCAGCCAGGTGCGGCCGGACGTCTTCGCCATCGCGATACCGAGGGTGGCCGGGGTTGCCCAACCGATCGAGCCCCACAACCCTTGAGCTTCGGTACCTACGCCAGCCGGCAGCCGCATCCCGTTGAGATGGAACATGCTGGTGCCCGTTTCAATCACGAGGGTGTCGCCGGACTGTAGTTTTCGCTGCAGGCGCGGGTAGAAGTTGGCCGAGGAGGTTGGCTCGTCATCGGAGCCGACCATGGCGAGCAGATCTGCACCGGCTGCGGTAACGACCCCGGCCCGCGGCTTAACTTCTGCGATCAGCGCGTCCAGCACATCATCGATTGCCACATTGAGAAACACCTGGCTACCGATGCGCACCCAGTTGTCGTGAATGCAGGCGGCGCGTGCCGTACGGAGCACGTCGCCCCACATACCTGTATTGAGTTCGGTGAGCAACACCCCGCCGATATCGAGGATCAGATCGGCTGCCTCGACCGCATCGCGGACCGTCGGAGGCTGTGAATTCTCCGCGGCGTACAGGCCGAGATATTGCGGCAGGGATTCGTCGATCACTCCCTTGTCGTAGGAGGTCAGCGCGACCGGAAGGTTGGCTTTGGTGATCAGTTCGACGGCCTTGTCGCGAACGCCGTATCTGGTGGTCAACTCGGTGGCCAGGGCGAGAGGGTGCTCGGCTGTCGCCAGCACAGCCAAAATCGCGGCCACCGCCGCCTTGAGTTCCTGCGGATCGCTTCGCTGACGCTTGACA
This sequence comes from Mycobacterium sp., assembly GCA_049315425.1. Lineage (GTDB taxonomy): Bacteria > Actinomycetota > Actinomycetes > Mycobacteriales > Mycobacteriaceae > Mycobacterium. The sequence goes on along the minus strand of JBMOKE010000002.1, from coordinate 29,964 downwards.
TCGGCCAGCGGTTCGCCGCGCACCGGTGTGCCGATCACCGGCATCAACCCGTTGACTTCAGAGATCACGATGTAGGCCGGCATGCTCTGCCGCAGCGCCTCACGGATGACGCGTTCGAGTTCCTCAATGCAGTTGTCAGGGGTGAGCACGGCAGTCACACAACAGGCGGCCCCGGAAATCGGGATGTACCGGTCGTAGCGCGTATCACCGAGGTTGTGGTGGGTGATGAGTCCCAATCGTTGAATGCGTTCGCTCGGCATTCCGACCAGATGGAATACCGGGAGGCGGTGCGCCTTGCTGCCCATCACTCCGTTCAGCGCCGAGAGTTCACCGACTCCGTAGGTTGTGGTGAGCATCGCCGCCCCACGGATGCGGGCGTAGCCGTCAGCCGCGTACGCCGCGTTGAGTTCGTTGGCGCAGCCGATCCACTGCAGTCCCACGACCTGTTCGACGGCGTCATCGATGGAGAAGGCGTAGTCACCGGGCACTCCGAAGATCTGGTCGATGCCCAGTCGGGCGATTCGGGTGAGGACGTATTCGGCAACGGTGGGCTGGTTCATCGCGACTCCTATTCAGTCTCGGATTTCAATCTTGTCGGGTGACGAATGTGACCACCGCTTCACTGAAGGCGTCATTGTCATCCCCGGCCGCCGTGTGTCCGGCATCGGAGAGTTCGACGAACTCCGCCTGCGGCACCTTGGCCAGAAAATCCTCGACGCCCTCGGGACTCACCACGTCGGACAGCTTGCCGCGGATCAGCAGGATCGGAATTTGCAGGTCTACCGCCGCCTGCTCAAGTCGGTCCACATCCACAAATGGGTCATTACCTACCGAGGTGACGAATGCCGGATCCCAATGCCAGTGCCAGCGACTATCTCGGTAACGCAGATTCTTCTTCAGGCCGTCGAGGTTGCGCGGGCGTTTGCGATACGGCAGGTAATCCGCAATGGCGTCGGCGGCCTGATCCAGGGTCTCGAACCCGTGCACGTGACGGGACATGAAGTCGCGGATGCGATGAGTTCCCTCACTTTCGAACCGCGGCACCACATCGACGAGGACGAGTTTGACCACGCTGCTCGGCCCCGCCCTGTTGGCGGTGATGATTCCGGTCAACCCGCCCATGCTGGCCCCGATGAGCACCACCGGCCGACCGATCTGTTCGATCACGGCCGCCGCGTCGCGGGCGAACGCGTCGACGATGTAATCGGCGTTCATTGCGCGATCACTATCTCCGTGGCCGCGGGCATCGAGTGCGACGACGTGAAATCCATGGCCCGCAAGTATCTGACCGGTGTTCTTCCACGAGAACCGGTTCTGCCCACCGCCGTGCAGCATCAGGATCGTCGGGCGGTCCGGATCGGCGGTATCCCGATTCCATTCATCGGCGACCAACGTCAATGAATTGTCACCACGGAACTCGACGGTTGCTGGACCGGTGGTCACCGGACTCCTCTCGCTGGGGATATGCACTGGGCATATGCACTGCACGCTACCTGCGCGCCCTACCGGTAGCCTTTGCCCCCAGTAGCCGATCGTCGCAGAGGAGCCACCATGGCCGAGCAGGCCGCCGAGGCCGCCGAGTCCGCGGAGACCACCGGCGCGGCCGACGGCGACTCGGCGCTGACCTCGCACCCACTGCCGGGGCCGCGGGCGACGCGCCCCGCAGTCGTCGGCATGGTGGTGCTCGCGGTGCTCGCGGGAATCAACGGCTGGCTCGGTTACCGCGACTACCAGGTCCGCCACGGTGAGCAAGTACGTCAGGAGATGGTGCAGGCGGCCCGGCAGGGCGCGATCAACCTGACCACCATCGACCACGAACACGTTGAGCAGGACGTGCAGCGCATCCTGGATTCCTCGACCGGGGTGTTTCGCGACGACTTCGCACAGCGCGCACAGCCGTTCAGTGAAGCCGCCCGCCGCGCCCAGTCCAAGTCGGTGGGCACCGTCACCGAGGCGGCTCTGGAGTCGGCCGAGGGTGATGAGGGCCGGGTCCTGGTGGCGATGACGGTGATGACCTCCAACCGCGGTGTGCCCGAACAGCAACCGCAGGGTTGGCGGATGCGAGTGACCGTCACCAGAGTCGACGAAGAATCCAAGGTCTCCAAGGTGGAGTTCATCCCATGATCTCCAGCCGCAGACACCTACGCGCCGCCGCAGCGGGGGCGCTGACTGTTCTGCTCATCGCCAGTGGCATCTGGCTATTCTGGGACGCCGCGTCGCGCCGGGAGGCTGACCGCGCCGGCTCCGACGCGGTGCAGGCTGCCCACGATTCGATCGTGGAGATGTTGACCTACCAGCCCGACACCGCCGATCAGAAACTCAACGCCGCGCGCGGCCGGCTGACCGGACCCTTTCTGGAGTCCTATAACCAGTTGATTCAGACCGTCGTCATCCCGAGCGCTAAACAGAAGAAGATCACCGCGGCGGCCAGGGTACCGGCCGCGGCGGCGGTGTCAGCGGATGCCGATCACGCTGTCGTCCTGGCCTACGTCGACCAGACCCTTGCCCTGGGTACCGCACCGCCCACCCGCACCAATTCCACCGTGCGGGTGACTATGGAGAATGTCGATGGTGTTTGGCTGATCTCCGATTTCGATCCGATCTAATGCTCCGGGCCGGGGCGATGATGCTGAGGAGATGACGATGCCTGAGCCACGTTGGATTAACGTCACCGCGCCCGCGGTGCAGCTTCGGGCGCTGACCTGGGGGCCGGAAACTGGTCCGATTGCGTTGTGCCTGCACGGTTTTCCCGATACCGCGTACAGCTTCCGCGCGCTTGCACCACAACTGGTGGCAGCGGGTTACCGGGTGATCGCGCCGTTCATGCGCGGCTATGTGCCGTCCTCGCTGGCCTCTGACCGCTCCTACCACCTCGGCGCGCTGATGGATGATGCGCTGCAGGTGCGGGCCGCGTGTAATCCCACCGACGCCGATGTGGTCATCGGTCACGACTGGGGTGCCATCGCGGCGACCGGACTGGCTGCGATGCCTGACAGTCCGTTTCGTAAGGCGGTGGTGATGTCGGTGCCACCGTCAGCGACCTTGCGCCCCCTGCGTCGGGGGGTCCTGAAGCTGTTGCCGGCTCAGCTGGTGCGCAGCTGGTATATCAGCTACTTCCAGCTGCCGTTCCTGCCTGAGCGGTCGTCGTCGTGGATTGTGCCGCTGCTGTGGCGGCGCTGGTCTCCCGGCTATGCCGCCGCCGAGGACCTGCGTCATGTCAACGCCGCGATCGGTACGCCGGACCGCTGGCGGGCTGCGCTCGGCCCTTATCGGGCGACTATCCGCAACTCCGCCCCCCCGACCCGTTACGCCGAATTGCACCGTTGGTGGATCGAGCCGCCGAGGGTGCCGACGCTGTACCTGCACGGTGCCGACGACGGCTGCATGACAGCCGATTTCGCACCCTTCGTTGCCGCTGCGCTACCGGATAACAGTGCCGCGGTGGTCATCGACCACGCCGGGCATTTCCTGCAACTCGAACGGCCCGACGAGGTCGGCCGGCGCATTGTTGAATTCCTCAGCGCTTGAGACCGGGGTGTACCCGGGCCAGCACTGGCACCAGCAGCCGTCGCGGCGTGAGGTAGCTGAGCGCAGCTGCGGCTCGGTTGATTCCGCCCGGGATGATCACCGCGCGACCGGCATCCAATCCGTTGACACCGGCGCGGGCGACATCGCGCGCCGACACCCACATCGGCTTCGGCATCAGCGCCTCTGCCTCGGCATCCGTGAAACCCGCCTGCTCACCGAAGCCGGTGTGAACCGGGCCGGGGCACAGGGTCACCGCCGAGACACCGGTGCCTTTCAGTTCGGCACGCAATGCGTGGGTGTAGGACAGCACAAACGCCTTGGATGCGCCGTAGACGGCCTGGCCCGGCAGCGGCCCGAACGCGCCCACCGAGGCGACGTTGAGTACCGCACCGCGCCGCCGGCTGACCATCGGCTGCACGAAGCGGGTGCACAGATCGACCACGGCTGCCACATCTACCTCGAGCACGTCGAGTTCGGCGTCGGTATCTGCTCGTTGTTGCGGTCCCATGGTGGACAAACCGGCGTTGTTGACCAGGATGTCGATCTCCAGACCGAGTTGAGCCACCTGACCGGCCAGCGTCGCTCGTGCCTCGCGGCGGGAAAGATCGGCCGGCACAACGGAAGTGCGTCCGCCCAACTCTGCCGCCAGCTCAGCGAGTCGATCGGCCCGCCTAGCCACCAGCACCACATGATGGCCGCGGCCGTGCAGATCACGGGCGATCTCAGCACCGATTCCCGAGGATGCGCCGGTGATCAACGCGGCTCGGCTCGGACCCGGGGAAGGCAGTAGTGAGGGCACCGCCTGAGCCTAGCGGCCCGCTATCGGCCGAGCCCGGTTCGGCTGTGGCCGGCAGAACCATGGCCGGCAGAACCATGGCGGCGCCCGACGCTCAGATGCTGATGCTGTCGGCGAAGGTTCCCAACGACCAGTTCCTGCTCTATGCCTTCGACGGCACACCCGACGATCTCGCCTCGGCGGTACAGGCTTTGCTTTCTAACGCTGCGGCCTGCCATGAATTGCGTCTGCGAGTTGTCGACGAACACCGGTGGCGCTACCCGCGGTGGGAGCCTGGGGAGATCACACCAGATCAGTTCCGGATCCATGACCTCCAAGGTGACAGCTGGCAGGGCTGTCTGGATCGGGTGTCCCGTCTGTCCGCCGAGCAGCTCGACCCCTCCCGAATGTGTTGGCGGGTGCATGTTTTCCCCGAGGTTTGTGATGTTCCCGGCGTTGCGGAGGGCGGTTCGGTGGTGGTGATCCAGATGACCCACGCGCTGGGCGACGGCACTCGGTCAGCCGAGTTGGCGGGTGTCCTCCTGGGCCGTCGACAGCCGATCACCTCGGTGGCACCACCGGATCCGGGACCGCTGCTGTGGCGCGCAGTGCAAGCTGCGCGGGCCCACCGTCGTCTGCTCCGCGACATTGATGCCGGACTGTTGGTGCCGCCGATATCGCTGCGGCCGGCGTTGAGTATCAACACGGGTCCCAGGGGTGCCGCTGCGGTGCGCACCCTGGTGGTCAACCGCGACCGGCTGCCTGGCTCTACCGTGACCGTGGGGGCGCTGGTGATCATCGCCGAGGCATTGGCGGGGTATCTCAGTGACCGTGGCGAGGACATCAGCCTGCTTGGTGCCGAGGTACCGATGGCGAACCTGGGCGCGCATAACCGGCAGGCACACAACAACTTCCGCAATGTGGGCATCGGGCTCTACCCGGAGTTGGGTCGAGTCGAGCGGTCGCAACGTATCGCCGGGCAACTGGATGCTCACCGTCGCCGCGGTGAACACCCCGCCATGCAGGCCTCGGCGACGGCGTTCGCCGCGGTGCCGGCTTGGTTACTGCGGTGGGGGATGGGCAAGTTCGACCCCTCGGTGCGCTCGGTGACGGTTACCGGCCACACCGTGGTGTCCAGCATCAACCGCGGCCCGGCCGATCTGGCCTTCGGCGGTCACCCGGTGGTGCTGACGGCCGGGTATCCGGCTCTGTCGCCGATGATGAGCCTGACCCATGGTGTCCACGGTATCGGCGGCCGCGTGGCCATCAGTATTCATGCCGACCCCGACGTCGTCGACCTAGACGACTACACACAGCGGTTGTCGGATGCCCTAGGTTGTCAGCCATGAGGGCCTACGACGTCGGAATTCTGATCCTGCGGCTTGTCCTGGGACTGACCATGGCCGCGCACGGTTACAACAAGTTCTTCGGCCCCGGTGGGATCGCCGGCACCGCCGGGTGGTTCGACAGCATCGGCATGCGACCCGGAGCCTTCCACGCCCGGGTAGCGGCGGGCACCGAGGTGGCTGCCGGTCTGGGTGTGGCCCTGGGGCTATTGACGCCGGTCGCTGCGGCGGGGTTCGTGGCGCTGATGCTGGTGGCGGCGTGGACGGTGCACCGGCGAAACGGGTTCTTCATCGTCAAGGAGGGCTGGGAGTACAACCTGGTGTTGGCCACAGCGGCGGTGGCGGTCGCGGTCGCCCCCGGCCGACTCAGCCTCGATCATGTGCTGTTCTCTGGCGCCCGCTTCGGCCATCTGCTGCACGGCTGGTCGGGGCTATTCATCGCACTCGGGCTGGGGCTTGCCGGCGGGATCGGCCAGCTGCTGCTGTTCTACCGGCCGCCAGCGAAAGTCTGAACCCACCATCGTGGCGCTCTAGTCTGCTCCCATGGGATTTCTCAAACAGGAAGTGCCCGTCATCGATTTCGATGAGTGGAGCAAAGGCACCCGCGCAGAGAAGATCAAACCGATGGCCCGGCACTGGGCCGAGGTGGGTTTCGGCACGCCGGTGGCACTGCACCTCTTCTACGTCGTCAAGATCGGTCTGTACATCCTCTTCGGTGTGCTTTTCGCGCTGGCCACCAGGGGCATCGATGGTCTGGGCAACATTGGTCAGTGGTGGAGCGAGCCGATCGTCTTCCAGAAGGTCGTGCTCTACACCATGTTGTTCGAAGTGATCGGCCTCGGCTGCGGCTTCGGTCCGCTCAACAATCGCTTCTTCCCGCCGATGGGGTCGATCATCTACTGGCTGCGGCCCAACACCATCCGGTTGCCACCCTGGCCGCGCCGGGTGCCGCTGACCGCGGGAGACAACCGCGAACCGTTTGACGTAGTGCTCTATGCGGCGCTGCTGATCATGCTGGTGGTCGCGTTGTTCTCCGATGGCACCGGGCCTGATCCCGCGCTGGGCACCGCGATCGGCCTGCTGCCGGCCTGGCAGTCGTGGACCATCCTGGGCCTGCTCGCCGTGGCCGGCCTGCGCGACAAGATTCTTTTCCTGGCCGCTCGAGGTGAGGTCTACGCGCCCTTCGTTGTCGCCTTCCTGTTCGGCGGCGAGAATGTGATCATCGCGGCCAAGCTGGCGTGCGTGGTGATCTGGATGGGCGCGGCCACTTCGAAGCTCAACAAGCACTTCCCGTTCGTCATCTCGACGATGATGTCCAACAGTCCGGTGATCCGGTCCCGTGCGTTGAAGCGGAAGTTCTTCGAGAACTTCCCTGATGACCTGCGGCCCGGACGGCTCTCCCGCGCCGTCGCCCACATCAGCACCGCAATCGAGATGGGAGTGCCACTGGTGCTGTTGTTCTCCGACGGCGGCCCGGTCACCTTCGTGGCTGCGTTCGTGATGATCTGTTTTCACCTCGGCATCCTCAGCGCGATCCCGATGGGGGTGCCACTGGAATGGAACGTCTTCATGATCTTCGCGGTGCTGGCATTGTTCGTCGGCCACGCCGACGTCGCACTTGGTGACATGACCAACCCGCTGCCGGTCATTCTGTTCGCGGTGATGGCGGGCATCGTCATCACGGGTAACCTGCTGCCACGAAAAATTTCCTTCCTGCCGGGCATGCGGTACTACGCGGGAAACTGGGACACCACGCTGTGGTGCATCAAGGCCTCCGCCGAGGCGAAGATCGCCGACGGCATCATCGCTGTCGCGAACATGCCGGCCGCCCAATTGGAGAAGTTCTACGGCAGTAAGGAAGCCGCGCAGATCCCGATGTACATGGGGTATGCGTTCCGCGGATTCAACACCCACGGCAAGGCACTCTTCACTCTGGCGCACCGGGCGATGGCCCCGCACAGCGAGGACGAGTACTCGGTCACCGACGGCGAGCGCATTTGCAGCATGGCGCTGGGCTGGAATTTCGGCGACGGCCACCTGCACAACGAACAACTCATCGCCGCCCTGCAGCGCCGCTGCCAGTTCGAGCCCGGTGAGGTGCGGGTTGTGCTGCTCGATGCGCAGCCGATCCACAACCAGACCCAGCGCTACCGCCTCGTCGATGCCGCCACCGGTCAGTTCGAGAGTGGATTTGTCGAGGTCGCCGACATGGTGATACGGCAACCCTGGGCCGATGACGTTCCGGTGCATGTTGATCCGCCCGGCGTCGGGGCTGACCGAACGGTTGGTTGACCCCGGCCACCGGTGACCGGCACCGCGGTGCTATGAATCGAAGATCAACATCACCCCACTCAAAGGAGAAGCCCGATGGCGGAAGCGGTAATTGTCGAGGCGGTACGCGCACCAGTCGGCAAGCGCAACGGCGGACTGTCCGGCGTGCACCCGGCCGAGCTGTCGGCTCAGGTCCTCAACGGCCTGGCACAGCGGGCCGGGATTGATCCCGAGATCGTCGATGACGTCATCTGGGGTTGCGTCATGCAGGCCGGCGAGCAAGCACTGGACATCGCGCGCACCGCGGTGTTGACCGCCGGCTGGCCGGAGTCGGTGCCCGGTGTGACAGTGGACCGGCAGTGCGGCTCCAGCCAGCAGTCGGTGCACTTCGCGGCGGCCGGCGTGGTGGCCGGTCACTATGACGTCGTCGTTGCGGGCGGCGTGGAGTCGATGTCGCGCACGCCGATGGGCGCTTCGCTGGCCAGCGGCGGCAACCCTTACTCGGCAGGTTTCAAGGGTCGCTACGACCGCACGCCCAACCAGGGCATCGGCGCTGAGATGATGGCCACCAAGTGGGGCCTGACCCGCACAATGCTCGACCAGTTCTCGCTGGACTCCCACGAAAAAGCAGGCAAGGCACAGGATTCCGGCGCATTCGACGACCAGATCGTCGGTATCAAAGACGCTGACGGGAACATGGTGCTCAAAGATGAGGGCATCCGCCGCGGCACCACCCTGGAGAAGATGGGTCAGCTCAAGCCGGCGTTCTCCGAGGATGGTGTGATTCACGCCGGCAACTCCTCGCAGATCTCCGACGGCTCAGGTGCCCTGCTGTTCATGTCGGCAGAGAAGGCGAAGTCGTTGGGACTTAAGCCGATTGCCCGCGTGCACACCGCATGTCTCGCGGGCGCCGACCCGGTGATGATGCTGTCCGCTCCCATTCCGGCCACTCAGAAGGCCCTGAAGCGCTCCGGTTTGAGCGTCGATGACATCGGCGTCTTCGAGGTCAACGAAGCCTTCGCCCCGGTCCCGATGGCCTGGCTCAAAGAGATCGGCGCCGACGAGAGCAAACTCAACCCCAACGGCGGTGCCATCGCGTTGGGTCACCCCCTCGGTGGATCCGGTGCCCGCATCATGACCACGATGCTGTACCACATGCGGGACAACAACATTCGTTACGGATTGCAGACGATGTGTGAGGGCGGCGGTCAGGCCAACGCCACAATTCTCGAACTGCTGTAGTGGCCGAGACGGTGTCTGACGGTCCGGCTCCTCAAGGATCGTCGTCGGACGAAGCCCCCGGCGCTCTTACTGAGCGCCGGGGCAACATCCTGGTGATCACCATCAACCGTCCCGATGCCCGCAACGCGGTCAACGCAGCTGTCAGCATCGGCGTCGGCGACGCACTGCAACAGGCCCAAGATGACCCGGGCGTCTGGGCGGTGGTGATCACCGGCGCCGGCGACAAATCGTTCTGCGCCGGAGCCGATCTCAAGGCAATCTCGCGGCGCGAGAACATCTACCACCCCGATCACCCCGAATGGGGTTTCGCCGGCTACGTCCAGCACTTCATCGACAAGCCGACCATCGCGGCCGTCAACGGCACCGCTCTGGGTGGCGGGACCGAACTTGCCCTGGCCAGTGATCTCGTCGTGGCTCTCTCCAGCGCGAGGTTCGGCCTGCCCGAGGTCAAGCGCGGACTGATCGCCGCAGCCGGCGGAGTGTTCCGCATCGTCGAGCAGCTGCCCCGCAAGATCGGGATGCAACTGCTCGTCACCGGCGAGCCGATCACCGCCGATGAGGCACTGCGGTGGGGCCTGATCAACGAGGTTGTCCCAGACGGCCACTCCGTGCTCGACGCCGCGATTGCGCTGGCTGAGCGGATCACCGTCAACGCTCCGCTGGCTGTTCAGGCCAGCAAGCGAGTGGCGGCAGGAGCCGACGACGGCACCATCGCCGCCGAGAGGGTTTCCTGGGATCGCTCCAATCGGGAGACGAACGCGGTCTTCCGGTCCCAGGACGCGATGGAGGGCCCGATGGCCTTCGCTGAGAAGCGACAGCCGGTCTGGAAGGCGCGTTGAGCCTGGCCGTTGAGGTCAGGAAACTTATGCGGCGGGCTTGACCGTCGTTGCCGGAGTGGCGGCCGTCGGACTCGGTGCCGCCTCAGTCGCTGACGCCGGCGCAGCTGACGTCGTCGGTGATGCCGGTGATTCGCTGGCCGGTGCGGCCGACGTTGTCGCCGACGGCGTGGCAGAGGTAGCCGTCTCGGTACCCGAGGCGGCCGTCGAACCGGCTTCGGCGGCCGACACCGGGGGCGTCAGCACGGTGTCGATCATGTAGACGTACCCGCTGCGGACGGCGTAGGCGCACGCGACTCGGTTGTCGTTGACCTTAATGTCGCCATCTTTACCGGTGACGACCACCGCCCGGCCGTCCTGGGTCGGCATCTTGCCGGCGATGTTGGCGGGGCCGACGTTACCCAGCACCATGTGGTAGAAGAGCACCGGCAGCAGCGCCGTCGGATCAGTCTTGAGTGCCGTCAGCGTGTCCTGATCCAACTTCGAGAACGCCGCGTCGGTCGGTGCGAAGACGATGTACGGACCGCCGTCGAGCACACTGACGATATTGACGTCGGGGTTCAGCCGGCCCGAGATCGCGGCGCTGAAGGTGCTCAGATCGGGGTTGCTTGCGATGGCCTGTGACGCGGTCTGAACGGCCATGGAGGGGATGGACCCGGCGCCGGTGGGCACCTGACTGCGGTAGGCGTCGCAGCCGGGACCCTGCGGGTCGGGCACCTTCGTGGACGTCGGAACCGGGGTGGCCGTTGTCGGCGTGGCGGGGTCGGCAGGGGCGGGGTCGGCGTAGGCCTGCACAGCTGTCGGAACCGCGACGGCGATCGCGGCGATGGCCGCGATGGCGCCAAGGGTCTTGGTACGAGTGCTCACGTGAGGTCTCCTGAATCGGTCAATCGTTCGCGTAACGCCTGTGGAATCCGTAACGCCTGTGGAATCGTAGTCGGAAGCCCTTTCGTTACTCAAAACGACGAACCGGCGGGCAACCCGCAGGTCGCCGCGAGGGCCGCGCTGACCGGCCTTACGATGGCCGCCATGGCCGAACCCCTGATCGTGACCGTTGCCGGTCATACCCCGCAGCTGGACCCGCAATCCTGGGTGGCACCCAACGCCAGCCTTATCGGTCACGTGCACCTGGCCGCCCGGGCCGGGGTCTGGTATTCGGCGACATTGCGAGCCGAGGCGGAACTGATCGATATCGGTGTCGGCGCCAATATCCAGGACGGTGTGACGGTGCACGTCGACCCCGGTTTCCCGGTACGCGTCGGTGCCGGTGTCACGGTCGGTCACAACGCGGTACTGCACGGCTGCACGATCGAGGACGGGGTACTGATCGGGATGGGTGCGATCGTGCTCAACGGGGCGGTCGTCGGTGCCGGCTCGCTGGTGGCCGCCGGCGCCGTCGTACCCCAGGGCATGGTGGTTCCGCCGCGTTCCCTGGTGGCCGGGGTGCCCGGCAAAGTGCGCCGCGAGCTCAGCGATGCCGAAGTTGCCGGCAACCGCCACAACGCCGCAGTGTACGAACACCTCATTGATATGCACCGGGACGCCCCGCAGGGCTGACCTCACCGGCAAGCCTGGTGCCGGTTAGGCTATCGAGATGCCCGGCGAGATCCTCGCGGCCGCCACCAATGCCGCTGTGCCGCATCACGAATGGCCGTCGGTGATCCGGCGGCGGCGTCTCATCGTCGTCGTGGTCCTGGTGGTTGGCGCTGTGCTGCTCGGTTACTCGCTGCGAAGTCAGCCCGGTGACCAGTCGTTCTTCGTGTCGGCGGTGTCATTGGGTGCCGTCTGGACCGTGGGCACGCTCCTGTCCGGACCACTGCATCTGGGCAGTATCAACTGGCGCGGGCGCAATCAGCGTCCGGTGCTCACCGGGATCGCGATCGGAGCGCTGCTGGGCGGGGTATTCCTCGCCGGGGGACTGGTGGTGCGGGAGATCCCGCCGGTCGCCGAGCGGATCTCCCGGGTCCTCGAATACACCAATCATGGCCACGTCGCGTTCATTGTGCTGATCGCATTGATCAACGCCGTCGCCGAGGAGTTGTTCTTCCGCGGCGCGCTCTACACCGCCCTCGGCCGATTCCACCCGGTGGCGATTTCGACCCTGCTGTACGTGGGCGCGACGTCAGTCAGTGGCAATCCCATGCTTGGCTTCGCCGCCTTGATCCTGGGCACGGTATGCGCGCTGGAACGCCGCGCCACCGGGGGTGTGCTGGCACCGGTACTCACCCACCTGGTGTGGGGGTCGATCATGGTGCTCGCATTGCCGCCGATCTTCGGGCTGTAGCGACGGCTTAGACGTCGGTGAAGTTCGCCGTCCGCCGCTGCTGAAAAGCCTTGGTGCCTTCGGCGAAGTCGCGCGATTTGATCAGCACGAGCTGGCCCTCGGTCTCACGGTCGATGGCGGAATCGAGCTGGGTCAGTGTCGCGGCGTTAATGGCCTGCTTGGTTTTGCGCAGCGCCACCGCCGGTCCGGACATCAGTGTGTTGATCACCTCGGCCACCCGAGCCTCCAGATCGTCATGCGGGTAGACCGCGCTGACGAGTCCGTACTCCAGCGCCTCGGCGGCCGGGATGCGTTCGGCCAGCAATGCCATCCGCATCGCCCTGATCCGGCCGATCGCGGCGGCCACGAGTGCGGAGGCCCCGCCGTCGGGCATCAGTCCGATCTTGGTGAATGCCAATAGGAAAAACGCCTTATCCGAAGCCAGCACGACATCGCATGCCAACGCCAGCGAGACGCCGACGCCGGCGGTCGGCCCCTGAACGACGGCCACCACGGGCTTGGGCAAGGCGGCGATCGCGCGGACTGTGCGGTTGGCCTCGGCGAGCAACGGATCGACCCCCTCCGAAATCGTCGCGGCAGCTTGGTCTTCCGCACTGATCCCGGCACCCGAACTGAACCCGCGTCCGGCACCGCCGAGTCGAACCACCTTCACGTTCGCATCGTTGACTGCGTGCTCCAACGTGTCGGCCGCTGTCTTGAGCATGGCCTCGGTCAGCGAGTTGAGGCTGTCCGGTCGGTTGAATGTCAGCGACAGCACACCGTCGTCGAGGTCGACGGTGAGGTCAGAGATACCCGTGTAATTCATGGCTGCACGGTAGACCCGCTGCAATGGCTCGGTGCGAGGGAGGTACAAAGAGTGGGCTTCACTGACGAAGGGCGGTAGACCATGGCGGGACCACTGACGGGCTTGAGAGTCGTCGAACTGGCCGGGATCGGCCCGGGGCCGCACGCCGCGATGATCCTCGGCGACCTGGGTGCCGACGTGGTACGGGTGGAGCGCCCCAGCAAGACGCCCAGGACGGAACCGAGCAGGGACCACTCACTGCGCAACCGGCGCTCGGTGGCGGCCGACCTGAAAAGCCCTACCGACCGTGATCTGGTGCTGAGCCTGATCGCCAGGGCTGACGTGCTCATCGAGGGTTTTCGGCCAGGCGTCACCGAACGGCTGGGACTGGGTCCGTCCGACTGTGCGAAGGTCAATGACCGTCTCATCTATGCCCGGATGACCGGTTGGGGCCAGACCGGCCCACGCAGCCAGCAGTCGGGTCATGACATCAACTACATCTCGCTCAACGGAGTGCTGCACGCCATCGGCCGGGCCGGTGAGCGTCCGGTTCCGCCGTTGAACCTGGTGGGCGACTTCGGCGGCGGGTCGATGTTCCTGCTCGTCGGGATCCTCTCGGCACTGTGGGAGCGGGAACAGTCAGGTAAGGGCCAGGTGATCGATGCCGCGATGGTCGACGGGTCCAGCGTGCTGGCACACATGATCTACGCGTTCCGGCATACCGGTTTGTGGAGCGATGTGCGCGGCACCAACATGCTCGACACCGGTGCGCCTTATTACGACACCTACGAATGTGCCGACGGACGTTACATAGCCGTCGGATCGATCGAGCCGCAGTTCTATGCCGAACTGCTCGAGAAACTCGGCCTGGACGGTGCCGCATTGCCCGGCCAGAACGATGTCGCTCGCTGGCCGGAACTGCGGGCGAAATTCACTGAAACCTTCGCCGCCCACGATCGCGACCACTGGGCGAGGATCTTCGCCGACAGCGATGCGTGTGTGACGCCGGTGCTGTCGTTCGCCGAGATCGAGACCGAGCCGCACAACACCGAGCGCGACACCTTCTACGCAGAAGCCGGCTCGATCTTCCCCGCCCCGGCTCCGCGGTTTTCCCGCACCGTGCCGGACAGGCCGACCCCGCCCGGGGTTCCGGGTGCCGACACCGAGGCGGTGCTGCGGGACTGGGTATAGTCCCCAACCAACCAGTAGGTCGACGCGGCCCTGGGCCGGAATCCGGACTGAGCGAAAGGATCACATACGTGGAGATCAAGGACGCGGTAGCCGTCGTCACCGGCGGCGCCTCAGGGCTGGGTCTGGCGACCGCCAAGGCACTGCTGGACTCCGGTGCCAAGGTCGTCATCCTGGACCTGCCGTCCTCGAAGGGCGAGGAGGTGGCTTCCGAACTGGGCGACCGGGTGCGTTTTGCACCCGCCGACGTCACCGACGAGGACGCGGTGGCCAACGCCTTCGATATCGCCGAGTCGATGGGCCCGGTCCGCATCGTGGTCAACTGCGCGGGCACCGGCGACGCCATCCGCGTCCTGGGCAAGGGCGGGGTCTATCCGCTGAAGAAGTTCGCCCGGATCGTCAACATCAACCTCGTCGGCACCTTCAACGTGCTGCGCCTGGGCGCGGAGCGGATGGTCAACAACGACCCGGTCGGCGAGGAGCGTGGCGTCATCATCAACACCGCCTCGGTCGCGGCATTCGACGGCCAGATCGGGCAGGCCGCGTACTCGGCGTCCAAGGGTGGCGTGGTCGGTATGACCCTGCCGATCGCCCGCGACCTGGCCGACAAGAAGATCCGCGTGATGACCATCGCGCCGGGACTGTTCGACACGCCGCTGCTGGCCGGGCTGCCCGAGCCGGCCAAGGCCTCGCTCGGCGCGCAGGTGCCGCATCCGTCCCGGCTGGGCAACCCGGCCGAATACGGTGCGCTGGCCGTGCACATCGTCGAGAATTCGATGCTGAACGGCGAGGTGATACGCCTCGACGGCGCCATTCGCATGGCCCCGCGTTAAAAGAATCCGCCGACAGGATCAAGGAGTGACGATATGACACTGATCACCAAGTTCACCGAGGTGTTCGATATCGAGCACCCGATCGCCCAGGGCGGGATGCAGTGGGTCGGTCGCGCTGAATTGGTTGCGGCCGTTGCGAATTCAGGAGCGCTTGGGTTCCTCACAGCGCTGACCCAGCCGACGCCGAAGGATCTGGCCAATGAGATCGCCAAGACTCGCGATCTCACCGACAAGCCGTTCGGTGTCAATCTGACGATCCTGCCGGCGATCAATCCGCCGCCCTACGACGAGTACCGGCAGGTCATTGTCGACGCCGGTATCAAGATCGTCGAAACGGCCGGCTCCAACCCGGCTCCGCACCTACCGATCTTCCACGACAACGGGATCAAGGTGCTGCACAAGTGCACCTCGGTGCGGCACGCCATCAAGGCGCAGACCCTGGGCGTTGATGGCATCAGTATCGACGGCTTCGAATGCGCGGGACATCCGGGCGAGGACGACATCCCGGGCCTGGTGCTCATCCCCGCCGCGGCCAAGGAGATCGAGATCCCGATGATCGCCTCCGGCGGATTCGCCGATGCCCGCGGCCTGGTGGCTGCCCTGGCGTTGGGCGCCGACGGCATCAACATGGGCAGTCGCTTCATGTGCACCGTCGAATCCTGCATCCACCACAACGTCAAGCAGGCCATCGTCGACGGCGACGAACGCGGCACCGAGTTGATCTTCCGCAGCCTCCACAACACCGCTCGGGTGGCCAGCAACGCGGTGTCCCGCGAGGTGGTGGAGATCCTCGACGGCGGCGGTCAGTTCGACGCGGTGAAGGACCTGGTGGCCGGAAGTCGTGGCCGACGCGTCTTCGATGACGGTGATCTCGACGCCGGCATCTGGTCGGTGGGCACCGTCATGGGTCTCATCCACGACATCCCGACGGTCGGCGACCTGGTCAGCCGGATCGTCAGCGAGGCCGAGGACCTCATCACCGGCCGACTCGCCGGAATGGTCCGGACGGACGCGAACGTCTGATCCGGCCTGTTCACAGCTCATCACAGCCTCAGACGCAAAAGTGCCCGCCTGAATCCAGGCGGGCACTGTGTGCGTTGAAGAGCGGTTCGACGCGGCGCGAAACTACGTCGGGCGGACGCGGCCTTTTACGGCTCGCGTCGGTCAGCTGGCGTTGGCCAGTGGCGGGAGATCCTCAAACTGCTCGGAGGTGTCACCCTCCACGAGGAAATCACCGTGATAAAGCGCTTCGAAGTCAACTTTGATGACGTCGGCACTGTTGTCGTCGATCCACATGTCACTGACCTTATTAGTCTCTTTTAAGGAATCATTGAGTCACGGTTCGGAAAATGGTGGCAATTCTTACCGGCGGGTTACCGCCACCTGCATCAGTTGACCGGCCCGTGACGCCACGGAACACTGGGTTGACCTGCTAATTAGCTGGTCGGGGGAAAGGATAGCCGCTGTGCTGCACAGAATCGCCCTGCTGGCTATTCGCTCGCCGCGGCAGATCCTCGCGATTGCGGCGCTGCTGATGATCGCTACCGCGGTCTTCGGGATTCCAGTAGCCAACCACCTTTCGGCCGGGGGCTTTCAGGACCCCGGCTCCGAGTCGGCCCACGCCGGTCGCCTGCTCAGCGAGAAATTCGACCAGAGCGACCAGAAGCTGCTGATTACTGTCACCGATGCCTCCGGAGCCACCGGCGGCCGGGCCAGCGTTGCCGGGGCCGAGATCGTCAAGAGCCTCGAATCCTCACCGAACGTGTTGGGCGTGAGCTCGCCGTGGACCTCGCCACCCGCTGAGGCAGCTGAATTGGTCAGCACCGACGGTAGGACCGGCCTCATCGTCGCCACCATCGCCGGTGGCGAAGATAAAGCGCAGGGATTCGCCGCTGCGCTGGCGGGCGAGGTGGCTTCTGACCGAGACGGGGTGTCGGTCCGGGCCGGCGGTACCGCGATGATCTACCGGCAGATCAATGAACAGACCCAACGCGACCTGCTCCGTATGGAGTCGATCGCTGTTCCGCTGAGTTTTCTCGTGCTGGTGTGGGTTTTCGGTGGACTGATAGCTGCGGCGTTGCCCATGATCGTCGGCTTGATGTCGATTCTGGGTGCGATGTCGGTGCTGCGACTGATCACCAGCTTCACTCAAGTGTCGATTTTCGCGCTCAACATCACCACCGCCCTGGGCCTTGCGTTGGCGGTCGACTACACGCTGCTAATCCTCAGTCGGTTCCGCGACGAGATCGCCGCCGGCGCCACCCGGGAGGCGGCCCTGGTTCGCACCATGAGCACCGCAGGTCGCACCGTTCTGTTTTCCGCGGTGACGGTGGCGCTGTCGTTGTCCGCCTTGATGCTCTTTCCGATGTACTTCCTGAAATCCTTCGCCTACTCAGGCATCGCGACGGTGGCGTTCGCCGCGGCGACCGCCGTGATCGTCACCCCGGCGGCGATCGTCCTGCTCGGCGACCGGCTGGACTCCCTCGACATCCGCCGGTTGGTGCGGCGCGTGTTGGGGCGCCCGGAGCCGGTCGCCAAACCCGTGCAGCGGCAGTTCTGGTACCGCTCCACGAAGTTCGTGATGGGGCGGGCCATACCGATCGGTACCGCCATTGTCGCTCTGCTGATGCTGTTGGGCGTTCCGTTCCTGCGGATCGAGTTCGGCAACCCCGACGATCGCGTACTGCCCAAGAGCGCGTCGACACATCAGGTCGGTGATCAACTGCGCAATGACTTCGCGAGCAACTTCAACACTGCCGTGAGCATGGTGATTCCGGACGCTAGCGGTGCCGACCCGGTCGAATTTGACCGCTATGCCGCCGACCTTTCCCGGGTGCCCGACGTGTCCCTGGTGTCCGCACCCGGTGGAACATTCGTGGCCGGCAATCGGGTCGGCCCGCCGTCGGCACCTACCGGGATGGCCGACGGCAGCGCGTTCCTGTCGGTGCGCAGTACCGCCGCACTTTTTTCGGAGGCCTCAAAGGTTCAACTCGACCGGCTGCACGCCGTGGCCGAACCAGCCGGACGTGAGGTGTTGATCGGTGGCGGCGCCCAGGTCAACCGGGACTGCGTCGCGGCGATCACCTCGCGGATGCCGGTGGTACTCGGACTGATCGGTGTCATCACCTTCGTGCTGCTATTCCTACTCACCGGAAGCATCGTGCTGCCGCTGAAAGCGATTGTGCTGAATCTGCTTTCGCTGTCGGCGGCGTTCGGCGCACTGGTGTGGATTTTCCAGGACGGTCATCTGGGTGCGCTGGGCACAACACCGACCGGCACGATGGAAGTCAATATGCCGGTGCTGTTGTTCTGCGTGGCATTCGGGCTCTCGATGGATTACGAGGTGTTCCTGCTGGCCCGTATTCGGGAGTACTGGCTGCAGTCCCCGCAGACCAACGCGGGCAGCGACGAGAGCGTGGCATTGGGGCTGGCCCGCACCGGGCGCGTGGTCACTGCGGCCGCACTGATCATGTCGATCGCGTTCGCCGCGCTGATTACCGCACAGGTGTCATTCATGCGGATCTTCGGGCTGGGTCTGACCCTGGCTGTGCTGGTCGATGCAACCCTGGTCCGGATGGCCCTGCTGCCGGCGTTCATGAGAGTGATGGGTCGATGGAACTGGTGGGCACCGGGGCCCTTGGCCCGGCTGCACCAGCGCATCGGTATCAGCGAAGAGCCGCCGGATCGGGAGAGCGTCGGTGGACGCCACCGCGTCGAGGTGGGGGCACACGGAGGCGACTGAGCGCGCGATTAGGGTGAGGCCGATGACACAGAAGCCGCCAACGCCTGAGAAGACGTCAGTGCCTGAGAAGACTCTCGACCATCCGTTCTTCGCGCGGATGTGGACAGTCATGTCCGCACATGAGACGCCACTGTTGCGCAGGTTGCGAGGCGAGAACCTGGCTGGGCTATCGGGTCGGGTACTCGAGGTCGGCGCTGGAACCGGTACTAACTTCGCCTACTACCCCGACACCGTCGAACAGGTGGTCGCGCTGGAGCCTGAGACACGGCTGGCACCGGTGGCTCGGGAAGCGGCGGCCGGCGTCTCGGTACCGGTCACCGTCATCGAATCCACCATCGAAACCATGCCCGCAGCCGAACCATTCGACGCGGTCGTCTGCTCACTGGTGCTGTGCTCGGTTGACGACCCTGATGCTGTTCTGCGCCAACTGAACTCGGTGCTCAAACCCGGAGGTGAACTGCGGTACTTCGAACACGTCGCCAGTGCCGGGTGGCGTGGGGGATTGCAGCGTCTGGCGGATTTCACCCTATGGCCGCGGATCGCCGGCAACTGTCACACTCATCGTCACACCGAACGCGCGATCAGCAACGCGGGCTTCACCGTCGAGACCGCTCGACACCAGTCGACGTTTCCGGCCTGGGTTCCGCTTCCGGTCTCTGAGATCGCCCTTGGTCGGGCGATCAAGAACCCTTGATGTCCAGCAGCGCGGGTAGCCGTGCGAGCAGTCCGGGCAGCACCGCACCGGCAGAATCGCGAATCGTCAGCGTGGCACTGGCCGACAGCGGGGTCGGCTCGGGGTTGACTTCCAACACCACCGTGCCACGCGCCAGGGCGTACTCCGGGAGGCCGGCCGCCGGGTAGACGATGCCCGAGGTGCCGACCACCAGCAGCACGTCGGCGTGGGCGACTGCCTCCACCGCGGCCTGCCAGGTCTCATCGGGCAGCGGTTCGCCGAACCAGACAATGCCCGGCCGGATCAGCCCGCCGCATTCACAGGATGGCGGCATCATCTCCAGTTCGGGTGTGGGCATATCGGGCAGCGGTTGGTGATAGCGCGAGCCGCAGGTGTCGCACCAGAACTCAAACAGGCTGCCGTGCAGGTGGTGCACGAGGCGACTGCCCGCCCGTTCATGAAGGTCGTCGACATTCTGGGTGATCACGGTGACGTCGGCGAAGTCTTGCCAGTCCGCCAGGGCCCGGTGGCCGTCATTGGGCGCTACCTGCTGCACCAGGTGATGGCGCCACAGGTACCAGGCCCACACTCGCTCGGGGTGGCGCTGCCATCCGTCGGTGCTGGATAGCTCATACGGGTCGTACTTCGCCCACAGGCCGGTCGCGTCATCGCGGAAAGTCGGCACCCCGCTTTCGGCGGAGATCCCGGCTCCGCTGAGCACCGCGATACGCACATCCCCAAGATAGCCGGTATCGACGATACTGAAGAGCGTGGCGGAACTGGCGCAGTGGCTGCGGGTCGACAGCGACTCAGGGGCACCGCTGTACGACCAGTTACGGGTTGCGGTGATCGACGCCGTCCGAGACGGGAGGCTGGCCGCGGGTACCCGGCTTCCCACGGTGCGGGAACTAGCCGTAGAACTCGGTTTGGCGCCCAACACCGTGGCGCGCGCCTATCGCGAACTGGAGGGCGCCGGGATCGTTGAAACCCGCAGGCGGTGGGGTACTTTCGTCGCCCGCTCCGATCCCGCCGATGCTGCGATGGCGGCCGCAGCGCAGAATTATGCTGAGGTGGCCCGCGCTCTGGGGCTGGGAAAGCCGGAGGCGTTACGCTATCTGGACGCCGAATTCAGCTGAGGCTCAGCCGAATTCGAGTAGCGCATACACGCCCCGAAACGGCTTCATCGGGCCAAACCCCCACAAGCCCGGGAAGATCTTGTTAAAGAATAGGCCGCGCCCCTTGGGCATCGGTATGTCGTGTACCGCTGTGAGTCCAGGCATCGTGCCCACCAGATCGCAGAGTTGGTTGATCGAGAGGCTGAACGGCATGGGCGGCACCCGGTAGTGCTTGGACGAGCGCAGGCCATTGGGCGCGATCTTCTTGACGATCGTCGGGGGAAGGTCGAAAAACATCTGGCCGCCGGGAAAACGTTGGGCGCACTGGGTAATCAAACTCATCGCCTCGTCGGGCTGCAGGTACATCAGCAGGCCCTCAGCGGTGATGAACACTCCATCGGAGCCGTCCACCCGGTCCATCCAGCTGTAGTCCAGAGCCGACTGGCCAACATTGGTGATGCGCGGGTTTTGGGGCAGTAGCTGTTCGCGCAACTCGATGACCGGAGCCAGGTCCACCGACATCCACCTGAACTGCGCAGCAGGCACGGCTTTGTCCAGGCGCCAGAAACTGGTTTGAAAACCCTCGGCGAGTGCCACGACAGTGGCTTTGGGATGGGCGCGCAGGTACGCAGCGGTGCACTGGTCGACGGCCAGCGAGCGCAACGCCATCTCCTGGCCCTGGCGGCCGAACTTGTCGTAGTCGACGTCGAATGAATCGCGCAACGTGATGGCCATCGGGTCATCGATGATCGGCTCGGGCAGACCGGCCTGGTGAGCGCGGCCATTGAGAGTCAAAAGGGCGGTCTCAGAGACACCCGTGATCATGTCGGCGTCAACCTTTGCGGGGCGGTCCATTTCACTATCAGCCTACCGACGATCGACCGCGGGACCGCGGCAGTAGGCTTTGGTATGTGACGCGTCACGTCTTCGACGACAAGCTCCTCGCAGTAATCAGCGGCAACTCGTTGGGCATCCTGGCGACGATCAAGCGCGATGGCCGCCCGCAGCTGTCCAACGTGACCTATCACTTCGAGCCGCGCTCGCTGACCATTGAGGTGTCCGTGACCGAACCGCGGGCCAAGACACGTAACCTTCGCCGCGACGCCCGTGCCTCGATCTTGGTCAGCTCGGAGGACGGCTGGTCATATGCGGTCGCCGAGGGTGACGCGATACTGAGTCCGCCGGCGACCTCGCCGGACGACGATACGGTCGAGTCGCTGATCGCGCTGTATCGCAATGTGGCGGGCGAGCACCCCGACTGGGACGACTACCGCCGGGCCATGGTAACCGAACGCCGGGTGCTGCTGCGACTGCCGATCCACCATCTTTATGGCATGCCGCCCGGCATGCGTTGAGCTACCCTCCAAAGATGGCCAAGGACGACTCGGACCCCCAGGACGAGACCAAGCGCAAGTTCCGCGAGGCGCTGGAACGCAAGAAAGCCAAGTCGGCGGGCGGCGCCGATCACAAGGGCATCGGCGGTAAGCAGGTGCGCGCGCACGGTGTAGTGGAGAACCGGCGGGAGTTCCGACGCCGGAGCGGCAGCGCCTAACCCGTTCCCCGACACCGGTCTGCTAGAGACCGATCAGCGATTCTCGGCGTCAATATCGGGCACGGAAGCAACCCCTTCCGATCGGTTCTAGGTCGCCGGTGCTGCGCCTAGACTGAACCGGTGGCGCGATTGCAGCTGACTCAGGATCCTGTGGCCGACGCTCTGCTGTCCGAGGATCCGTTTGCGTTGCTCGTCGGGATGTTGCTGGATCAGCAGATAGCGATGGAGGTTGCTTTCGCGGGGCCGCGCAAGATCGCTGACCGGCTGGGCGGCATCGATGCGCGCCTGATCGCCGATGCCGACCCGGAGCGCTTCGCCGCCGCCTGTGCGCAAACCCCTGCGGTTCATCGCTTTCCGGGATCAATGGCCAAGCGGATTCAGGACCTGGCCCGCGAGATCGTTGTCCGCTATGACGGTGACACAGTCGGGCTGTGGACCATCGATGATCCTGACGGAGCCGAGGTGCTGCGTCGACTGAAGGCGTTGCCCGGTTTCGGCGAGCAGAAGGCCAAGATTTTCCTGGCGCTGCTGGGCAAGCAGTACGGGGTCACTCCGCGAGGCTGGCGTGCAGCCGCCGGTGACTACGGAAAGGCCGGCACCCACATGTCTATCGCTGATGTGGTGGATAAGGGGTCGCTGGATCAGGTGCGGACGTACAAGAAGAAGATGAAAGCGGCCAGGGCTCACGCAGCCACGATCTGAGCAACGGGAGATAACCAATGAAGACGCATCTGAATTGCCCCTGCGGGGAGGCGATCGTCGGCAAGGACGAGGACGAGCTTGTCGAGCTGGCTCAGGCGCACCTGGCCCAGGCCCACCCGGGTATGGAATACGAACGGGAGCACATCCTGTTCATGGCCTACTAGATGCCGCGGTCTGACCCTGCCCGGACGACGACTGAGAACTGGCTCGACCGTCCGTATCAGAGCCGTTCTTTTCAACGTGTGCGTGAGTTTGCACCCACGGCGCGGGTGGCGAACGACTCGGGCGTCGTCAGTGTATTGCCCGTCGAGTTACAGGATCTCGGCACGGTTGAGGTGATGGCCACGGATGGCTCGACCACCACCGTCGATCGTCAGTTCACCGCAACGAACGGTGAGAGCCTCGTCGTACTCAAGGACGGGGTGGTGGTCTACGAGCGGTACGTGAACGGCATGACGCCGCGCACGCCGCACCTATGCATGAGTGTGTCGAAGTCGTTCGTCGGCGCGATGCTGGGCATCCAGGTCGGCAAGGGCCTGATCGCGATGGACCAACTGGTCACCGACATTGCGCCGCAGTTCACCGGAAGCAGCCTCGACGGCGCCACCGTTCGCCAGGTCATCGACATGACGGCCGGTACGGAGTTCGTCGAGGACTACGAACTCTATGCCCACCCCGATGTCTCCAATCCGCTCCTCGACTACGAGCGGCAGGCCAACTACCGCAGGCTCGGCGGTCTCGAGCCGATCGGCATGTACGCACACTTCCACACCTATCCGAAATCACGCGAGCATGGGCGCTACTTCGATTATCGATCCGTGCTGACGAACGTCGCGGCGCGTCTGGTGGAGATCGTCACCGAACGACGGTTCGTGGATGCGTTGTCCGAACAACTCTGGGTACCGCTGGGCATGGAGCACGACGCGGATCACATGCTCGATGTTGTCGGCGATGCGGTGGTCGAAGGCGGACTGTCGTGTTCCACTCGCGACCTGGCGCGTTTTGGTCTCGCTTACCTCCGTGACGGTCAGGGCATCATTCCTGCCGAGTGGGTGCAGGACACACAGCATGGCGACGAGGATGCGAAACGCTGCTTTCTCGAGAGCCCCACGACCACGCCGGAGGAGAGTGCGGACTGGTCCATGTACCGGAATGCGTTCTGGGTACGCAAGGGTGATCGCGCGTTCACGGGCATCGGCATGTTCGGCCAGTACTGCTACATCGATGTTCCCTCGCGCGTGGTGATCGCGCGTTTCTCGAGCTTCACAACTCCCGTGCCGGCGGCCGAGAGCGACGAAACGGTCCGCAGCTTCGACGCGATCGCCCAGGCCGTGCGCTAACCGACGGTCACGGTACGACGGTGGAGCCGATCGTCGGCATGAAGGTGCACTGCTTGTCCAGAGTGGTCACCTGGCCGAAAATCGTCGACATGATGCTGCCCGAACCGGTGTCCACGATGGCGGTCAGCGTGGTTGGACCCTGGGGGTTGATACCGGGGTTGGGTTTGAGCGTTGCGCTGCCCGAACGCCCGGTGGTGAGGTTGACCCAGGTGACGTTGAGCGGCAGCTTCTGCTCGGCGGCCGGCGCCGGCGTGCCCACCGCGGTGAACACGTAGGCCGTCTGGCCCGGGCCGGGGCCGGGCGTGGGGATCTTCGCCGGGCCGGCGACTGACAGTGCGGCCGCGATGACGTTGCCGCCGTCTTTGAGGCAGCCGGCGCTGATCGACGGGTACATGAAGTCCTGGGTCGGCGGGCTGTTGGGGTCGAAGGACGGGGCTGCCGCCGGTGCAGGGGCGATCGGTTGAACCGGCGCCGCGGCCTGGGCAACGGCTGCGGCCGGGCTCACCATGCGGGACACCTCGGGCATGGTGTTGGCGGGCAGGGTGTTGGCGGGCAGGGTGTCCGCAACAGGTCCCGCCGCATGCGCGGGATCGATGCCGGTGGGCAGGTGGGCATCGGTGCCGGGAATCGCGCCTGCGGCAGGCACATGCTGTTCCAGTGGGATCGGGCCATTGCCGGTGCCGGGTGTCATCAGCGGCGTAGTGCCATGGGCGGGACCGATCGCCGCCTGCTGGGTGACGGCGGCTGACGGCAGGCTGCCCGAAGGTAGAGCCGATGCCAGCCCGGCCGGTCCGCCGTCCTGGACGAACCGGGTGACCGCGTCGGCAAGTGCCGCCGACCCGGCCGGGGTGGCGGCGTTGCCGGCGAGCTGGGAGGCGGCAGCCAGCAGCAGTTGCTGTGCCGAGGATGGAACCGCTGCGGCCTGCTGGATCACCGGGCTGAGGTTCTGCACCGCCTCCATACCGGGCAGCTGACCCGGATCCAACGGGATCGTCGGGTCAGCCGCCGCGCCCGGACTGACAACCACCGCGGTCATGGCGAACGCGGCGGCGGTCAGGCCGGCGGTGAGCTTGGCGATCTGCAGCACAGTGTGTCCCCGTCAGGTGGTTGGTGGTCAGGGTAGAGCGGGTCAGGACAAAACGGATTAGGGCAGAGCGGCAAGCAGTGGCAGCGGGTTCAGCACCCCACCAACCGGCGGTGCAGGAGCGATCGGCGCGACCGCACCGGCCACCGGCATGGTCACCGGATCGGTGACCGCCGCCGGCGAGACACCCGCGGTGTTACCGATCTGGATCGGGAACGGCATCTGCGACGGCGCCAGGTTGACCAGGTTGCCCGGGATACCGATCTGGTTCAGCAGCGGAAGGTATTCGGCTATCGGGCTGGTCGAGGCCGCAACCGGTGCAACCGGGGCAGCGCCCGGCACATTGATGGGCGAGACCGGCAGTGTCGAGCCGGCGGGCGCACCCACGATCGACGAGGCACCGCTGAGAGCGGTAGCTGCGGTTTGCAGCACCGCGCCGATTCCGGCGGGGTTGGAGGCGAGCTGCTGAAGCATGCCCAGAGCCGGTACGTCCGGGATCACCGGCGGCATGACGGGATCGGCAGCCGCGATCGGGCTGAGGGCGACAGCGGCCGAGCAGAGCCCGGCAGCTGCAATCGCATTGGCGGTGAACAGCTTGACAAAACGTGACATTTTGATCCCACTCTCTTGATTGCAGGTCCTGAAACCCGAAGGTAGCCCGATACAGGAGTTACTCAAGTGACACGAGTGGCGGTTATTCAACCGTTACGGGAGCGATGGCCATCGGTGACATCGCCCCGTCGCTACAGTCACACGGTGCGCACCGCCTCACCGGGATGGTCCGCGGACGGTCGCCTGATCAGGCTGGCGCCAGTAGTGCTGATTGCCAGTGTGGCGGCCCGGCTGGCCTGGACCTATCTGGTTCCCAATGGCGCCAACTTCGTCGACCTGCATGTGTACGTCGGTGGTGCGTCGGCACTCGATGAGCCGGGAACGCTGTACTCCTACGTCTACGCCGACCAGACGCCGGACTTCCCGCTGCCGTTCACCTACCCGCCGTTTGCGGCGTTGCTGTTCTATCCGCTGAGCCTGCTGCCCTTCGCCCTGGTGGCGCTGTGCTGGCAACTGGGGACCATTGCCGCCCTGTACGGAGTGGTCCGGTGCAGTCAACGGTTGCTCGGAGTGGGAGACGGTTCCTCGCGCATAGCGATGCTGTGGACGGCCATCGCGATCTGGACCGAACCGCTGCGCAGTACTTTCGACTACGGGCAGATCAATGTGATCCTGGTGCTCGCGATGCTGTGGGCGGTGTACAGCACCCGGTGGTGGTTGTCGGGCCTTCTGGTCGGGCTGGCCGCCGGAGTGAAGCTCACACCGGCGATCACTGTTCTGTATTTCGTGGGCGTACGGCGCTGGGGCACAGCACTTTTCACGGCTGCGGTTTTCGCCGGCACCGTTGGACTGTCCCTCGTCGTCATCGGTGCGCAGGCACGCTACTACTTCACTGACCTACTGGGCGACGCGAGTCGGGTCGGACCGATAGGAACGTCCTTTAACCAGTCATGGCGGGGCGGCCTCTCCCGCGTCCTGGGCCATGATGCGGGCTACGGACCGCTGGTGCTGATCGCCATCACCGCGACCGCGGCGCTGGCAGCACTGGCCTGGCATGCTCTCGGCACTGATACCGGCGCGCCGCGCGACCGACTGGGCTCGCTGCTGGTCGTCCAACTCTTCGGCCTACTCATCTCGCCGATCTCTTGGACGCATCACTGGATCTGGTTGGTGCCGTTGATGATCTGGCTACTGAATGGGCCGTGGCGGAGCCGACCTGGCGCGCGGGTGCTGGGCTGGGCATGGCTGGCGCTGTCCCTCATCGGTGTCCCGTGGCTACTCAGCTTCGCCCAGCCGAGTATCTGGCAGATCGGCAGACCGTGGTACCTGGCCTGGGCCGGCCTGGTGTATCTCGTCGCCACGCTCGGCACCCTGGCGTGGATCGCGGCTACCGGGACTCGAGGCCGGATACGATTCCGTCGATCTCCCGAGCCATCTGTACATCCCGGTCGGTAATCCCTCCTTCGGAGTGCGTGACGAGGGCGAAAGTCACTGTGCACCAACGGATATCAATATCGGGATGATGATCGGCGCGCTCGGCGTGCTCAGCCACCCGGTCTACCGCCGTAATCCCGTCGAGGAACGTGGGGAAGGTCACCGACCGACGCAGCGCACCGTCGGTGCGCTTCCATCCATTCAGATCCGCCGCGGCGGCGTCCACTTCGTCATCGCTCAGCACAGCCATGGGCCAACGGTATACCGTCACACGCCATGCAGGTTGTCGTTGCCGGGGCGCTGATCTCCGGTTCGGCGCTGCTGGTCGCGCAGCGACAGCGCCCTCCGGAACTGGCCGGGCTGTGGGAGCTGCCGGGCGGCAAAGTGGCGCCGGGGGAGACTGATGCCGAAGCACTGGCACGCGAACTACGCGAAGAGCTCGGCGTAGAGGTGGTGGTGGGTGATCGGATTGGCGCGGATGTGGCGATCGGTGATGCGCTGATCTTGCGGGCCTACCTGGTGAACCAGACTGGCGGCACGCTGGCGGCCCTCGACCACGGCGCGCTGCGCTGGGTCGAGGCGAGCGATCTGCTCGAGTTGGCATGGGTGCCCGCCGACCGGGCCTGGCTACCCGCGTTGTGCAGCCGTCTTGCCCGCTGATCAGCGCACACGTTTTCGCGAACCGGCCCCCGCACTGCGACAATCACCGTTGTGACTAGCCCCGACTCCCAGCACGAATTCCGAAACGTCGCCATCGTCGCGCACGTCGACCACGGCAAAACGACCCTGGTCGATGCGATGCTGCGGCAGTCCGGGGCGCTGAGCCACCGCGGCGACGACGCCGTCGAGCGACTGATGGACTCCGGGGATCTGGAGAAGGAAAAGGGCATCACGATCCTCGCCAAGAACACCGCCGTGCATCGCCGTAACCCCGACGGCAGCAAGACCGTGATCAACGTCATCGACACCCCGGGCCACGCCGACTTCGGTGGTGAGGTAGAACGCGGACTCTCCATGGTCGACGGGGTCCTGCTGCTGGTCGATGCCTCCGAAGGCCCGCTGCCGCAGACCCGATTCGTGCTGCGCAAGGCGCTGACTGCACACCTGCCGGTGATCCTGGTGGTCAACAAGACCGATCGCCCGGATGCCCGCATCGCAGAGGTCGTCTCGGAAAGTCACGACCTGCTGCTCGATGTCGCCACCGATCTGGATGCCGAGGCACAGAAGGCCGCCGAGCATGCCCTCGGCCTGCCCACACTGTATGCATCCGGTCGTGCCGGTGTGGCGAGCACGGTGGAACCGGCCAACGGCGAGAACCCCGAAGGCGAGAACCTCGATCCGCTCTTCGATGTGCTCCTCGAGCACATCCCGCCGCCGAAGGGGAACCCGGAGGCGCCCCTGCAGGCCCTGGTCACCAACCTGGACGCGTCGGCGTTCCTCGGTCGTTTGGCCCTCATTCGGATCTACAACGGCAGGCTGCGCAAGGGCCAGCAGGTGGCCTGGATGCGCGAGGTCGACGGGCTCCCCGTTATCACCAGCGCCAAGATCACCGAACTTCTGGCCACCGAAGGGGTGGACCGCAGGCCGACTGATGAGGCCGTCGCCGGCGATATCGTCGCGGTCGCGGGTATGCCCGAGATCATGATCGGCGATACCCTCGCCGATCCCGAGCACGCGCATGCGCTGCCGCGGATCACCGTGGATGAGCCGGCGATCTCGGTCACCATCGGTACGAACTCCTCGCCCTTGGCGGGCAAGGTGTCGGGTCACAAGCTGACCGCGCGCATGGTCAAGTCCCGGCTGGACACCGAACTGGTCGGCAACGTCTCGATCCGGGTGGTCGACATCGGCCGCCCGGACGCCTGGGAGGTGCAGGGCCGCGGTGAACTGGCGCTGGCGGTGCTCGTCGAGCAGATGCGCCGCGAGGGTTTTGAGCTGACGGTCGGCAAGCCTCAGGTGGTCACCCGCACCATCGACGGCAAACTGCATGAGCCGTTCGAGGCGATGACCATCGACTGCCCCGAGGAGTTCGTGGGCGCGGTCACCCAGCTGATGGCGGCCCGCAAAGGCCGGATGGAGGAGATGGCCAACCACGCGGCCGGGTGGGTTCGGATGGACTTCATCGTGCCCAGCCGCGGGCTCATCGGCTTCCGCACCGACTTCCTCACCCTGACCCGCGGCACCGGCATCGCCAACGCGGTGTTCGACGGGTACAGGCCGTGGGCCGGCGAGATCCGGGCCCGCCACACCGGATCGCTGGTCAGTGACCGCACCGGCACCGTGACGCCGTTCGCGATGATCCAGCTCTCCGACCGTGGCCAGTTCTTCGTCGAGCCCGGCGACGATACCTACGAGGGTCAGGTGGTCGGCATCAACCCGCGTCAAGAGGATCTCGACGTCAACGTCACCCGCGAGAAGAAGCTCACCAACATGCGGCAGTCGACCTCCGACGTCATGGAGACGCTGGCTCGTCCGCTGGAGCTTGGCCTCGAACAAGCCATGGAGTTCTGTGCCGAGGACGAATGTGTCGAGGTCACTCCGGAGATCGTTCGAGTGCGCAAGGCCGAATTGGACGCCACCACCCGGGGCCGCACCCGGTCGAGGGCCAAGGCGCAGAAAGCGTGACCTCGCAGACTGATGGCCGGTCGATACGCTGAACCCGTGCTGAACAGAACGCCCGGGC
>JBMOKE010000166.1:0-4756 GCA_049315425.1 Mycobacterium sp. | reverse complement strand
TTCGGCGGGACGTGCAAGTGGTGGGTGCCCGAGTGCGGTACCGCCGGAACGGCGAACAATGACAAGTGAACTCAGCGCCAGTGACAGGGCGATTCGTGACCGCATCAAAGAACTCAGCGTGCATATTCCCTGCGGTGGACTTCGGGGTCCGCAGCGGACCTGGCCGTGGCAGTCCTGCGGTTGCGAGGACAAACCGCAGAAGTGGCAGGGCTGTGACGTGTCCCGCGAAAGGGATCTCTGCATCATCTGCTTCCGCGGCACCGCGGGTGGCCCCTCGAAGTGGGCGTGGAAGGCGTGCGAGCACTGCCGCGAGGTCAACACCGCGATCCAACACCGATCGGGCGTGCGGCCGTTCGCGCTGGGCCGGCACAGCATCATGAACGGAATCGGCATCAACGGCGGAATGCCCAAGGATGTCGTCGACGAACAGATCGCCAAACTGGTGGAGTTCGCCCGGGGCGACGATCGCCTACGGGCGTGGCGGGACACCGAGTATCCGAGCCTGGCCGCATCATTTGACCCACTCGCCGATATCGCATTGACGGCCTGGCAGGAGCAGTGGGTGCCGAGCCTGGCCGCGTCGTGGGATGCGTTCTCCCGGCTGATCGGTTTCGGCCTGCCTCTCGACGTGGAGGTGCAATGAACGACGAGGTCGAGGCGCGTAGGACGAAGGCGCGACGCGGTTGGATCGCCAATCCGCCGCTGGCTGTGGTTGAACCACTGCCGCCGCACCACATCGACAAGTGGCGCCGGATGATGGGCGCCCGGAATCTGCTGCGCGGGAGCGAAGCCGGGGGAGATGTCGATGGCCGACGAAACCGATGATCAGCTTCTGGCCCGTTATCGCGTGCGCTGCGGGAATCCCTATATGAACCTGACGACGGCGCGTGCCCTGCATACCCTGCACATGCGATATCGCCACCTGAGTACGGCGGCACAACAGCGCATACGTCTGGAGCGCGAGGCTGAACTGGAACGTGTTCGGCGCAAGATCTTCGGGATTCCCGACACTGATGGCGACGTCGGCTGAGGACGATGTCATACCCCGGCAGGTAGCCATGTTGTTCAAAATTTGATATCGCCGGTGATATCAAATCTTGGATGGCCATAGTGGTCCGGCGAGAAGGCCAGGTCCATAATCGACTCTGTGGCGTTCAGTATCGAAGACCCCGAGGCCGAAGATGGGTGTAGCCGATCCGTGCCACTCGGTGAACACCTGGCATCGATCCGCCGCCGGTGCGCCGGTCTGCCGGTCCTGGATTCTCGTGCTGCCGATGTAATCCTCGGCTACTGCTCAGATGCTGACCCGGCCGCCCCAATTTTTACCCAGGTCGTCGATCGCGGGTGAGCGTCGCCCCACTGCGGTGTGCTGAGAGGGCTAGAGCGAGCGGTCACGCGCCGAACGTCTGCGAAAAAGTTCAGCCGGCCTGCCGCGCAAACCGGTGTGTTCAGATTTCACGCCGGTGGCTACGAGGAGGCCTTTCATCCGGCGCCGAAAAGCGTCCCGATCCCACGGCTCGTCGTCGTCGGCGACGGCATCGTGGATTAGGCGAAGTTCGCGCAGCGTGAACGTGTTTCCCAGCAGCCGGTCAGGGTCGGGCTGCTCGTCGTAGCGCGCCCGTACGTACTCCTTGGCGCGCTTGACGATATCGGGGTGGTCCCAGGCCAACTCACCGGGCCGATCTACTGAGACGAGCCGGGTGTCCTTCGCGATTCCAGTGCCCAGCAACTCCAATTGCTCGGGGCGTACCACCGCGACGTGGGCCACGGACAGCACCCAGTCGCGCTCGTCACGGTCCGGATCGTCGAACACGCCCAACTGCATCGGCCTGATGTTCCGCACCCCGAGTTTCTCGTCCAACGAACGCTCGACGGCACGGGCGAGCGTCTCGCGTTCACGCACGAAGGTGCCCGGCAGCGCCCACTTGCCGGTATCCCCGCGCTCCATCTCCACCACCAGGAGCCCACGAACGGGATCGATAGTCAGCAGCGCGGTATCCACGGCGACGATGGCACGGGGAAACTCGTAGCAGAATCTGTCGGTGCTCGTTGCTATCGTTGCGCTAGTTGGATCTGGTATCTCATTGTTGTGCATAAGGATCAGACTAGCAATTTGCGCGAATAACACGCAATATGCTACAGTATCGGAAGCCAGTCCCGGGGGGATCGCAGCAATACCGGTCGCTGACAAATCGCACAACGCATGAGGAAAAGAGTCCACAACGTCCACATCGAACAGGGGAGGGTTCAAACATGACACACACGAAAACTGATGCAGTCGTCCTACTCGGCGATACCGCCACCGAACAGCGCGCGGAGATGTTCGCGATCCGGGCTGCCGAGCACGGTGTGATCATCTCTGGAATCTTCGCCTTCGAGGTCGGGGAAGCCGCCGCGGCCGACGATCTCTCCGAGGTCGAGCAGGTAGTGGCCGCTCTGAGTAAAGCCATCGCCACCCGACGAGATATCTGGATGCCCTACGCCCGTGAGGACCTGGTCCGGGAAGAGCACGCGCGCCGGATCTGCATGGTTCTTCAACGTCACGGTCTGACTCTGCGGGTGGGCCCTGCGATGTTCGCCTGTCCGAGTGAGGGCGGAACCAACCCAATCGACCAGGCCCTGCGTATCGAAGTCCAGGCAGTCGACGCCCTCGATCACGCCGTCATCGCCGCAGCCGGGATCCAGACCCTGAGCACCGAGATTGACGCAGCACTGGCCGGGGGGCCGCCTCACAACGGCGGCGCGGACCCGTACGTGACGTACTTCGGTACCGGCGACGTGGCGAGGCTGTTCCGCAAATCGCAGAACTGGGTCAGGTGGGCGCTGCGGAACAATGTCTTCATTCGCAAAGACGGCACACCCATCAAACCGATCCGCCTCGGCGAGAGCTCCCGCCGCCGGTTCACCCTGCCGCTGCTGCATGACATGGCCAAGGCCGCATATCGCCGCGGAATCCTCGACGAGATCGAGCTTGAGGGGGTGCTTCGGGAGTTGGCCGGTGTGGAGCGGTAACGGGCGGCCGGCAGCCTCACGCTGCACCGACACCTAAACCAGATCCATCAACCAACAACCAAAGGAGATCTCTATGACTTACAACAACAATCAGCAGTATCCCTCGTGGGAGCACGACCTGGAGGTGCACGGCTACTGGGTTCAGACCGGACGCCTGCTCGCCACCGAGTACCCCGGCGCCAAGGACGAAGAGAAGGCCCTGCGAAAGCTGCAGGTCCTGCTCGATGCTGGAATCAACTCCTTCGTCGACCTCACCGAAGCCGGCGAACGGACCTGGGACGGATCGCCCATGGTGCCCTATAACGGGTTGCTGGGCCCCGATGTCAACTATCGGCGGTTCGCCATTCCGGACACCTCCGTCATCGACGACGCCGGCTATGACCGGATCCTCGACTACATCCAGGCCGAGCTCGACGCCGGCCGAGTAGTGCTCTGCCACTGCTGGGGTGGCAAGGGTCGGACTGGAACTGTGGTGGGTTCGTGGCTCATCGATAACGAGGGCGTGGGCTATCCGGAGGTGATCGACCGCATGCAGGAACTGCGTCGCGGTTCCTGCAAGGGCGATCACCCGGTCCCGGATACCCCGGAGCAGCATGCCGCCCTTCGCCGTCGCGCTCAGCGAAGGGCGGCCTGATCATGACCACGTCAAACTGGTTTGAGAAGCTCGTAGGGTTCAGTGAGAGTGACGGCTACGCTGCCGTTCAGAGCCGGTTGACCGTCGAAGGCGATGAACTCGTCTCGACAGTCAACGGCAAGCGCCACGGTATCGGCGAGCTGACGCTGCCGACGCTGGCCGAACTACGTGCCCGGGTCAATCCGGCTCGTGGGCAACGCAGTTCGGCGCGCATCGTGGTCGCCGATGTCGGCCCATTGCACTCCAAGCCCGAGTTCGAAGGTGCGTTGTTCCAGGTCGCTTCACAGTTCAACCTGCTGGAGATGCCGGATCAGCATGTCACTCCAGAGAAAGGTGTGACCGACTATATCTATGACGGCACTCAAGGGCCGGCCTGTGCGATAGCGGCTGCTGCGGGCACGATCTACCGGAACTACTTCGTTCCGGTAGGCGATCGCACCGGGCAGACCCGCGACCATCAGCTCGATGCACTGGCAGGAGTGGGGGCCGCGCTGTCGGAGCTCATCGGCGTTCCGGTGAGCGAGTTGTGGAACATGCAGAACGGATACGCGCTCGGCACCAGAGAGGGACTGGCAGCGATCAGCGACCTGCTGGAAACGCTGTCCGAGGAAGACCGAGACGCGTTGCGCGCCAGGCTGGCCATCGGTCTGCATCGTGACGTCGAGGTCACCGACGGCAGCGGGCGGCGTGTTTCGCAGGCATACTGCTCGGCGCTTCCGGTGGGCTACTCGCTCCACGGTAAATCGCACTGGGAGCCGTTTGCGCGCGTGGTGTTAGAGGCGTCTTACGAGGCGGTCATGCTCGCCGCGGTGGAGCAGGCCGATGCTGGCGGCTCCAACACGGTGCTGCTGACCCGCATCGGTGGCGGTGTCTTCGGCAACGGAGACGACTGGATCGACAGCGCGATCGAGCGGGCGATGGGAATCGTCAAAGATGGCGGCCTGGAGATCATCTTCGTGGCGCACGGGTCTGCCACCCCGGGCGTCCAGGCGCTCGTGGACCGCTATCAGCGGTGACGGCCAGACCGTTCTCGATCGGCATCGAGGGCCGGCGTTACCACCCCTCGGGCACCACCGGCGGATTGCGGTAGTCCGGACCCCGTCCCTGCGG
>JBMOKE010000032.1:0-21071 GCA_049315425.1 Mycobacterium sp. | reverse complement strand
GTACCTTGTCGACGGTGTCGGTGAGAAGTGCCAGCCCGCGCAGCGAGAAGTACTCACACTCGGTAGGGATGATCACCCCGTCGGAGCACGCCAGCGCATTGACGGTGAGCAGGCCCAGCGACGGCTGGCAGTCGATCAGCACGTAGTCGTACCGGTCCAGCACCGGGCGCAGCGCACGGCCCAGGGTCTGCTCCCGGCCGACTTCGTTGACCAACTGGATCTCTGCGGCTGAAAGGTCGATATTGCTGGGGATCAGATCAAGCCCGTCGACCCGGGTGTGGATCAACACCTCGTCGATTCCCACCCGTGGCTCGATCATCAGGTTGTGCACCGTGTGGGCCAGTTCGTAGTGCGGCACTCCGAGCCCGGCCGACAGCGCGCCCTGCGGGTCCAGATCGACGAGCAGCACCTTGCGGCCATACTCTGCCAGCGCAGCGCCCAGATTGATGGTGGAGGTGGTCTTGCCTACTCCACCCTTCTGGTTGCACATCGAGATCACCACGGCCGGGCCGTGGGTTTTCAGCGGCTGCGGCGTGGGGATAGCGCGAGGGGGGCGGCCGGTGAGACCGATCGGCGCGTCATCGTGCTCGTCGGTCACGCGGCCGCCATCCGGGTCGGGTGAATCGGCGGCGTGGCGAACATTGGCGCAAAGTCTAGCCACCGGTGCCGCCTGTTGTGGCCGCATGGCCTCAAAGTGCGAATCTCCGGGGCGTCATCCTCGCCCGATGAACACGTTGCGGATGGTTCCGATGCCCTCGATTGAGCTCTCCAGCACGTCGCCGGCCTTGAGGAATCGGGGCGGCTTCGACGTGACGCCGCAGCCGTCGGGCGTGCCCGTGAAGATCACATCACCCGGCAGTAGCGGGCAGACATCGGCGATCCGCGAGATCAGCTCACCCACCGAAAAGACCATGTCCGCGGTGGTGCCGTCCTGCACGGTTTCGCCGTTGATCGAGCAGCTCAGCCGAACCGCGGCAGGGTCGGGCAACTCGTTCGGTGTCACCAGGTACGGCCCGATGGGGCCATACCCGCGATAGGACTTGCCCAGGGCGAACTGGGCCGCGGCGGCGAATTGCATCGTGCGGTCGGAGATGTCCTGGCCCACGGCGAGCCCTGCCACGTGCCGCCAGGCGTCCTCCGGTTTGACGCTGTCCACCCGGTGGGCCATCACCACCACCAACTCGACCTCCCAGTCGACGGTGTCACCGGACAGCGTGATGTCGGCGTAGGGCCCGGCCAGGCTTGACGGGTACTTGGTGAAGACGGCGGGGACCGAGGGCAGTTGCATACCGGACTCGTCGGCGTGGGCACGGTAGTTGAGGCCGATGGCGAAGACCTGTGGCGGCTGCGGCGCGGGCGATTCGAGTCGCGCGGGATCGATAACGCTGACCGGGGCATCGGTCACACCGTCCGCCTCCCAGGCGCAGAACTCATCCCAGCGTTCGTAAATCTGTTGCAGCCCAGGCCCGAAGCGGCCGCCAGACGCCTCCGCCACGTCGATACCGCCGTCGCCACGCAACACTGTCGCGCGTCCGCCGTAATTGGCCAGCTTCATAATGTCACCTTCGATAGGGGGAACAGCGCGCCCAGCGCTGTGCGCAACTCAGCCTCGGCGTCGGGCACATCGGTTAAGGCGCGCCACGCCACATGCTGATCCGGTCGGATCAAGAGAGCACCGGAACCTGCCAGTCCGGTCTCATCGGCGATGACATGAACCGGCACGGTGCCGTCGGCGACAGCCAGTCCGGCGGCCGTCCACTGCGGGGAGGAGGTGAGCAATGTCATCCCGTCCAGGGCGATCCGGTCCAGCGTCGAGATGCCCGGGGTGATCCACCGGTGCGGCAGTCGCACACCGGGATTGGTGGACGGCACGTACTGACGCACGATGTTGTCCCGATGCGGCAGTGGCTCGCCATCATCGAGCACAGGTCCCGAACCGGCGGGATAGGAGAATCCGAGTTGCAGGCCGAGCATGTCGAAATGTTCTTCCTGGTTGGCGATCGCCGCGTCCAGGGTGGCCCGGCGCTGATCATCGGCCAGCGTGGCCGCGACGTCCTCGGCCGACCCGGTACCCACGGCATTCCACACCTCAAACAGGCGTACCCCGTTCTCCAAACTCTTCTGAGCGTTCATCTGCGCCACCGGCCGTCGCTCGGACTCATAGGTGTCCAGCAGTTCCGGCGGTGCCCAACCGTGTTCGACGGCGGCCAGCTTCCAGGCCAGGTTGTGCGCGTCGGCAGCGCCGGTGTTGAGACCCAGTCCGCCGCTGGGCGGGAACCGATGGGCAGCGTCGCCCACGAGGAACACCCGGCCGTCGCGATAGTGCTCGGCGATCTGGCTGGTGACCCGCCACGGCTTGACGTGGCGGATGGTCAGGTCGACGTCGGCACCCGCGGCCCGCCGGAACACTGCGGCGGCGTGTTCATCGTCGAAGCTCTCCAGCGGCTCCGACTCGGGGTCCCAGGGGTGCTGATACACCCAACACGAGCCAAGGTCATGGACCACGAAGGTGCCGTTGCCGAAGTCGTTGACCATAAAGAAGAGCGTTGCCGGGCGATCACCGACCAGTTCGCGAAGGTCCGTCTCGGCGTGAATCGTCATGAAGGCCTGCAGCTGATCGGGACCCTCCATCCCGATGTCCAGGGACTTGCGGACCCGACTGCCGGCCCCGTCGCAGCCGAGCAGATAGCGGCTGCGGATGACATCACCCGATGCGAAGTGGCTCGTGACGCCGTCGGCGTCCGCAGTGGCACTGACCCACTCCTGGCCGCCGCGCAGGTTCGTGACATGGTCGCGCAGGATCGGCTCGAAGCGATGCTGGGCCAGGTTGCGCAGCGGGGTGGGACTGAAATCAGCCATCTCATCGGGGCGGTGCAGGTTCTCGAACCCGACAGTGCCCAATTCGGTGCCCCCCAGACTGGTCACCCAGCGCACCGCGTCGCCCTCGTGAACGGGCTGGCACGCGGCCGCCACCCGAGCCATATCGACGCCGGCGGCCCGACAGATCTCGAGGGTCCGGGCGTTGACGACGTGCGCCGCTGGGGCACTCTGGGCACCAGCGCGGCGCTCCACAACGATGTTGTCGACGCCGAGGCGGTCCAGCAGGATCGAGGTGAGCAGCCCGGCCGGTCCCCCGCCAACGATCAGAACCGTGGTGTCCATCAGAGCGTCGTGTCCATCAGATGAGTCCTCGATAACTTCCACCGTCGATGTGGAGGTTCAGCCCCGACATGTAGCTGGCCTGAACCGAACACAGGTAGGCGCAGGTATCGCCGACTTCTTCGGGCCGACCGAGCCGTTTGGCGGCGATGGTGGCGGCGATCTCCGCATACGCCTCATCAAGCGTGATACCTCGGGTAGCGACTGCGAAATCAGCCATCTGTCTCTGTCGCCCGGTATTAATCCGTTCTGGCAGAAGGTTATTGACGGTCACGTTATCGGCGGCGCAATCACCGGCGATCGCCTTGGTCACACCGGTGAGCCCGGCACGGGCCGCCACCGATGGGGTCATCAGGACATTCGGAGTGGTCACCATGGCCGAGGTGATGTTCACGATCCGGCCAAATCGGCGTTCGCGCATCCCGGGCAGAACGGCCTGGATCATCTGCAGTGGGGCCAGCATATTGCCCGTCACCGCCGCCTGCCACGCCTCCGGCGTGGTATCGACGAAGACCGACGGCGCGGGGCCGGCGTTGTTGGTGACGAGGATGTCCGGTTCGGGGCACGCGGCAAGCAGAGCGTTGCGACCCGCCTCGGTGTTGATGTCGGCATCGACACCGACTACCGAGACGCCGAACTGCGCAGCGAGTTCCGCGGCAACCTCGGCGGCACCCGAGCGCCCGTTGATCACGATGTCGACACCTTCGCGGGCCAGCGACTCCGCGCAGGCCAAGCCGAGCCCACGGGTCGACCCACACAGCAGGGCGCGCCGCCCTGCGATACCTAAATCCATTGTCAGCCGTCCACCGTCAGCGATCCACCGCTAGCGGCCGGCGGCTTCGCGCCCGCGGGCGATGGCGTCGATGTCGGTGGGCAGGAAGAAGTCGGGATTGGGTGCCTTCGGCTCCCAGGCCGCAGGCGTGGGGTCCCAGTCCTCGCGGAGATACTCGGCCTCCCACAGCGCGTCATCGGTGATCTGGTCGATATCGGAGAACAACTCGAACATGCCGCCGGCCGGGTCGAGTAGGTACCAGAACAGGTTGGAGCCGATCACGTGGCGGCCGAGGCCGAACACGGAGGCCTCGGCGCTCTCGCCGACGACATTCATGCCCATCCGTCCGATGGCGTCCACGTCGTTCATCTCCACCGCGTAGTGGTTCATGCACGGCACCGGTGCGGGCATCAGCAGAATGTTGTGGTGATCGGGCGAGCAGCGCAGGAATTGGGCGGCACCGCCGAGGATCGCGTCCGACAGTTTCATACCGATGCCCCGGCGGTAGAACTCCGCACTGGCCGCTACGTCGGTTGTCCCGAACACGACGTGTCCCACACGCCGCGGTGCCGAGCTCCACTCGGCGGTTGTCGCCGATGATCGGCGATTGGGCCGGGAGATATCACCGGGACCGTTGAACTGACGCTCGGGCGCGGGCGCGAGTTTGGCCGCCTCGCCAACCTCGACGACCACATCGTGATCCAGGATCGGATCGGCGCATCGGACCGAGATGTCGTCCCGGGTGTAGGAGACCCCGATGCCGTCCAGTCGGCCGGTGAGGGCGTCTAGATCGGCAGCGGTGTCGCAGCCGATCCGAATCTCAGCGACATGGCGATAACTAGCTTCCCGGAACCGCAGTTGCGAAGGGCGCTCGGCGGTTCCCAGCACGCCGGCCGATGTGGCCTGCAGTCCACGCCGAATCCAGAACGCCTCCAGTGCAGCCGCGTCGGGCACGGCAAGTTCCAGATCCATAAAGGAGTTGAGCGCCATCGCATGTCCTTTCCACCGCCGCCAATGTATTAATAGATACTAGCCTAGTTATTCAGCGGTGGTGCGGGTTTTCCCGTGGTTGATGCTGGGGCACGAGTCAGGCCCGAGGGTGCGCGCCCGCCCACACTTCACGTAGCGCGGTGACGGTCACCAGGGTGTAGATCTGGGTGGTCGTCACCGAGGCGTGGCCGAGTAGTTCCTGCACCACCCGCACGTCGGCACCGCCGTCGAGCAGGTGCGTGGCGAAGGAGTGCCGCAGCGTGTGCGGCGAGACCGCCACGGTGATCCCGGCCCGCTCTGCGGAGTCCTGGAGGACCTGCCAGGCGCTCTGCCGGGACAACCGGCCGCCACGGGCGTTGAGGAAGATTCCTCCCCCCGGGGCGCCGGTGGAACGCCCCCGTCGGGCCAGGTCCGGCCGACCCCGCACCAGATAGGCGTCCAGTGCCGCGATCGCCGGCCGACCGACCGGCACCAGTCGCTGCTTACCGCCCTTCCCTCGCAGCAGCACCGACCGGGCGTGGGTGTCGACATCGTCGACGTCCAGACCGACGGCTTCGGAGATGCGGGCGCCGGTGGAGTACAGCAGTTCCAGCAGTGCCCGGTTGCGCAGTGTCAGTGGCCCGTCGTTGGGGGCATCGCCACCGGCGCTCTCGAGCAGGGCCAGCACATCGTCGAGGGACAGACTCTTGGGCAGCCGCCGACTCGGGGTGGGCGGTTTGACCGCCCGTGCGACGTCGATATCGATGATGCCCTCGGCGGAGGCGAACTTGTGCAGCCCGCGCACCGCGATCAGCGCCCGCGCGGCCGACACCGCCGACAGCGGCATCGCTTTCGCATCGGTGTCGCCCTTGCGCAGCGCGACAAGGAATTCACTGACATCGATCTCGGTCACGTCGCGCAGATCGTGGATACCGCGCAGGTTCAGGTGCTCGCCGTAGCGGCGCAGATCGCGTCGATAGGAACTGATCGTGTTGGCAGCCACACCGCGCTCGATGGTCAGGTGGTCAAGGTAGCCCTGCAACTGGCCGGCCAGTGCGGTGAATTGCACGGTCGTCATGGGTGTTGCCTTGCCGCAAACGCTTTCGGGCGGTCCTGCCACGGTGCATCGGCCGGCCGGGTGGGCCGCCCGCCGGTGATCGCGGCGTAGGCGGCCAGCACACCCGCCGCTGCGGTGGCGTTGACGATCTCACCGGACAGCACCTGCTCGACGGCGTCCTCGAGATCCACCCGGTGCACCGTCAGGTCGGCCTCCTCGTGGTGGGCATCGGGGCGGCCGACCTGGCTCAAACCCTGCGCCAGATACACCCGTACCGCTTCATCGCAGAAACCCGGGGACAGCGCGACGTCGATCAGCACCCGCCAGTCATCAGCAGCCAGACCGGTCTCCTCGCGAAGTTCGCGGGCGGCCGCCATTATCGGCTGCTCCCCCGGTTCATCGAGCAGTCCGGCCGGAAGCTCCCAGAGCCGACGGCCCAGCGCAGTGCGGTACTGGTACACCAGCACCAGCCGGCCGTCATCGTCGACCGCGGCGACCGCCACCGCACCGTAGTGCTCGACCACCTCGCGGATGGCGGTGCCGCCGCCGGGCATCCGCACCTCATCGGTGCGCAGCGCGAGAATCTTCCCTCGATACAGGGTTTCGGAGGAAACGGTCTCGAATACGTGATCAACCACGGGCATGTTCCGACAACGGCTGCACACCGGCGTCGTCGGGGTGCGCCGTGCCGTTGGAATGCTCGGGTAATTCCACCGGAAGCCGTTCGGCCGCCTTGTAGTCGATGGCCGCGCCGACGAACGCGACGAACAGCGGGTGTGGCCGGGTGGGCCGGCTCTTGAGTTCGGGATGCGCCTGGGTGCCCACCAGGAACGGATGCACCTCGCGTGGGTACTCGACGAACTCCACCAGATGTCCATCCGGCGATGTTCCGGAGAACCGCAGTCCGCTCTGGGCAATCCGATCGCGGTAGGCGTTGTTCACCTCATAGCGATGCCGGTGCCGTTCGGAGACGGTGGTGGACTGATATGCCTCGGCGACAACGGATCCCGGCTCAAGTACTGCCGGGTACGCACCCAGTCGCATCGTTCCGCCCAGGTCGGCCTCGCCCGCGACGGCGTCCCGCTGATCGGCCATGGTGGAGATCACCGGATCCGGTGTGTCCGGCTCGAACTCGGCGGAGTTCGCCTGTTCCAGTCCCACCGTCCGCGCCGCCTCGATAACGATGCACTGCAGACCCAGGCACAGTCCAAGCACCGGTAGACCACGATGGCGGGCATACCGGATGGCACCGATCTTGCCTTCGATACCGCGAATTCCGAAACCACCCGGAATCAGCACCGCGTGCACGTCCCCGAGGGCGGTTGCCGCACCGGCATCGGTATCGCAGTCGTCAGACGCGACCCAGCGCATTTCAACCTTGGCACGGTGGGCGAACCCGCCCGCCCGCAGCGCCTCGGCCACCGAGAGGTAGGCATCAGAGAGGTCGATGTACTTGCCCACCAATGCGATTCGCACCGTCTCCTGCGGGTCGTGCACCCGGCGCAGCAGGTCGTCCCAGGTGGTCCAGTCGACGTCGCGGAACGGCAGATTCAGCCGCCGCACCACATAGGCGTCGAGTTCCTCGCGGTGCAGCACCTTGGGGATGTCGTAGATGGACGGCGCATCCGGCGTGGAGATCACCCCGTCGATGTCGACGTCGCACATCAGCGCGATCTTCTCCTTGAGCCCTTCGGGCACATCGCGGTCGCAGCGCAGGATCAGCGCATCCGGGGTGATGCCGATGCTGCGCAGGCTCGCCACCGAGTGCTGGGTGGGTTTGGTCTTCAATTCTCCCGACGGCGCCAGATACGGGATCAGCGAGACGTGCAGGAAGAAGCAGTTCTCCCGGCCAACCTCATGTCGAACCTGGCGGGCCGCTTCCAGGAACGGCTGGGATTCGATATCGCCCACGGTTCCGCCGACCTCGGTGATGACGATGTCCGGCCGGTTTCCCTCGGCGTCCGGCTCTGCCATGGCCAGGATGCGGGTTTTGATCTCATCGGTGATGTGCGGGATCACCTGCACGGTGTCGCCGAGGTACTCACCGCGGCGTTCTTTGGCGATCACCATCGAATACACCTGTCCGGTCGTCACGTTCGCCGAGCCGGACAGATCGCGGTCCAGGAAGCGCTCATAGTGACCGACGTCGAGGTCGGTCTCGGCCCCGTCTTCGGTCACGAACACCTCGCCGTGCTGGAACGGGTTCATCGTGCCCGGGTCGACGTTGAGGTACGGATCGAGTTTCTGCATGGTCACC
The DNA here is from genome assembly GCA_049315425.1 of Mycobacterium sp. Classification (GTDB taxonomy): domain Bacteria; phylum Actinomycetota; class Actinomycetes; order Mycobacteriales; family Mycobacteriaceae; genus Mycobacterium. Next base: position 12,857 of record JBMOKE010000032.1, on the reverse strand, counting down.
TGCAGTCCGCGCGCGGTCAGTAGTTGACCGAGACTGCTTGCGGTGAGGCCCTTGCCAAGCGAGGAGACGACGCCACCGGTGACGAAGATGTGCTTGGTGGCGGCCTGCTGGTGCTTGCGCAATGCGGGCAAGAGCAACCTCCGTGACGACGGCGCAGGACTTTGGATTTCCAGGGCTTTCGGGCCTCGACGACACTGCCTGAAAGATCTGGTTGGGGCCTGCCGACCCACGGAAATTCACCCTAACACCGACACCGACACCTCAGCGTTGACACGCCCGCCGCGGGGGGTTACTGCGGGACGGTCACCGAGGCCGCACCGGGGCCGGTGCCGTATTTGCCCGGTGGGCCGCCGCCGATCAGGGCCTGCACTGCCAGCACGGTGGTGACCCGGCCGGACTCGCTCCCGATATCGTCCACCGTGGTCACCGCACCGGCCATGCCCGCATCGGCCCGGGTGACCGCGACCGCCGCGACACCTGCCGCCGAGCCGACGCCGCCGGCCAGTACGGTGCCGGATCCGTGCGGCGCCAAGGCGGCGGCGAATCGGGCCACGGTCGCCCCCTGGTTGCCCGAGTCGTCGGCCAGTGCACCCCCGGTGACGATCACGACCGCATTGGCTGGGACGAGGCGCTGGGTGTAGGTGAGGAAGCCGGTGTCGCGCAGGGCGGATAGCACGGCGTCGCGGGCCTCGTCGTCGACCGGAACGATCTTCGGGTCGCGGTTGATCAACAGTGCGATTCCGAGCAGATCGCCGGCTTGGGAACCCTGATCCACGAGTGCGGTGTTCAGTTGGGTACCGGCCGGCAGGATCGACGAGTTGACCACTGAGCGCAGCTTTTCCGCAGAGTTGGCTCCGACGAACTCGCTCGTCAGCGCGATGGTGCCGGTGACCGAACCTCCCGCCTGTCCAATCAGTCGCGACACTGCATCGACGTCATCACCCTGGGCGTCGGGCGTGCGAAACAGCACCACCGCTTTTCCAGCGAGCGCGTCACGGACCATTCGAGGCGCCATCTGGCTATCGAATTCACCTGCCGCAGATAGTCTTTCCGACAAAGCAGTCTTATCGTCGGTGAGCGTCGTGATCTGATTCTGCAGGTCCCCCTTGTCGCCACGCAGACCCGATGCAAGAGTGCCGGAGAACGCACCGGAACCCAACACCACACCAATCGCCAGCGCGACGAAAACCGCTGCCAGTGAAATCACATGGTGGCGAAGCGTTATCACACTAGGTGACCACGCTCTGCACCCACAGGGAGAAGTGGTTCCAGTAGTTGGCAATCCAATCGAGCACCACGGTATCGGCACGCGACACCCACAGGGCGGCGACGACGGCCAGCAGCACGGCGAGGATCAGAAGTGCGATGGTGCTAGCGGAGATATGGTTGCGGTAAAGCGTGGCAACGGCTTTCGCGTCGACCAGTTTGTCCCCTACCTTGAGCCGGGTCAAGAAGGTCGACGGATTGCTCTGCACCCGGGTGCGGTCGAAGAACTCCTCGATACTCGCCGACTGACCGACCGTCACGATCAATGACGCACCGTGATGGTCCACCAGCAGTAACGCAAGGTCAGCGGCCGAACCGGAAGCCGGGAAAGTCATCGCTCCGATGCCCAGGTCCTGAATGCGCTCCAGTCCGCTGGCATGCCCGCCGGCGTCGGCGGGCAGCACCACCTGCGCACCGCACTTGAGCACATCAACACTCATCTCATCCGGGTTGCCGACGATGAGCTGCGGGCGATATCCGTTGTTGTGCAGGATGTCTGCACCAGCGCCGACGCCGACCAGCACCGGCTGATACTCCTTGATGAACGGTTTGAGTGCCTTGAGATCATTCTCGGCGCCCACCCCGTCGGCCACGACGATGACGTGCCGACGGTAGACGTCGACCTCGATGTTGGGAATGCCGATCCCGTCGATCATCATCGGGCTCTCACTGCGAATGAATTCGATGGTGTTACCCGCGAAGGCCTCCAGGTGTGCCACGAGGCCGGTCTTGGCATCGTGCATCAGGTCGGCGATCTCCTCATCGGTGCGCTCCACACCGTTGGCCAGTCGGCGTTCGCCGGTGTACACCCCGCCCTCGTGGAGGCGCACCTTAGCGCCATCCTTGATCTTCTTGAAGATCTCCGGCCCGGCGTTGTCGATCAGGGTGATGTTGTTGGCCACCAGCACCTCGGGGCCCAGGTTGGGGTATCGGCCGGAGATGGACGGTGAGGCGTTGACCACGCCCACGACACCGGCGTCGACGAGCGCATCAGCGGTCACCCGGTCGAGGTCGAGAATGTCGAGGACGACGATATCGCCAGCACCCACGCGACGTAGTAGCCGGTCGGTGTCCTTATCGACGCGGGCGGTGCCGGTGACACCCGGTCGTGCGGAGGCATTACGCGAGAGCAGCGCTGTCATCTTCATGCGCCTGATTTTGTCGGCGGAGGTGACCGGAGGCGGGTAGGCGCGCCGTAACAGCAGCCCCAGAAGTTATATTCTGTCACAGGGGCACCAACGTTCAGGGTGCCCGGCGATTACGGCTCGAGCCGCTCTTTCTGCGCCGCGACCAGCAGTTCCCGGGCGTGCGCCCGGCCGGTATCGGATTCGCCCAGGCCGGCGAGCATCCGGGCCAGTTCGGCGACCCGATCCTCATCACCCAGCCGCCGCACCTCGCTGGCGGCGCCGGCGGTGGCGGTGGCGGCACTGTCCACGACCAGGTGGGTATCGGCGTAGGCCGCCACCTGCGGCAGGTGGGTGACGACGATGACCTGGTGGGTGCGGGCCAGCCGGGCCAGGCGGCGACCGATCTGAACCGCCGCCCGACCGCCCACACCGGCGTCGATCTCGTCGAACACCATGGTGGTTCCCTCGGCCGATGCCGCCAGCACCACCTCGAGTGCCAACATCACCCGGGACAGCTCACCGCCCGAAGCGCTCTTATTCAGCGGCAGCACCGAGTCGGCGTCCTGGGCACTGCGGTGCGCGGTGAAGCCGAACTCCACCGCATCCACGCCGTCAACGCCGGCGTGTGCCCACTCCTCGGACGGCAACCGCAACGGGGCGCTGTCATCGTCGCGCGCGGGCAGCGTTGCCACCGCGACGGTGAAATCGGCCTCGGCCATGGCCAGACCTGCCAGTTCAGCGGTCACAGCCTTGGCCAGTCCGGTCGCGGCTTTCGTCCGCTTCTTGGACAACTCGACGGCGCACACGGCCAGCTGGCTGGAGAGTTCATCCACCTGACGGGACAACCCGGTCAGCGCTTCCTCGGAGACATCCAGTGCCGCCAGCCGCTGCCGCGACTCCGCCGCCCAGCTCAGCACCCCGTCGACGTCAGCGGCGTACTTGCGGATCAGGGTGCGCAGTTCGCCCTGACGGGCGAGCTTGTTCTCCAATGCGCTGGCATCGACGGGCAGTGCAGCCAGAAAGTCACCGAGTTCGCGGCCGACATCGCCGACCACGGTCAGCACATCGGTGAGCTGGCGGGCATGCGCACTCAGAGCGGTGTCATCAGACGATTCCAAAAGCGTGATCGCGCGCACGAGAATATCAGTGGCGGAACGGTTTTGGCTGTCAACTGCCTGTTCATCGGCTCCGGACAACGCATCGCGGGCATCGGCGGCAGCCTCCCGCACAGCGTCGAGTTCAGAAAGCCGTCGGATCTCGGCAACCAGCGACATATCCTCACCCGGGCGCGGATCGACGCCGTCAATCTCGGTGAGCGCGAACTTCAACCGGTCGGCCTCCTGGGCCATCTCACGCGCACGGTTGGTGCGGTCGACGAGATCGCGCCGCGCAATGAGCCACTCATCGCGCAACTTTCGATAACGCTCGAGTATGGCCGCGACACCGGCGAACCGATCGAGTGCGCCACGCTGTTCATCCGGGCGCATCAGCCGCAACTGATCGTTTTGACCGTGCAAGGTCAGCAGTCCGGTCGTGAAGGTGGTCAGAGTCTTAGCCGGCACGCTGCGACCGCCCAGGTAGGCCCGTGAGGGCCCGTCGCGGCTGACCGAACGCAGGGCGATGACGCTGCCGTCCTCATCGCGGTCGGCGCCCGAGGAGTCCAGGATCTCGTCGATCGCTCCACCGGTGGCGCGATCGAGATCCGCGGTGCTGAACCGGCCCTCCACCACCGCGCGGCCGGCGCCTGAGCGGATCCGGGTGGCATCGGCGCGCGCACCGCCGAGCAGGTGCAGGCCGGTCACCACCATGGTCTTGCCGGTGCCGGTCTCGCCGGTCAGGACTGTCAATCCGCGGTCGAACTCGGCGGTGGCCGCGCTGATCGCACCGAGCGAGTCGATCCGGATCTCGGCGAGCATCTACTGCTCGCGCCAACTCGTCACCGGCAGCCGGAACTTGCGCACCAACCGGTCGGTGAACGGCGCACTGTCCAGTCGAACCCATTTCAGCGGGGTCTGGCACTTGGTCACCTGCAGTCGCGCGCCGGCCGGTACGGCCGATTCCCGTCGGCCATCACACAGCACCACCGCATCGGGGTTGTCGGAGTCGACGTCCACGGTGATCACCGCGTTGGGATTGGTCACCATCGGCCGGGCGAACAACGCATGGGCGTTGTTGGGCACCACGATGATGGCCTCCAGATCCGGCCACACCACCGGACCGCCCGAGGAGAAGGCATACGCCGTCGAGCCGGTCGGACTGGACACCAGCACGCCGTCGCAACCAAAGGCCGATACCGGCCGGCCGTCAATCGCCACCATCACACCGAGCACGCCCTGATGCCCGCCCTTCTCCAGGCTCGCCTCATTGAGCGCCCAACCGCGGGAGAGCACCTCGCCGCCGAGGCTGACCTCCACGTCGAGAGTCATCCGGTTCTCGATCCGGTAGTCGCGAGCGACAACGTGCTCCAGAATGCTGTCGATGGCCTCTGCTTCGGCCTCGGCCAGGAATCCGATGCGGCCGAGATTGATTCCCAGGACCGGGATATCGGCGTTGCGGGCGAGTTCGGCGGCCCGCAGAAATGTCCCATCGCCACCCAGCACGAGGACGAGTTCACAGCCGTCGGCAACGTGCGTGTCCCCGTCTGCCACTGCGACGCCGGCGCCGAGATCGATCGCCTCGGTCGCCAGCACACGCAATCCGATCCCGTTGGCGTCCAACGCTTTTCCGATCTTGCGCGCGGTCTCGTTGGCCTGGTCGCGCCCGGGGTTCACCACCAGTAGGACGGTTCTGGCGGTCATCACCGGATTATCGGTCACGGGGTTCTCAGTCACTGGGTTCTCAGTCACTGGGTTCTCAGTCACTGGGGCCCCTCCGCGATCGCGCGCCGCACTTCGGCATCGAGGGCATCGCCGCTGAGAGCATCATCAGTCTGGGCACGCAACCACAGGAAGTACTCGACATTGCCCGACGGTCCCGGCAGCGGGCTGGCGGTGGCGCCGACGGTCTGCCAGCCGAGGTCGGCAGCCCGGCGGGCGACGGCCAGCACCGCACCGGCCCGCAGTTGCGGATCACTCACGACGCCGCCCGGGCCCACCTGATTGCGCCCGACCTCGAACTGCGGCTTCACCATGGGAACGATATCGGCGTGCGGGGCCGCGCAGGCGGTCAGTGCAGGCAGCACTGTGGATAACGAGATGAATGACAGGTCGGCGACCACCAGGCCGACTCGCTCATCGATGGCCTCCGGCGTCAGTTCGCGGACGTTGGTGCGCTCGATAACCCGTACCCGGGGATCGGATCGCAGCGACCAGGCGAGTTGTCCGTACCCCACATCCACCGCAACCACCTCGAGCGCGCCACGATCCAGCAGCACCTCGGTGAAGCCACCGGTGGAGGCGCCCGCATCCAGACAGCGCCGACCCGTCACGTCAATCCCGAAGGCATCAAGGGCGCCGATCAACTTGTGTGCGCCGCGGGACACCCAGGTCTTCTCGTCAGAGTCTTCGACGGCCAGCGCGGCGGTCACCGCGACCGCGGTCGCAGGTTTGGCCGCCGGCATTCCGTCGATGGTGACCCGCCCGGCTCCGATGAGTTCGGCCGCCTGCTGCCGCGAGCGGGCAAGCCCGCGACGGACCAGCTCAGCGTCAACCCGGGCACGCCGCGTCATGCGCAGCTCAGCCCTTCTCGACCGATTCCAGCGCGTCGACCAGAATCTGGTGCGCTTCTTCGAGGCGGCGTCCCACGGCGTCGATATCGGTGACGTCGGCCGTCGCGCTGTCCGAAAATTCCAAATCGAGGGACGGCAGGTCGACCAGCACGGCCTCGACCTGAGCGCGAATCTGCTGCGGATCGGTGTTCATGTCACCGCTCACGCTAGCCGATCGCCAGGCCGCAGCACCGCCCAGCGCTCCAGCGCCGCGCGGGCGATGTCATCACCGGCCCGCACCGCCAGCGGAGGGCCGGTGCGGTCGGCGTCCCAGACGGCGCGGGCGGCGGCCCGAACCACTGACAACCCATCGGTGCCAGGATCTGCCCCGGTAGCCGTCACGGTCACCGCATCGGGGCCGACCTCGATACGCCAGGCCGGATGCGCGGCGATCTGCAGTGCGGCGCCATCACCATTGAGCGCCCGCAGGTCCTCGGCGATATAGGTGGGGCGCTGATCGGCAGTGGCGACAATGGCATCGAACGCCGTGTTGACCCCGGTGAGCACCATCAGGCTCGGTAGGCCGACGGCATTGGCTCCGGCGATATCGGTATTGAGTCGGTCCCCGACCACAAGCGGCGCCTGAAAGTGCCCGCGCGCCAGGGCGTCCTGCATCAAAGCCTGGGCGGGTTTTCCGGCCACCAGGGGTTCGACATCAGTGGCAGCCCGCAGTGCGGCAACCATGGATCCATTACCCGGCACCAAGCCCCGTTCGGTAGGAAGCGTCACGTCGAGGTTGGCGGTGACCCACAGTGCACCAGCTCGGATCGCCAGCGCCGCCTCGGCCAGTTCTGCCCAACCCATGCTCATCGACAGGCCCTGAACGACGGCAACAGGTTTATCGGCGACCAACCACACCGGCATAAGTCCGACGGCGGCGATCTCAGCGGCAAGCGCATCCGTGCCGACCACCAGAACCGCCGCACCGGCCGGTAGCCGCGCCGCAAGCATTCGGGCCGCACTCTGCGCACTGGTCGCCACATCGGCCGCGGTGGCGCTGAACCCGAGGTCGCACAGATGCGCGGCGACCTCATCGGCGGAACGGGAGGCGTTGTTGGTGACGAACAGTGCGCGGCACTGCACACTCTCGAGCGTCTCTACCGCCCCGGGAGTCGGCGCATGGCCGCGGAACACCGTGCCATCCAGATCGAGCAGCAGGCAATCATGCTGCTGGGCAAGCGTTCTCGCGTCAGACTTTGTCACCTGAGGCCAGCTCCTCAATCCGGTCTTCAGCGTCGGTGTCGCCTTCGAGATCGGCCGTCGCAGCGTGGACAAACCACTGCCGCGCTTCGTCGGATCGGCCGAGTGCCAGCAGGATTTCCGCGTACGCGTAGAGCAGCCGGGCCGCGGTGGAGCCGGTGCGCGAGGGATCCGGCGTCGGGCTGGACAGCAGCGCCAGCGCCTGGTCCAGCTGACCGAGGTCGACTCGGGCGCCGGCGGCGACGATGCGCAGCTCGTCAGCGTCATCACCGGTGAGTTCGGCCGCCTCGGGTCCGCGGGCCAGTTCGATGGCCTTCTCCGGTCGTCCCACCCCGCGCTCACAATCGGCGATCAGCGGCAGCAGTTGCGACTTGGAGCCCATCCGCCGGGCGGCCCGGAACTCCGCGAGCGCCTGAGCCCAGTCTCCGCAGTAGTAGGCGGCGATACCCACCGCTTCCCGGATGGCCGCAATCCGCCCGGATCGGGTACGAGCAGCCTGGGCATGTGCGAGTGCGGCCTCGGGGTCGGAGTCGAGCAGCTCGCCGGCAGCGACGAGGTGGCGGGCGATCGTGTCCGCCGTGGACTTGTCCAGGGTGAACAACTCAGCCCGGATCTCCGGCGCGAGTTGCTTGGCCTCCACCGTCGCCGGGATGGCCGGCCCGCTGTTCTCGCGGGGCGCGGATTCGGCATCAGAAGGCCGCCGCGACTCGACCCGACCAGACTGGGCGGGTCCGGACCTTACGCGCGCCGAGCCCTCGGGTCGGCCCCGTTCGGGACGGCCCCGGACCGGGCGCCGGCCACCGTCGCCTTTTCTGTCGTCAGCCATCGCCAGACACGATACGGGCATTGATCCAGCCCCGGTTTCGTGCACACCTCGTTAGGCGTCCCCCGATTGGAGGACACCGGCTTCCCCCGCCGCCGGGTCCCTCCGGTGGACATCCCGGGCGGTGCGGGATTGCGACACTCGAATCAGGCCGAAGACGTCGGCCGACCGAAGCAGAGCACGAGGAGGATGCCATGAACAATCGCAGCCTCATTGGCCCGGCGCTGATGAAGGGGGTGTGTGATGGGTCTTCGTGGTGAGGCGGCGATCGTCGGATTCACCGAGCTGCCCGCGACCAAACGGCCGACGGGCCCGCTGGAGTCCACCCTCGAGCAGTGGGCTCGCTTGGCGGCGGCAACCCTGGCCGATGCGGGCCTGCCCGCAACGGCTGTCGATGGAATCTGCACCGGGCACCTGCAGGAGGCACGGATCTTCGCCCCCTCGACGATTGTCGAATACCTCGGGGTGAAGGCGAACTTCGCCGAGATGATCGACCTTGGCGGGGCCAGTGCGGCGGCGATGGTGTGGCGGGCGGCGGCGGCGATCGAACTTGGTGTGTGCAATGCCGTGCTGTGTGTGCTCCCGGGAACGCCGTTGACCCCGGTCAGCGAGAAGAAGCCACCCGAGGTCAGCGACTCCCTGCATTTCGGCGGCTCGAGCAACCGGTACGGCTCGCCGCAGGCGGAGTTCGAGATCCCTTACGGCACACTCGGTCAGAACGGCCCCTACGGCCGCGTCGCCACACTGTACGGCGCAACCTACGGCTACGACGAGCGGGCGATCGCCAAGATCGCCGTCGACCAGCGGTTCAACGCGAATCACCACCCCGGCGCAATCTTCCACGACGCGCCCATCACTGTCGACGACGTCGTCAACAGCCCGGTCATCGCCTCCCCGCTGCACATGCTGGAGATCGTCATGCCGGTGATGGGTGGTGCCGGGGTGCTGGTGACCAACGCTGATCTGGCGCGGCGGTCGTCGAATCGGCCGGCCTGGGTCAAGGGTTTCGGGGAGCGGGTGCCCTACAAGATGCCCATGTACGCCGAGAACCTTCTGCAGACCCCGATGATCGAGGCCGCGCAGTCGGCGTTCTCGATGGCCGGGCTGGCACCGGCTGATATGGACATGGTGTCCATCTATGACTGCTACACGATCACCGCACTGCTGAGCCTGGAAGACGCCGGGTTCTGCGAGAAGGGCGCGGGCCTGCAGTTCGTCGCCGACCACGACCTGACTTTCCGCGGGGACTTCCCGATGAATACCGCCGGCGGGCAGCTGGGCTACGGCCAGGCGGGCTTCGCCGGCGGCATGCACCACGTCTGCGACGCCTCCCGACAGATCATGGGCCGTGCCGGGACAACACAGGTCACCGATTGCAATCGGGCGTTCGTCTCCGGCAACGGCGGCGTGCTGGCAGAACAAACCACCCTGGTCTTGGAAGGAGACTAATAATGAACGACTTCAGCAGGCCGATGCCGGTCCCGACGCCGATCAGCCAACCATTCTGGGATGCGTTGGCTGAGCACAAGATCCGGATCCAGTACTCGCCTTCGGCGCAGCGTTACGTGTTCTACCCGCGCGTACTGGCACCGGGCACCCTCGCCGATGACCTCCAGTGGCAGGAGATCTCCGGGGCGGGATCGCTGTACTCCTACACCGTCGCCCACCGACCCGTCGCGCCACATTTCGCCGACGGCGTTCCCCACATCCTCGCCATCGCCCAGTGGGATGAGGGGCCCCGGTTCGCCACCGAGATCGTCAACACCGACCCCTCCCAGTTGCGGGTCGGTATGCCGATACGGCCGGTATTCGTCGACGTCCCCGACGACGGGATCACGTTGCTCTGCTACGAAGCAGCGTGACTTCCACAGCGTGCTGCCCGAACCGCTGGGCTCAGAGGATCTGGGCTCAGAGAATGAGGCGCGGTTGGTACAGGTCGAGCCAGACCGATAGACCGAGGATCCGCTCCAATCGGGACCGGTTCAGCGGCGGCAGCGATTCCTTATCGAGTCGGGTCAGCTCCTCGAGTACGTTCCGGTCGACCACGCTGAACAACGTGTCATTGCCACTGCCGAGCAGCTCGCGCGCTTGAGCCTGGATATCGTTGCCGTACAACGGATCTGAGGTGCTGGGGTAGGGACTCTTGACCCGCTGCACCACCGATTCGGGCAGGGCATCGGCTACCGCACCCCGCAGCAGGCTCTTTTCCCTACCGTCGTAACTCTTCATCGACCAGGGCGTGTTGTAGACGTACTCGACCAGGCGGTGATCGCAGAACGGCACCCGCACCTCCAGGCCGGAGGCCATGCTCAGCCGGTCCTTGCGGTCCAGCAGGACTCCCACGTGCCGGGTCAGGTGCAGATAACTCATCACCCTCATCCGGTGCGTGAAGTCATCCTCGGCGGCGAGGCGTTCCACCTCGGCGATAGCGTCGACGTAGCGATCCTGTACATAGGTTTCCAGGTCTAGTGCCGCGCGCAGTGCGGGGGTGAGGATGTACCCGCTGGCATCGTTCCACGGAGCCCCGATCGCGACCCATGGAAAGGTATCCGCCCGCTGGATCTGTGGGTCATGAAATTGCCGGTACCCGCCGAAGATCTCGTCGGCGGCCTCGCCGGACAGCGCCACCGTCGACTGCTGTCGGATGGCTTTGAACAGCAAGTACATTGATGCTGCCTGTTCGAGGCCGCCCACCGGGAGTTCGAGGGCTGCGATCACCTTTCGCCGGACACCGGGATCGGACACCTGCCGGTGATCGAGCACGATATCGGTGTGGTCGGTGCCGACGTGTTCGGCGACCTCGTGCGCGTAGGGGGCGTCGCGCGTGGGGTACGTGTCGCTGGGGATGAAATTCTGGTCTTGGCCGGTGAAATCGACGGCAAACGAACGTACCCGCGTGCTCAACTCGCGGGCGGACAGCGCGGTGATCGCGCTGGAATCCAGTCCGCCGGACAGTAGAACGCATTCGGGAACGTCGGCCACCAACTGCCGGCGCACGATGTCATCGAGCAACCCGCGCACGTTGGCGACCGTGGTGTCCCGGTCATCGGTGTGCAGTCGCGACTCCAACCGCCAGTAGGTCCGCTCCCGGATGCCGCGCTCGTCGACTGTGACGATCGTCCCCGGTTGGACCTCCCGCATGCCCTTCCAGACCGCGGTCCCCGAGGTTGTCACCGGCCCGATGAGTTCACGTAAACCGTTCAGGTCGATCGCCCGGGGAGCCATCGGGTTGGCGAAGATCGCCTTCGGCTCCGAGCCGAATAACACGCCATCAGGGGTGGCGTAGAAGTAGAACGGCTTGACTCCCATCCGGTCGCGGATCATCACCAACTTGCGTTCGCGCGAGTCCCAGATCGCGAAGGCATACATCCCGTTGAGCCGATCGGCCAGCGCCTCACCCCACTGCAGATACCCGCGCAGCACCACCTCGGTGTCGCTGGAACTCTCGAAGCTGTGACCTTTGGCGACCAACTCGCGGCGCAACTCCGTGAAGTTGTAGGCCTCCCCGGTATAGACCATGGCGACATCGCCCGTCGGTGTCGAGACCACCATCGGCTGTGCGCCACCGGCCAGATCAATCACCGCCAGCCGACGGTGACCAAGTGCGACGTCGCGTCGCAGCCACACCCCTGCCGCGTCGGGGCCGCGGCAGGCCATGGTCTCGGTCATCGCCTCGATGACTGCCCGCTCTCGGGTCAGGTCCCGGGAGTAATCCACCCAGCCGGCCATCCCGCACACGTCAATCAACTCCCAAGTCGCTGTCCGGTCCGCAGGCGAGCGTAATACCCGGTCTCGGCTTCCGCCGACGGCCGGCGCACAAATGGAGTGCACACAAAGGTCAGGTCGATAACCGCCAGTACGATCTGGCGATGAACGAAAGTGGCCTCGAATACACCCAGCGTGGACCCGTCGCGGTCATCACGATCGATGACGCTCCGTACAACCGCATGTCGTTAGCCTTCATGGACTCACTCGAATCGGTCGTCGCAACCATCTCAGCCGACGGAGCCATTCGTGCTGTCGTCATCACAGGTGCTGGTGATCAGAACTTCTCGGTGGGCATGAATCTCAAGGAACTCTTCAGCTCCCTGGGCGACTCCGGACGGGTCGATGCCATCCTCGACCAGCGCCTGCGGGTGCTTGCGGCGATTGAGAATATGGATAAGCCCTGGATCGCAACGCTCTTCGGTAACTGTTTGGGCGGCGGACTCGAGCTGCCACTCGCCTGTCACTTCCGGCTGGCTGCCCAGGAGGGTGCCCGCATCGGTCTGCCGGAAATGCACCTGGGCTCGGTGCCCGCGTGGGGCGGGAGTGCGCGGTTGGCGCGGCGCATCGGTCGCGATCGGGCGGTGGACCTCATTCTCCGCGCCAAGACACTGTCCGGCCCGGAGGCCCTGACGCTTGGCCTGGTGACCGAGGTCTGGCCTAATGCGGAACTCAAGCAACGCGCACGTGACCTCGCCCAGGAGTTGGCTGACATGCCACGGATCGCCGTGGCGTCGATCTTGCGTTGCTTGGTGGCCGGTGATGAGAAGACGTTGGCGGAATCACTGCGCGACGAACGCGCGGCCTTTCACGCCACTCTCGGCAGCCCCGACATGGTCGAAGGAATGGCTGCATTCACGCAAAAACGCGTTCCGATATTCAACAAAGACTGATATCGAACGACTTCTATAGAAATAGGAACACCCCCCGATTTCTCGGGGGGTGTTCCGTTAATGTGTGTTCGGCGGTG
>JBMOKE010000031.1:0-21080 GCA_049315425.1 Mycobacterium sp. | reverse complement strand
GCGTCCACCCGGAGCCACCGTGGACCGGCCCCCGCGTCCACCCGGAGCCACCGCATGACGCCGCGGCCCCAGATCCGTCGCGAGGAACTCTCCGACGCGGCGGTGGTATCCCGCTCGTGGGGAATGGCGCTGGCCACACTGGTCAGCCGGATCACCGGCTTCATCCGCATCGTGCTGCTCGCCGCGATACTCGGCGCGGCACTTTCCAGTGCGTTCACCGTTGCCAACCAACTGCCCAATCTGATTGCCGCCCTGGTGTTAGAGGCCACCTTCACCGCAATTTTCGTTCCGGTGCTGGCCCGCGCCGAGCGCGACGACGTCGACGGGGGCGCAGCCTTCGTACGACGTTTGGTGACACTGGCCACGAGCGTGCTGTTGGCGGCCACCGTACTGTCGGTGATCGCTGCGCCGTTGCTCGTCCGCCTGATGCTGGGCGCCGATCCCAAGGTCAACCAGCCACTCACCACAGCGTTCGCCTACCTGCTGTTGCCACAGGTGATCTTCTACGGACTGTCTTCGGTCTTTATGGCAATCCTGAACAACCGCAACGTATTCGGGCCCCCGGCCTGGGCACCGGTGGTCAACAACGTCGTAGCGATCGCGACACTGGGCCTGTATCTGATTGTTCCCGGGGAACTTTCGGTCGATCCGGTGCGGACAGGAAATGCCAAGTTACTGGTGCTGGGCATCGGCACGACCGTCGGCGTACTCGCGCAGGCCGCCGTGTTGCTGATCGCGATCCGTTCCGAACGCATCAGCCTGCGGCCACTGTGGGGAATCGACGATCGGCTCAAGCGATTCGGCACGATGGCGTCGGCGATGGTGCTTTACGTACTGATCAGTCAGATCGGGCTGGTGGTTGGTAACCGGATCGCCAGTACCGCCGCGGCCTCGGGGCCGGCGATCTACAACTACACCTGGCTGGTGCTGCAACTACCGTTCGGCATCATCGGCGTGACGATCCTGACGGTGGTCATGCCGCGATTGAGCCGCAACGCCGCGGCCGACGACGTTCCGGCCGTTCTCGCGGATCTGTCCCTGGCTACCCGGCTGACCATGCTGACACTGATCCCGGTGGTGGCGTTCATGACGATCAGCGGACCGGCCATCGGCAGTGCCCTGTTCGCCTATGGCAAATTCGGTGAGGTCGACGCCAACTATCTCGGCATGGCGATCGCGATGTCCTCGTTCACCCTCATCCCCTACGCGCTGGTGCTGCTGCAGCTTCGGGTGTTCTACGCACGGGACGAACCCTGGACTCCGATCCTGATCATCGTTGCGATCACCGTCGTGAAGATCGCGATGTCGCTCGTTGCCCCGCACCTGACCACCGACCCCGAGCTGGTCGCCGGTTATCTGGGCGCCGCCAATGGACTCGGCTTTCTCACCGGCGCGGTACTCGGCCATCTGCTGCTGCGCCGATCGCTGCGGCCACCCGGCGGTCGGCTGCTGGACGCCACGGTCATCCGCACCATCCTTGTCACCGCCGCGGCGTCACTGCTGGCCGCACTCATCGCGGCCGGCGTTGACCGGCTCCTGGGTCTGCGGGCACTGACAGATCAGGGCGGTGCCGGATCCATGGTTCGGCTGCTGATCCTGGCCGCGGTCATGCTGCCCTGCCTGGCCGCCGTGATGCTGGTGGCCCGAGTACCCGATGCGGTGGCCGCGTGGGGCGCCGTCCGGGAGCGGTTGGCCCCGAGCGAACAGGGCGACCCACCCTCGCCACGCAACTCCTACCTGCCCCACCTGCAGGGGCCTGTCCCGTACCCTGAAATCGGCGAATCCGCCGTACCGGAGCGACAGGAGTTCGGGTTCGGGCGCCCGGCGCCCGGCGACGGAACTCTGACGGGGAAGGGGCCGGAACTGAGCGACCACCTGGGTCCCGGCGCCACTGTCGCCGACGGGCGTTACCGGCTACTGGTGTTCCACGGCGGCCCCCCCGGGCTGCAGTTCTGGCAGGCGCTGGACATCCCGTTAGATCGTCAAGTGGCGCTTACCTTCGTCGACCCCGACCGGAGCATGCCCGATGAACAGGTCGAGGGGATCTTGGCGCGCACCCTCGCGTTGAGTCGGATAGCACGACCCGGTTTGGCCCGGGTCCTCGATGTCACCAAGAACAGTGACGGCAGTGGGCTGGTGGTGTCGGAGTGGATCAGGGGCGGTTCGCTGAAGGAGGTGGCCGGCACCTCCCCATCGCCGATCGGCGGCGCCAGAGCGATCCAGTCGCTCGCTGCGGCAGCCGACGAAGCACACCGGGCCGGCGTCGCCCTGTCAATCGACCATCCGGGGCGGGTGCGGGTCAGCCTTGACGGCGATGTCGCACTTGCCTTTCCGGCAACTCTCGCCGACGCCACACCGAACGGCGACATCCGCGGCATCGGAGCCGCGTTGTACGCACTTCTCGTCGATCGCTGGCCCCTGCCTGAACGCGGCACACCGAGCGGGCTGAGGCCGGCCGATACCGACCCGTCCGGCGAACCGGTCGAGCCACTCGCAGTCAACTCAGCCATTCCT
The DNA here is from genome assembly GCA_049315425.1 of Mycobacterium sp. GTDB lineage: Bacteria > Actinomycetota > Actinomycetes > Mycobacteriales > Mycobacteriaceae > Mycobacterium. Next base: position 18,566 of record JBMOKE010000031.1, on the reverse strand, counting down.
TTCCAGATCTCAGCGGCGGCAATCCGGGCCGTACAACCTGGCGGTGGGATCAGCACCGCGCCCACACTGCTGCACCTGCTGCAGCAGGCGACGAACGCCGCCGATCGCACCGACCTGATGACTCCGGTCGAGGATGCTCCGCCGCGGACCTCCGGAGGCCGACCGACTCCCGCAGATCCCGCCGCCAAGCAGGCCCTTCGCCGCCGTAACCTGCTGATCGGAATCGGGGCCGGCGCCGCCGTCCTGGTGGTTGCAGTGATCGCGCTCGCATCTGTGCTGGGGCGGATTTTCGGTGATGTGGGCGGCGGACTCAAGGGCGATCAGTTGGGTTTGAATACAACGACGCCCACAAGCCGTTCCGTGAGCGGCTCGATCATCAAACCCGTTGCCGCAACGGTCTTCTCGCCCGACGGTGGTGCTGACGCCCCAAGCCTGGCAGGCCTGGCGATCGATGGCGACCCCGCAACGGCGTGGCCGACAGACATCTACACCGACACCGTTCCGTTCCCCAGTTTCAAAAACGGAGTGGGCCTCATGCTGGAGCTGCCTGAATCGACGGTGGTCGGCAACGTCACCATCACGGTGTCCAGCACCGGCACCCAGGTCCAGATCAGAAGCGCTTCGACAGCCAATCCGGCAAGCCTCGCGGACACCACCGTGCTGACCGGTCCCACCACACTCAAGCCCGGCACCAATACCATCTCGGTGCCCAGCGCAGCGGCCACCTCGAATCTGTTGGTGTGGATCTCGACATTGGGCCAGACAGCGGGCAAGAGCCGCACCGACATCTCGGACATCACCGTTCGCTCCGCCTCCTGACGCTGCACAGGGGTGAAGTGCTGGGCGGCCCCGGTCTGGCTACTGTCCGGCCGTGCCCATCTTCTCCGCCGACTGTCGTAGCGATTCCGATCTGCTCGCCGCACACGTCGCCGGTGATCGTCGCGCCTTCGGGGAACTGTTTGGCCGCCACCGCGCCCAGCTGTATCGGCTAGCCCGGCGGCGAAGCCAGACCGCCGAGGACGCCGATGACGCACTGCAGGAAGCCATGCTCTCCGCACACCGGGCCGCCGGTGCGTTTCGTCATGACGCCGCGGTCGGTAGTTGGCTACACCGGATCGTTCTCAACGCCTGCCTGGACCGTTTGCGCCGCAACGGTTTCCACACCTGCCAGCTCACCGACGACTGCTGTTCGCTGGCCGATCGAACGTCACACGCCGAAACCGAGATCGTGGTCCGGCAAGCACTATCGCGACTGCCGGCCGGGCAGCGCACCGCGGTGGTCGCAGTCGATATGTACGGCTACTCCGTAGCCGATGCCGCGGCCCTGCTCGGGATCGCCGAAGGAACGGTGAAGAGCCGGTGCGCCCGGGCCCGTGCGCGGCTGGCCGTGCTGTTGGGTCATCTCTCCCCCTCAGGACATGCCTGAGCGGCACACTGATCGGGTGCAGCCCCACCCACCCGCGCACGAGGTCACCGGTCCCCCACTGGTCCGCGCCGCGCATGCAGCCCGTCCGCCAGTTCCCACCCGCCCGATGGTGATCGGCATCGTCTCGGCGTTGGCGATCATTGCCGTCGCACTGGGCGTGGGCATCCTGGTAACGGCCGCCGAACCGGCCACCAGCACGCCGACCAGCGCTCGGCTCATCACCGTCACTCCGACGGCCACCTCGGTGCGCCCTTAGTTCACGACCGGGAACATCCCCGCCTACGCTGGTGTTTGACGGTGAGCAACTCGTCTGTCAGAAAGGCTCGTATGACCGACAACTCCCCCCTGCATGACGTGATCGTCATCGGATCAGGGCCGGCCGGATATACCGCCGCCATCTACACGGCGCGCGCGCAACTCAATCCCCTGGTCTTTGAAGGAACCGCATTCGGGGGCGCACTCATGACCACCACCGAGGTCGAGAACTACCCGGGTTTCCGTGCCGGCATCACCGGCCCGGAACTCATGGATGAGATGCGCGAACAGGCTCTGCACTTCGGAGCGGATCTGCAGATGGAAGACGTCGAGTCGGTATCGCTGGCCGGGCCGATCAAAGAGGTGGTGACCGCCGGGGGCGAGACCCATCGCGCCCGGGCGGTGATCCTGGCCATGGGAGCAGCAGCCCGCTACCTGGGCATACCGGGTGAGCAGGAACTTCTGGGCCGCGGAGTGAGCTCCTGCGCCACCTGTGACGGGTTCTTTTTCAAAGACCAGGACATTGCCGTGGTCGGCGGCGGCGACTCCGCCATGGAGGAGGCGACCTTCCTGACCCGGTTCGCCCGCAGCGTCACCCTTGTGCACCGTCGGGACGAATTCCGCGCATCCCGCATCATGCTCGAACGTGCCCGGACCAACGACAAGATCTCGTTCCTGACCAACACCGCGGTCCTTGCGGTGGAGGGCGACTCCACCGTGACAGGTCTGCGCGTCCGTAACACGCTCACCGGGGAGGAATCCACGCTCGCGGTGACCGGCGTGTTCATCGCGATCGGTCACGATCCCCGCTCAGAGTTGGTTCGCGACGCCCTTGACGTCGATCCCGCCGGGTATGTCGTGGTGCGCGAGCACAGCACCGCGACCTCACTGCCAGGCGTGTTCGCCGCCGGGGACCTGGTGGACCACACCTATCGGCAGGCCATCACCGCGGCGGGCAGTGGTTGTGCCGCTGCCCTTGACGCCGAGCGGTGGCTGGCTGACGCGCACGACCCCGGTGAAATGATCCCCGGTGAAATGACGGGAGCGAAATCATGAGCGAATCCACGGTGACCGTCACCGACGACAACTTCGCCGACACCGTCCTGTCCAGTGCCACACCGGTTTTGGTGGATTTCTGGGCCACGTGGTGCGGACCATGCCGAATGGTGGCTCCGGTTCTCGAGGAGATCGCCGCGGAGAAAGCCGGGTCACTGACCGTGGCGAAGGTGGACGTTGACGCGAACCCGGCGACGGCGCGCGATTTCCAGGTCGTCTCTATCCCGACGCTGATTCTCTTCAAGGACGGTCAACCGGTGAAGCGAATCGTGGGCGCCAAGGGTAAGGCTGCGTTGCTGAGAGAGCTTGCCGACGTCCTCTAGCGGGCAACCCGCCCTCCCGCGAGGGGCAGGCCGGCAGAGACTGATTCGTTATCCGTGATCTGTCCGAGAGGTTTCCTGAAAAGGCTCTGCCTCTGCGACAATGCTTGCCATGTGGAGTCCCGGCGATGGCGCCAGCGATGCTGCCTCCTGGCGCAGCACCACTGCCGGTGACAAATTGCGGCGGGGAGACCGCGGCGCCGCGGTGGTGGAGATCCGGAGCGCCTTGGCAGCCCTGGGGTTGCTGGAAAGCCCGGACGAGGGCATCACAACGGGCCGGCAGGTGGCCCTGGACAACTTCGACGACGAACTCGATCATGCGGTGCGGGCCTTTCAGCAACGCCGGGGCCTGTTGGTCGACGGGCTCGTCGGAGAGGCCACCTACCGTGCCCTCAAAGAGGCGTCCTACCGGCTTGGCGCCCGCACGCTTGCCCACCAGTTCGGTGCGCCGATGTACGGCGACGACGTCGCGACCCTGCAGTCACGCCTTCAGGACCTCGGCTTCTACACCGCCCTGGTGGACGGGTACTTCGGTCTGCAGACCCACAACTCGCTCATGTCCTACCAACGCGAGTACGGACTCGCTCCCGACGGGATCTGCGGACCGGAAACATTGCGCTCCCTGTACTTTCTCGGGTCCCGCGTCACCGGTGGTTCACTGCACGCCATTCGCGAGGAAGAGCATGTTCGGGTGTCCGGGCCCCGGCTGTCAGGCAAGAGAATCATCATTGACCCGGGCCGGGGTGGAAGCGACCATGGTCTGATCGCTCAGGGGCCGGAAGGCCCGATCGGCGAATCCGACATCCTGTGGGACCTGGCCAGCCGGCTCGAAGGACGAATGACCGCGATCGGCATGGAAACCTTCCTGTCCCGGCCGGCCAATCGCAGCCCGTCGGATGCCGAACGCGCCGCGACCGCCAATACCGTCGGGGCCGACCTGATGATCAGCCTGCGTTTCGAGAGCCACCCGAACCCGTCGGCCAGCGGTGTCGCCTGCTTCTACTTCGGCAGCCCACACGGGTCGGTGTCCACCATCGGGCGTAACCTGGCTGACTTTGTTCAACGAGAAGTGGTGGCGCGCACCGGATTACGGGATTGCCGGACGCACGGCCGAACGTGGGATCTGTTGCGGCTCACCCGGATGCCCACCGTTGAGGTCGATGTCGGATACATCACGAGCTCACACGACCTCGGTAGGCTCATGACTCGCGAGTGCCGTGACGCAATAGCCGAAGGCGTTCTGGCGGCAGTGAAACGTCTGTACCTCCTCGGCAAAAATGATCGGCCGACCGGGACGTTCACCTTCGCCGAACTGCTTGCCCACGAGCAGTCGGTGGAGCAGGGCCGGCCGGCGGTTTAGCCGATCGAGCTACCGACCGGCTGCTGGAGCTCCGATGTTTCCAGCAGCCGCTCCAGGGCAGCTTCGACTTCGGCTTTCCAGCCCAGTCCCCTATCGAGTTCCAGCCGCAGGCGCGGAAAGTAGCGGTGCGGAGCGACGATCGTGAATCCCACACCGAGCAGGAAGTTCGCGTCGATCATGCACTCGTCGAAGGAGCAGTCACCCAGGGCTGCGATCGCCGGCCGCAGTTGGGGGTCGACGCCGGCGGGATCGAGTAACTCGGTGACGTCCTCGGTGCGCCCGAAAGCTTCCAGTGCCCGTACCCCGCGTCGCACCAGTTCGCTGACCACGTGGCTGATCAGCTGCTCAGACAGGCCGGCGGACTGGCCTGCTTCGACCCCCATGGAGGTCAGCAGGACGGCGTCGGCACTCACCGGTCCGGTGGGGAATCGCTGGGCCCGCGGTACCGCCCGGGGCGGCGCGTAGAGGACGTACCCCAGGCAGTGATCGTCGGCGTCGCCCGCCACGCCAGGGGATGCCGGTGCGGACGCAGGCGTGGCAACCTGCCCGCAGGAGCCCCATTCCAGCATGACCATCGACAGCCATGCTTCCTTCTCGAACTCGGGGTCGGGCAGCTGCTTGCCGTCGAGCGTCTGCGGGTCGACCTCCCAGAACACGCATCGGCGGGCATGCCTGGGCAGCTGCTCAAATTCGTCGAGCCGCAGCGGCCTGATGCGAGCGGACACTAATCTCCCCGGCTTTCCCGCGGTGCCGAAGCGCACAGCAGCCCCCTAAGGATAGGAGAGCCGGCCGATCCACGGCCGATATCCGCGCCCCCGGGCTGGCAGCTCGCTTCGTGAATGAAATCCCTTGTCCGGCTTCATCATTGGTGGTCGGTGAGCACCGGGGGGCATCGGAAGACCGCTATTTCGTCACAGTGACGTAAAGGTGGTTTGTCCGGGGCGCGGGCTATTTGGCTGCGCCGGGGTCCATCAGGGCGACAATCCGTTGTAGATCTTCCACCGAGCCGAACTCGACGACGATCTTCCCCTTACGTTTGCCGAGACTGACGGTGACGCGGGTGTCATAGCTGCGCGAGATCCGTTCCGCGATGTCCTGCAGGCCCGGCATCTTGATCGGTTTGCGGCGCGACGGCTTGGACGGCTTGGAGTCATCCCGGTTGGCCAGCGTGACAGCCTCCTCGGTCGCCCGGACCGATAGGCCTTCGGCCACGATCCGCGCGGCGAGTTCCTCCTGGGCCTCCGGGCCGGCGTCCAATGCCAGCAGAGCCCGTGCGTGACCGGCCGAGAGCACGCCCGCGGCGACCCGTCGCTGCACGGCGATGGGCAAGCGCAGTAGCCGGATCATATTGCTGATCACCGGGCGCGATCGCCCGATGCGTCCCGCCAGTTCCTCATGCGTGACGTCGAATTCTTCGAGGAGCTGCTGGTATGCCGCCGCCTCTTCCAGGGGATTCAGCTGGGCACGGTGAATGTTCTCCAATAGCGCGTCGCGCAGCAGGTTGTCGTCGGTGGTATCCCGCACAATCGCCGGAATAGACGTCAGTCCCGCCTGCTGGGCGGCCCGCCAGCGGCGCTCCCCCATCACCAGCTGGTAGCGCGCCCCGGAACCGTTGGTCGTCTCCCGGACCACAATCGGCTGCATCAGCCCGAATTCACGGATCGAGTGGACCAGCTCGGCGAGCGCCTCCTCGTCGAAGACCTGCCGGGGCTGGCGGGGGTTGGGCTCGATCGCCGAGGGATCGAGCTCGCGATAGACCGCGCCCACACTGGCACCATCGGCCGTCACACCGCCGATCACGACATCTGCTGCGGCATCACCGAGCCTGGGGCCGCCGTCGGTCGGACCGGTAGGGATCAACGATGCCAGGCCGCGGCCAAGGCCGCCCTTGCGTCGGATTGGCTTCGTCACGATTGTGCCTCCAAGGATGACCGGTGTGCCAGTTCGCGGCTGGCGTCCAGATAGCTCATGGCACCCCGCGAGCCAGGATCGTAGTCAATGATGGTCATGCTGTAGCCGGGCGCTTCAGACACCTTAACGCTGCGCGGGATAACACTGCGCAGAACCTTGTCCCCGAAGAACCGGCGCACCTCGCCCGCGACCTGATCCGCGAGTTTCGTGCGCCCATCATGCATGGTCAGGACGACGGTACTGACCTCCAGCTTGGGGTTCAGGTGCGCCTTCACCATGGCGATGTTCTTCATCAGCTGAGATACGCCCTCCAGCGCGTAGTACTCGCATTGGATTGGGATCAGCACCTCGGGCGCCGCCACCAGGGCATTGACGGTCAGCAGGCCCAGCGACGGCGGGCAATCGATGAACACGTAATCGAAGTCCGTCTGCTCGAGTTCCATAAGTGCATTTCGCAGGCGGTTTTCCCGGGCAACCATACTGACGAGTTCAATTTCGGCACCGGCCAGATCGATCGTGGCGGGAACGCAGAAAAGCCTCTCGCTGTGCGGACTCTGGCGGATCGCGGCCTGCAGGGGAATCTCGCCAAGGAGGACCTCATAGGACGACGGGGTCCCGGAATGGCGGTCCGCGATGCCCAGTGCGGTGCTCGCGTTACCTTGCGGGTCGAGGTCGATGACGAGGGTCTTCAGTCCCTGGATCGCGAGCGCCGCCGCGAGGTTCACCGCCGTCGTCGTTTTTCCGACACCGCCCTTCTGGTTGGCGACGGCGAAAATCCTGCGGTGCGTCGGGCGCGGCAACTGCCCGGCCGCCGTGTGCAGCACTTGCATCGCGCGTTCTGCCTCGGCCGCGATGGGGGTGTCGGTGTCGTCGGCGGACGGCCACGTTTCACGTGAAACATCCCCGTGTCCCGGGGCGGCCGGTTCCGAAGATGGTGGGGCGCTCATTGTGCTCTCCTCTCCGGCGTGCGGGGCGGTCGTTTCCGGACCGACGGCGCCCGCTCCCCGCGGACGGCCACCACCACGGTGGCGGGCGGGCTCAACAGGCTTACCCCACATCTCACCACCTCCACACCGATAGCACCTAACGCCGCCATTTCGCGGCTGCTCGCGGCAACCTCCTCGTTGGCCCGCTCGCCCTTGAGTGCCAGCATCCGTCCGCCCGGCCGCAGCAACGGCATGCTCCACCCGGTGAGCTTCCCGAGATCCGCCACCGCGCGAGATGCCACCGCGTCTGCGTCCGCCGCCCGGCGACGAACCTCCGGATCCTCTGCCCTTCCGCGGATCACCTCAACCGGAATGCCAAGCGCCTCGATGGCCTCCGACAGGAAATCTGTCCGCCGCAGCATGGGTTCCACCAGTACCACCCGGAGGTCCGGGCGCGCGATCGCCAACGGCAGGCCGGGCAATCCGGCACCGCTCCCGATGTCGACCACCCGGGCGCCCTGGCCGACAAGTTCGGCGAGTACGGCGCTATTGAGGATGTGGCGCTCCCAGATGCGATCAACCTCGCGCGGACCCAGCAGCCCTCTCTCGACGCCGATGCCGGCCAGTAGATCGGCGTATCGGCGGGCCAGTTCGAGCCGTTCCCCAAACAGGGCCGTGGCGGCCGGCGGTGGCTCCGGGGCGGCGGGGTGTTTCACGTGAAACATCCCTTCGCCGCCGCCGAACTACATGTTTGTAACTAGGGGCCCGTCAGGCGTCCTTGAGAACCACCACGCGCCGCGACGGCTCGACGCCCTCGCTCTCGCTGCGCACACCATCGACTGCGGCCACGGCGTCATGCACGATCTTGCGCTCAAACGGCGTCATCGGCGCGAGTTCCTCTCGTTGGCCGCTCTCCAGAACGCGTCGGGCCACCTTGTCGCCCAGCGCACTCAACTCATCGCGCCGCCGCCGCCGCCAGCCCGCGACGTCGAGCATCAGTCTGCTGCGCTCCCCTGTCTTCTGGTGAACGGCCAGCCGAGTCAATTCCTGCAGTGCATCCAGAACCTCGCCGCGCCGGCCGACCAGCTTGGTCAGATCCTCTCCCCCGTCGATGCTGACGATCGCCCGGTCGCCCTCGACATCGAGATCGATGTCGCCGTCAAAGTCCAGGACATCGAGGAGTTCTTCGAGGTAGTCGCCGGCAATCTCGCCCTCGGCAACTAACCGATCTTCCCTGTCCCCGGGCTTTCGCGCCGGTGCCTCGGTCTCGGTTTCCCCGGTGTCAATTTCCGCGCTGTGCTGGGTATCTGTTTCGGTCATGTTCTCTCCCTCTCTGACCGGACCGCGGTCCGGTTCAACGTTTGCGTCTTTTGGGCCGCGCACCCGGGCGCGGCGTTCGGTCGGTTGCGGCGGCGCCATTGGTCTCCGGCTCCGGTCCGGCAGCCCCGTCCGGTTCGTCCGCGACGTCCTCCGCGGACTCGGCGGCCGGGGCGTCTGCTGCGGGATTCTTGCGGGCCTTCGTGGGCCTCACCCCCGGCGCCGGCGCATTGGCTGACCGCCTCGCCAAGGCCTCTTCCTTCTTGGCTTCCTCTTCCTTCTCGATCTTGCCGAAGACGAGGTGCTGCTGTGCGAAGGTCCAGATGTTGTTGGCCACCCAGTAGATAATGATTGCGATCGGAAGGAACGGCCCGCCCACCACGACGCCGAGTGGGAACACGTAGAGCGCGAGCTTGTTCATCAGTGCGGTCTGAGGATTGGCCGCCGCTTCCACACTCTGCCGTGCGATCGAGGCTCGGCTGTTGAAGTACGTCGCGATTCCGGCCAGGATCATCAGCGGAATCGAGACGGCGGCCACCGCCGGCCGGCTGAAGACCGTGAATGCCTCCAGGCCATGCTGCTGGGTGATCGAGGCACCAATCGGTGCGCCGAACAGGTGCGCGTCGAGAAAGTGGCCGACGTCGGCCGCGCTGAAGAAATAGTTACCCAGGACCCGGTTCTCTTCCACCGAAAGTCCCAGCCGGCCAATACCGGTCTGGGTGCGGTTGAACGACATCAACACGTGGTAGAGACCCAGGAAAACCGGGATCTGCGCAAGCACGGGTAGGCAGCCCAGGATCGGATTGAAGCCGTGCTCGCGTTGCAGTTTCTGCATCTCGAGCGCCATGCGCTGGCGGTCCTTGCCGTACTTCTTCTGAAGCGCCTTGATCTGGGGTTGGAGCTCCTGCATCTGCCGGGTGGTGCGGATCTGCCGGACAAACGGCTTGTACAACAGCGCGCGCAGGGTGAAAACGAGGAACATCACCGACAGCGCCCACGCAAAGAAGTTGTTCGGACCCAGGATGATCGCGAAGAGCCGGTACCAGAGCCACATGATCCCCGACACCGGGTAGTAGATGACGTCGAGGCTGAACCAGTTAAACATTCGCGCTCCTGAGCTGCGGTTTTACGCCTTCGCCGGACGTGGCGCAGCGGTCGGGTATCGGGTCCCAGCCGCCGATATGCCACGGGCCGCACTTCCCCAGTCGGCGTAGGGCCAGCCAGCCACCCCGTAGCAGGCCGAACTCTGTGATGGCTTCGACCGCGTACTGGCTGCAGGTCGGCATGAACCGACAGGACGGCAAGCGCAGCGGCGAAATCATGTGGCGATAAACCTCGATCACCGAAATCAGCATCCGAGCAGGCCGGCGGATCACACGCGCCGCCCCCGGACTCGTGACGCTCATCGGTTTCGCTCCATCAGGTTGTGGGCCCGGTGCATGCCTGCTCGCAGCTGCTCTTCTAATCGAGCCGACGTGGCGTTCCGACTGCTCGGCAGAGCACGAATGACGATTCGGTCGGCCGGATCCAGCTCGGACAGGACCGTACGCGCCACGTGCCGAAGCCGCCTCGCCACCCGGTGGCGTTCGACCGACCCGCCGACCGACTTGGCGACGACCAATCCGATTTGTGGCACACCGTCGGGCAAGACCTCACCACGCCGAGCGTGTACGACGAGATCCGATTGGGCCACCCGCACTCCATTCCTCACAGCGAGGCTGAAGTCCGTAGACCGTCTCATCCGGTTTCCGGCCGGGAGCACTGCGCGAAACCTGGTCGTCAGGCAGTCAGAGAACCGCGGCCTTTGCGGCGGCGGGAGGAGACGATGGCCCGGCCTGCACGGGTGCGCATGCGCAGCCGAAAACCGTGAACCCTGGCCCGACGCCGATTGTTCGGCTGGAAGGTCCGCTTGCCCTTGGCCACGGCTATATCTCCTCGTCATGTGCGGCGCTTCCGAACCGGTGGGACATGCGAACTGCACGCCTCCGGGCAGCAAAACGCCCTTCGCTCAAGCTCAACTCGTACCGGCGCGGTCCCGCAGACCGGTCGCTGCCGTGCCGCCTTTGACTGGGCGACCCCTTGAGGGTACTGAGGTCGCTTCCGCAGGTCAAACCACGGTGACCGGACCCCGCCCGTGGCGATCCGATCGCCGTGAGTTCACCGGTTGGCACCCGGCTGGAAACCTGTTAGTTTCTCGCACAGCAGACAGGCCAGATTTGAGCAATTACTGGATTGTCTACCGCCGGACAACTATCGCCAATATGCTGCGACGACGAGAACCCGCGTCCCTGTGCACACCTGTGGATAACCATGTGGACAGCTACGGGCCGCGGTTCTGCGGAATCGCGCCTAGTCTGTGAGCAGGGGGATCTGTCGTTGGTCGATGACCCCGGTTCTGATTTCGCCTCGGTGTGGAGTTCAGTGGTATCCGAACTCAACGGGGACTCCGTCGACCATGATGCCGCTCTCCTGGACCCGCCGCTCACCCCACAGCAACGGGCCTGGCTCAAGCTCGTCCGGCCACTGACGATCGCAGAGGGCTTCGCTCTACTGTCGGTCCCGAGCCCCTTCGTGCAGAACGAAATCGAACGCCACCTGCGCACGCCGATCGTCGACGCGCTCAGCCGCCGGCTCGGACAGCGGGTTGAATTAGGTGTCCGCATCGAGCCCTCGAATGACGCCGATGCCGTTGTGGCTCCGGCCGCCGAGTCAGTATCGGAAGAATCGGAACTTGACGAGGTCGATGAGGACCGTGAGGCCCTGGCCAGCGCACATGAGAGTTGGCCCGGTTACTTCATCGAGCGTCCGCGCTCGGATTCTGCCAACGATTCATCCGATAACAGCCTGAACCGCCGGTATACCTTCGACACCTTCATCATCGGCGCATCCAACCGGTTTGCCCACGCCGCCGCACTTGCCATTGCCGAAGCACCCGCGCGCGCCTACAACCCCCTGTTTATCTGGGGGGAATCCGGGCTGGGCAAAACTCACCTGCTGCATGCGGCCGGCAACTACGCACAGCGCCTCTTCCCCGGCATGCGGGTCAAGTACGTCTCCACCGAAGAATTCACGAACGACTTCATCAATTCTCTACGCGACGACCGCCGAGTTGCCTTCAAGCGCAGCTACCGCGACACGGACGTACTTTTGGTCGACGATATCCAGTTCATCGAGGGCAAAGAAGGCATCCAGGAGGAGTTCTTCCACACCTTCAACACCCTCCATAACGCCAACAAGCAAATCGTCATTTCCTCGGACCGACCGCCGAAGCAGCTTGCGACGCTCGAGGACCGGCTGCGCACCCGGTTCGAATGGGGCTTGATCACCGATGTTCAACCACCAGAACTCGAGACTCGCATTGCCATTCTGCGCAAGAAAGCCCAGATGGAGCGACTCGATGTGCCCGACGACGTCCTCGAGCTCATCGCCAGTGCGATCGAGCGGAATATTCGTGAACTGGAGGGCGCGCTCATCCGGGTAACTGCGTTCGCCTCGCTCAACAAGACACCCATCACGTCGGCTCTGGCAGAAATCGTGTTGCGCGACCTGGTGGCCGATGCCGGCACCATCCAGATCAGTTCCTCGGTGATCATGGCCGCGACCGCGGAGTACTTCGATACGACCGTCGAGGAACTTCGTGGCCCCGGCAAGACTCGGGCACTGGCCCAATCCCGCCAAATCGCCATGTACCTGTGCCGTGAACTCACCGACCTTTCACTACCGAAGATCGGCCAGGCCTTCGGCCGCGACCACACCACGGTGATGTACGCACAGCGCAAAATCCTCAACGAGATGGGCGACCGCCGCGAAGTGTTCGATCACGTCAAGGAACTGACAACGAGAATCCGTCAGCGCTCCAAGCGCTGACTCACATCGCCAACGGTGTTCGAAGTACAGCCACCCGCTGAAAAAACTTTGGTCGCATGCGCATCAGACGTCACAGGATCAGACTGTGCACAACTTGTGAACAGACACCGGGATACCTCCGGCGCCCCGTCGGATCAGCGCAGACAACCAGAAGTAGTGCACACCCGGTGGTCGAAAACCTGCGCTGTATCCACAACCCATCCCCACCCCGATACCGTGCCCCAGCAGGGCGACGACACCATGGCCAACAGATTCAACAGGCCCTATTACTACTACTGTTTTCTCACTATTGATTTCCCGTTAAAAGACAACCCCTGGGGAAACGTTGCTCACGCACCGGCCGGCGGCGTCCGGACTCCGTTGTGACACCTGGCGATTCGCTTTCAAGATGGACCAGAACGCTCTACGGTTGTCCCTCAGAGGGCAATTCTCGCCTGTCGTCTCCGGCGCGATGAAGGGACACTACTGACGTGCCAACCACCGTGGTTGACTCCGACCTGAAGTTTCGTCTGGCGCGCGACGATTTCGCTGACGCGGTTGCCTGGGTGGCACGTATCCTGCCCACGAAACAACCTTCGCGACCGATCCTGGCCGGGGTCCTGATCACCGGTTCGGACGACGGTCTTGCAATTACCGGGTTCGACTCCGATGTGTCTGCTGAAGTCCAGGTGCCAGCTGAAATCGCTTCTGCCGGAGCGGTTTTGGTCTCTGGACGGTTGCTGTCCGAAATTACGCGATCGCTGCCGGCCAAGCCCGTCGAGGTGAGCGTCGAGGGCTCGCGCATGCTGCTGACCTGCGGTAGCGCAAAGTTTTCGTTACCAACCATGCCGGTCGAGGATTATCCGACCCTGCCCACGTTGCCGGCCGAGACCGGAGTCGTTCCCGCTGACCTGTTCACGGAGGCGGTCGGCCAGGTTGCGGTGGCTGCCGGCCGCGACGAGACCATTTCCATGCTGACCGGTATCCGGCTGGAGATCGCAGGCGAGAAGGTCGTTCTCGCTGCCACCGATCGATTCCGGCTTGCGGTTCGCGAGCTGACATGGTCGACGGCCTCAGCCGATGTCGAAGCTGCGGTGCTGGTACCGGCCAGAATGCTGGCTGAGGCAGCGAAGGCCGTCACCTCCGGATCAGAGGTACACCTGGCGTTGGGTACCGGCGCCGCCGTCGGGGAGGCACGACTGCTCGGCATGCGAAGCGCGGGCAGACGGAGCACGACCAGTCTGCTGGAGAACGAGTTCCCAAAATTCCGCCAACTTCTGCCGAGCGAACACACCGCGATGGCGACCATCGGGGTTGCGGAACTCACTGAGGCGATCAAACGCGTGGCCCTCGTCGGCGGAGCACAGGTGCGCATGGAGTTCGGCGACGGAGCTCTCCGTCTGTCGGCCGGCGCAGACGGGGTTGGTTCGGCGGAGGAAGAGCTGCCGGTGGAGTTCGCCGGCGAACCCCTGACCATCGCTTTCAACCCCACGTACCTGACGGACGGTTTGGGGTCGCTGCATTCCGACCGGGTCACATTCGGGTTCACCACCTCCAGCAAGCCGGCCGTCTTGCGTCCCGCGGGTGAAAACACGGACGAGTACAGCGGCCCGGGACCATTCCCGGCGGGCGCGACCGAGTACGTCTATCTGCTGATGCCGGTTCGCCTACCAGGCTGACCCGGCTAAACCGATGTATGTCCGCCACCTCGCGCTCCACGATTTCCGGTCCTGGGCCGAACTCGACCTGGAGCTGACGCCCGGACGGACAGTTTTCGTCGGACCAAACGGGTTCGGAAAAACCAACATTGTCGAGGCGCTGTGGTATTGCGCGACCCTCGGCTCCCACCGCGTCGCTTCGGACGCACCCCTGATCCGCGCGGGCGCCGAGCGGGCCATTGTCTCCACAATTGTGGTCAATGAGGGCCGCGAACTCGCCATCGATCTGGAGATCGCCGCCGGCCGAGCCAACAAAGGTCGACTCAACCGCTCGCCGGTCCGCAGCACCCGAGACGTGCTGGGCGCCGTGCGAGCCGTGCTCTTCGCCCCGGAGGACCTCGCCCTGGTCCGCGGGGATCCGAGCGAGCGCCGACGATATCTCGACGAACTCGCGACGGTACGCCGGCCCCGCATCGCGGCGGTCAGGGCCGACTACGACAAGGTGCTCAAACAGCGAACCGCGCTGCTGAAGTCGGCGTCCGGTGGACGATTCCGGTCCGACCCCGGTTTGCTCGACACCCTCTCGGTGTGGGACGGGCAGCTGGCTGCGACCGGTGCCGAACTGATGGCCGCGCGCCTTGAGCTGGTCAATCAGCTTTCACCCGAGGTCGAGAAGGCCTATCAACTGCTGGCGCCCGCGTCGCGGCCCGCCGCGATCGTCTATCGCGCGAGCATTGACACGGCCCATCCAGACGGTGTGGGCACCGGCACCGACCTCCTCGAGGCAGCCCTCCTGGAGGCGCTCGAGCGTCGGCGGGATGCCGAACTCGAACGCGGCATGTGTCTGGTGGGGCCCCACCGCGACGACTTGGAGTTGCGGCTGGGTGACCAGCCCGCCAAGGGTTTCGCCAGCCACGGCGAGTCGTGGTCGATGGCGCTGGCGTTGCGGTTGGCCTCCTATGAATTACTGAGCGCAGAAGGCAGCGAGCCGGTACTTATCCTTGATGACGTGTTTGCCGAACTGGATAACTCCCGCCGCCGGGCCCTCGCCGACGTTGCGGCCGGCGCGGAACAGGTACTGGTGACCGCTGCGGTCGGGGAGGACATTCCGGCAGACTGGGACGCCACCCGGATCGGGATAACCCTGCGCGACGACGAGACCGGGCGAGCCTCGGCGGTGACGCCGTGACCGAGCCCGGCGAATTGCCCCCCGGCCCACCGGATGCTTCGCCCGCCCCGCCCGAGCACCTGGCGGCCCTACCCGGGATGGACCTGGTACGTCGCGCCCTGGAGGAGGCGCGCGCCGCGGCGCGCGACCTGGGCAAGGAAGTCGGGCACGGCCGCAGCTCCCCCGGGCGTCGGCGCGCCACCACTCAGGGTGGCCGGCGACGCTGGTCGGGACCGGGTGAGGATGCCCGCGATCCACAAGCGCTGGGGCGAGCGGCCCGCGAGGTATCCGCTACCAACGGGTGGTCACCACGGGTGGCGGAGGGCACGGTATTCGCGCAGTGGGAAACCGTGGTCGGGGACCAGATCGCCGAGCATGCGCAGCCGACGGCCTTGCGCGACGGTGTGCTCAGCGTTGCGGCCGAATCCACCGCCTGGGCCACCCAGTTGCGGCTGGTGCAGTCGCAGTTGCTGGCGAAGATCGCCGCCGCCGTCGGCGACGGGGTGGTCACCGCCCTCAAGATCACCGGTCCCACCGCGCCGTCATGGCGCAAAGGAAACCGCCATATCTCCGGACGTGGGCCCCGAGACACCTACGGCTGACCCCGCTACCACACCCACCCCAGAGCCACCAGAACGTGCCGCGCGGGCGTGTCAAGCGTCCGGAGGCATGTTCGCCCGCAATATTCCGTGCACGGCGCAATTAGGTGTGTAGAAACACCGCCGCAGAATCGGTGCTGTCGGGGCTTGACGGTAGACTGGACCTAGATCTCGAGTGGTCGATAAACCGCTCGTCAGCCATGCCAAGGAGACCTGCCGCCCCGTGCCTGCCGCAAAGAAAAAAACATCGACCACCTATGGCGCCGACTCCATCAAAGTTCTTGAGGGGTTAGAGGCGGTTCGCAAGCGGCCCAGTATGTACATCGGCTCCACCGGGGAACGCGGGTTGCACCACCTGGTGTGGGAGGTGGTGGACAACGCCGTTGACGAGGCCATGGCCGGATACGCCACCCAGGTCGACGTCCGCATGTTGGAAGACGGCGGTGTCGAAGTCACCGACGACGGCCGTGGAATCCCGGTTGCGATGCACAGTTCCGGCCAGCCGACCATCGACGTGGTGATGACGGTTCTGCATGCCGGCGGCAAGTTCGAAGAAGGCGCCTATCAGGTGTCCGGCGGTCTGCACGGCGTGGGCGTCTCAGTGGTCAACGCGCTGTCGACGCGTTTGGAAGCAGACATCCGCCGCGACGGCTACGAGTGGTTCCAGACCTACGACTATTCGGTGCCGGGCACCCTCAAACAGGGCGAAGCCTCGAAGAAGACCGGCAGCACCATCCGGTTCTGGGCGGATCCGGCCATCTTCGAAACCACCAACTACGACTTCGAGACGGTCGCCCGCCGGCTCCAGGAGATGGCCTTCCTCAATAAGGGCCTAACCATCACGCTCACCGATGAACGCGTGACGGCCGAGGAGGTTGTCGACGAAGTAGTCAGTGACACTGCTGCGGCGCCGAAGTCCGCCGAGGAAAAGGCAGCCGAGCGAGCGGCAGCTAAGCCCAGGGTCAAACACCGCACCTTTCACTACCCCGGCGGTCTGGTCGACTTCGTCAAGCACATCAACCGCACCAAGCAGCCGATCCACAGCTCAGTGGTGGATTTCTCCGGCAAGGGTGAAGGTCACGAGGTCGAAGTGGCCATGCAGTGGAATGCCGGCTACTCCGAGTCGGTGCACACCTTCGCCAACACCATCAATACCCACGAGGGCGGCACCCACGAAGAGGGTTTCCGGGCGGCCCTGACCAGCGTCGTCAACAAGTACGCCAAGGACAAGAAACTCCTTAAGGAAAAAGACGCCAACCTCACCGGTGACGATATCCGCGAGGGTCTCGCCGCGGTGATCTCGGTCAAGGTCTCCCAGCCTCAGTTCGAGGGTCAGACCAAGACGAAGCTGGGTAACACCGAGGTCAAGTCGTTCGTGCAGCGAATCTGCAACGAACAACTGAACCACTGGTTTGAGTCCAACCCGACCGATGCCAAAACCGTTGTGAACAAAGCGGTTTCATCTGCGCAGGCGCGCATCGCCGCCCGCAAGGCCCGCGAGTTGGTGCGCCGCAAGAGCGCCACTGATCTGGGCGGCCTGCCCGGCAAGCTGGCCGACTGCCGCTCGACCGACCCATCGAAATCTGAACTGTATGTGGTGGAGGGCGACTCCGCCGGCGGCTCGGCCAAGAGTGGCCGGGACTCGATGTTCCAGGCGATCCTGCCGTTGCGCGGCAAGATCATCAACGTCGAGAAGGCCCGCATCGACCGGGTGCTGAAAAACACCGAAGTCCAGGCCATCATCACCGCGCTGGGCACCGGCATTCACGACGAGTTTGACTTGACCAAACTGCGCTACCACAAGATCGTGTTGATGGCCGACGCTGATATCGACGGCCAGCACATCACCACGCTGCTGTTAACGCTGCTGTTCCGGTTCATGCGTCCGCTGATCGAGAACGGTCACGTCTTCCTGGCCCAGCCGCCGCTGTACAAGTTGAAGTGGCAGCGCAGCGAACCCGAATTCGTCTACTCCGACCGGGAGCGGGACGTCAGGCTGGAAGCCGGCGCGAAGGCCGGCCGCAAGATCAACAAGGACGACGGTATCCAACGCTACAAGGGCCTCGGCGAGATGGATGCCAAAGAACTGTGGGAGACCACCATGGATCCGTCGTTCCGGGTGCTGTTGCAGATCACGCTGGATGACGCCGCGGCGGCTGATGAACTGTTCTCGATCCTGATGGGCGAGGACGTTGAAGCTCGCCGAAGCTTCATCACCCGAAACGCCAGAGACGTTCGCTTCCTTGACGTGTAACCCTCCCCCGCCGACCAACACAGTTCCGCGACGACCGGACGCCACCAAGAGGACTAAATGACTGACACCACGTTGCCGCCCGACGGACCGCCGGCCGACCGGGTAGAGCCGGTAGACATCCAGCAGGAGATGCAGCGCAGCTACATCGACTACGCGATGAGCGTGATCGTCGGGCGCGCCCTCCCCGAGGTCCGCGACGGTCTCAAGCCGGTTCACCGCCGGGTGCTCTACGCCATGTACGACTCGGGTTTCCGGCCCGACCGCAGTCCGGCGAAATCGGCCCGGTCGGTCGCCGAGACAATGGGCAATTACCACCCGCACGGAGACTCGTCGATCTACGACACCCTGGTCCGGATGGCGCAGCCCTGGTCGCTGCGGTACCCGCTGGTCGATGGGCAGGGCAACTTCGGTTCACCGGGTAACGATCCGCCGGCCGCGATGAGGTACTGCGTTACTGGCGATGCCCTGGT
>JBMOKE010000165.1:0-4799 GCA_049315425.1 Mycobacterium sp. | reverse complement strand
CTGGAACCGCTCCCGCTGGAACCGCTCCCGCTGGAACCGCTCCCGCTGGCGCCCGGTTAGCCAAGGCATCAACTATTCCGAGACCCCTCAGCTCTACAGCTTCCTGATCCGTTCACACCGCGCGACTCGCTGTGTTCAGACGCTTATGCCGAAGGCTGTTGTTCGGTGCAAGGGTTCGAGTCCCTCCGTTCGCACAACAGGCGGCACGGCCTCCGTGCTAGCAGACACGGAGCGCCGCAGCGCGATATCGCCGAGCGGGTTATCAAGGCTGATCATTCACTTCTGCGCCGACTTGTTGGGTTAGCCGGCTGATCTCGTTGGTCAGCGTGTCCATCCGCTGATTGACATCGATCCGGAGTTCCTCGATCTGCGCAGCTGTCAATGCCTGATTCGCGGTGTCTTCGGCCGCGACACGCTGGATGATCCATGAGGCGAGTGTTGCGGTGACGACACCGACGAGGCTGATGCCACCAATCATCAGCAGGACCGCGATTACCCGACCCACCCCGGTGACGGGGGACAGGTCGCCATACCCGACTGTGGTCACTGTGGTGATCGACCACCACACCGCATCGCCGAATGTGGTGATCTTTGAATCCGGATGCGACCGGTCGGTTTCCAGGATCGCCAGTGAGGCTACATAGATGAGTAGGACGGCGCTGAAGGCGGCGTAGATGATGACTCGGCCACGGATCGCCGTCCCCACCGCTCTCTGCAATGCGGCGAACAGAACCAGTAGTCGCAACAGCCGCAAAGGGCGCAGGAACGGCAGTGCGACGATGGCAAGGTCGATGAGGTGCCGGAAGAACCACTGAAGCCGATTGGTCGCGAGGCGTAGCCGGACCAGGTAGTCGATGACAAAGACTGCCCATACGATGGTGGTTCCGACCTCAAGAACAGTTTCGGCGCGTCCACTCGGTTGGGCCAGGACCTGAATGGAGTAGGCGGCGAGAAATAGGACCGCGACCACAGCCAGCGGCCGCTCTGTGCCCCTTTCCCAGCGTTGCAGCCGGTGTTGCGGATCCATCACTTAAGCCTCAGTTCGATTGCTCAGATCGCAGCCCAGACCAGGATGGCGTTCACCAGGACGTAGAGGGTGAACAGCGCGACGGCCGCTCGCGCATCCTGTTTATGGATGAGAGCCTTGTCGGCGCCCAACGAGACCGCACGACTTGAGCGGACGCCCCACGCCCCGGCAGCCATGATCACTGCGAGGGCCGCAAAGTGAATCTTGTCGAGAAGGTAGAGCTGGTCATGCGGCCCGAGGAGCCGGTCTAGGGATACGAAACTCAAGACGACGGAAAACGTTGCTGCGCCGAGCAATCCGACCCGACCGTCGAAGACCATGAGGCTGACCAGGGCAAGTAGCGCCGCGATGTACACCACGAAGGTGGCTTTCATAAAGTCTGCGACGTGGGTTCCCCGCTGGAGTCCGATCTCCAGTTTCAGTTGTGCGTAGGTGCTGTCGGCGCCCGCCAGTGCCGGATCGCCGTACGCGGTGGGATGGGTGACTTCACCCGCAGTGATGCGGAAGAAGTCGACTTTCCAGTTTTTCAGCGAAAGCGCCGGGTCGATCTTGGAATCACGGCTGTCAGCGGTATAGGTCAGTTGGTCGGCGTAGAGACTCGCCTCCTCGACATCGATGGTCAGAGTCTGGCGGTCGAAGGGGTAGTTCGACAGGTCGAAGTCCTGACGGAAAGTTCCGCTGACCTTACGTAGCGACCACGCCTGATTTCCGCGTTGGAACGTCGAGTCGAGGCTGCCGGTGACCTTGACGCCGTTGACGAACTCCGCTGTTTTCAGCGGCTCAAGCTTGGAATCCGGGCAGACGCTCCACATCCAGAAATCGGCGTCGAAGCTGCCGGCAGCCGTATCGACGCGTGACAGCGACACCATATAAGCGCCCATGCTGCACGAGGCAGGTGCGGCGTTCGCTCGCCCCGCGGGGGCGAAGACGGCGCTTGAAATCAATACTGCTGCAACGGCAACGATCAGCCGAATCACGCGGGCACCGCCTACGTAAAGACGCTCCCTCATAGCGCGGTCACCCTCCATTCCAAGTCAGCAGCGGTCCCCTGGAAAGGAATAATAACTTGTCTATGAACCAAATTATTACTGGACTGCGAACAGCAATGATATTTTGCGGGGGTCGAGCGCCAAAACAAACCAGAAGGACCTCCGCCATGACCCATCCCGTGTTCACCGCTTTCAGCGCTCCCGAGGGTCGACGTCGGGCAAAGGTACGTCGGATCCGGCCGTACGCATGGCTGGGGGCAGGTGTGCTCACCCTTGGTGTCGGGGCCGCGATCACAGGAGGTTCGGCTGTTGCTCAGGCCGACACCGTCGAAGGGGCGGGCGCCTCGTCGTCGGTGGGTTCTCGTCCGGCAGCCCAGTCGGTGGCAAGGGGGCCGGCGCGGCCGGGTTCCGGTGGTGCTCGGCAGGCTCGCAGGGTCGCGGCGGTTAGCGGCTCGAAAACCGTTGGGGCCCAATCGTTGAAGTTGCTGCCGACACTCGCGGCACCGAAGGTCCCGGCGAATTCCCCGGTTCCCAATCAGCTTTTGCGGGCGGCGTCGACCACCGCGTCAGCCGTGGGGTCGGCGCAAGTGTGGACCGGAAAAGGCATCACGGTGAACTCTGAGGTGGGGATCATCAATGGCGTCATCATGGGGGCGTTCGCGGCCACCAGTTCCCGTGCCGACGCCGTCCTCGCCTACAGCGCACTTGGGGGCACCAACGGCGGGAAGTTCCAAATCGGCAGCGTGCCGGGCATCGCCCAGAGTTTCACGGTTCTTCCCTATGCCACCTGGTTGGATCCCGCCGGGACCAAGGGCATTGAGCAGATCAACGTCGGCATCAGGGAGTACACCTTCGTCGATTCATTGATCGCGGGCATTCCTCTGCTGGGAACCGTCGGCTTACAGGCCGTCAACCTGCTTCAGGACGTTCCGCTCATCGGTGATCTGCTGGCTCCGATCATCGGCGCATCGGTGGTGGCGAAGATCGACGTCGACGTCGCCGGCCTGGCCCCCGGTGCCACTCCGCTGGCCTACACCTACAAGGTCCCCTCGTTCGACGGGGTGAAGATCAGCACTAACTTCTTCCCCGCCTCGGGATTGGCGGCGGGCCAGACCGCGCCGACGACGATCGTCGCACCGGGCTTCGGCGGCCCCGGTGTCACCAACCCGTTCTCGGTTTACGCGCTGAAAAACGAGGTACCGGGGATCAAGACTCTGCGTGACACCGGATATGACGTCGTCACCTTCGATCCACGCGGCGAATTCGACTCCGGCGGTGTGATGCACATGGCCGACCCGAATTACGAGGGTAAGGACACTTCGGCGATCGTCTCCTGGATCGCAGCGGTGACCCCGGCTGCGCTCAACGCTCCCGGAGACCCGAAGGTCGGAATGGTGGGCGGATCGTACGGCGGCGCACTGCAGCTCGCCTCCGCAGCAGACCCGAGGATCGACGCACTGGTTCCGGTCGACAGCTGGTCGACCCTGCTCGACACGTTCTACCCGAACAACACGTTCAAGACCGCCTACGGAGCGCTCTACATGATCAACCTGCTGCTGTCCGGAGTCAGGGTTGACCCCCAGCTCTACGTCGCGGTGGCCACCGGATTGGGACTCAACTGGCTCGGTCCGTGGTCGCAGGACTTCATGAACGCCAGCAACCCGCCACTGGACTCACTGAGTGCTCCGACGCTGCTCGTCCGCGGCACCCAGGACGTGCTGGTGCCGCTGAACCAGGGCACCGACATCGCCGAGACGGTCCTGGGCAATGATCCCGGAACGATTCTCAAGACCTTCTGGTTCACCGGCGGGCACGGAGCCAGCGGACTCGTTCCCACCGAACAGAGCGATCAGCTCAATGCGGACACCCTCAGGTGGTTGGAGACGTACGTCAAGGGTGCGGGCACCGCAGCCGAGGCGATCCCGAACTTCCAGTGGTACGACCAGAATGGTGCCTACTCATCGTCGTCACAGCAAGCCTTCCAGGGTGGTTTCAACGACTTGCCGGCCGTGACGGCCACCTCGGCCGGAGGGCTGCTGGGCATCATTCCGATCTTCGGCGGGTCGGGGCCCGGTGAGGGCGGGGTACTGATCAACAACGTCAACGGAAGCCCGGCATCCAACGCCGTCAACGTGAACATCCCCCCTGGCACCCTTGCGGTGGGAACCCAGGTCGTCGGATCCCCGACGGTGAGCTTCACGTACCAGGGCCTCGGTATCGGAAAGGCGGTGTTCGCTCAGGTGGTGGACAAGACCACCGGGACCGTGCTGGGCAACGTCGTTACGCCGATCCCGGTCGTACTCGACGGACGTTCGCGCACGGTGACCGTGAGTCTCAGCGATATCTCCTACACGGTCAATCCGGGCGACGCGCTGGAGATTCAGATCACCAGCTCGGCCACACCCTTTGAGAACGCTTCTATCGGGCTCGTGAACATCTCGTCGGTGACTGTGACGTTGCCGAATCGCACTGTGCCGGTGGGGCCCTGACGCTAGGCAAAGTGGAGTTCATCGCCCGCCAGACGGTGTTGCCGCCGGATCCTTCTCATCGGTTCGACGACAACATGTTCTGGTCAAATCTCGAAGCCAACCGGCACGGGGTCAAGATCATCAACTGACGGGTGACGGCGATGATGTCCGCTACTTGACGTTGACGCCGTCAACAACTCCCGCGTTCTCCCAGGTGTTTTCGCGTGCTCCTACGTACTCTGGCGTCGGCGCGAATAGTGTTTTCGCAGTTCAGCGCAATTTCTGGAGCGGGTTCGATTCCCGGCAGCTCCACCA
>JBMOKE010000030.1:0-21235 GCA_049315425.1 Mycobacterium sp. | reverse complement strand
CGTGCTGCCCTCCCCCGGGACGAGACCGTCCGAACTATACCGCCGGTCCCCGCAGCCAACCGCCGATCGGACATCAGCCCAGCCTGAGGTGCGATTTAGCCGTATTTGCCCTGGGTGGTTTGCCGGGAGTTCGGGCGAGATACCGATGCGAACAGTGGCACCAGATGGTTACTGTAGTTTACGAATCGGGCCTAGCTGCTGAGGTCTGATAGAGCCCACGCCAAGGAGCAAACCATTGAGGATCCAGCCAGTCGTACTCACCACACCGGAGTACAGGGCAGATTGGGGTGCGAGACTCGCGGCGAGCTTGGGCTGCTCCGGGGTCGTCAACCCGCCGGTGATCTACTGCGACGACGAGGACAAAGGCGCCGCTCGAGCGACTAAGGAAGCGATTGCGTTGGCCTTGCGGCCAAACTGCCATGTGCTCTTGCTCGAAGATGATGTCGTCGCCGACGAGACCGCGATCGCCACGATTGCCGAGGCTACGTTTCCGGCTGACGTCGGCGCCATCAGTTTCTGCGATATGAGGGAAGTCCCGGAGTACTCACCTGACGGCCTCTACGTGCGCTCAGCTCTCGGCAGTGACGGGTTTGGCTGGTGGGGAAATCAGGCTCTACTGATTCATCACGACACAGCCGAATTGCTGGTCCAAGAGAACTGGTTCAGTGATTTCGTGAATGGCTCGAGAGGCGTGCGTTCCCACGAGGTTCTCCATGAGGACAATGGGCGGAATTGTAGCGACATTAGGATGTCGCTACTGGTTGACCATCTCGGGCAAGACCGCAACGGATACGCCGTTCATGTTCCCAGCGTCTTCATCCATGTCGGCCACGAGTCACGTTGTTTTCCCGGACGGGCCATGGGAGAACGAGAGACCAGAAACTGGATCGGAAACCGCCGCCCGGTTTCAGAGACGGCCGGCGGCGAGTTCCGCCGCGACGAATTGACCGCATCGGGACGCTAGCGCCATGATCGTGAGCGTGGGGTTCTGATACCCGGCGCTCGAGAAACACGAACCGTCGGCGACGAATAGATTCTTGACGTCCCAGCTTTGATTGCTGCCGTTGAGGAAGGACGTCATCGGATCGCTTCCCATCCTCGCGGTGCCAAGTTCGTGAACGAAACGTCCAGGTTCATCCATACCGCCGACGTCGTCGACATGGATCCCGGCTTCGGTGATCATCTCGAGTGCGTCGGCCACTCCGGCCTCGATCAACGCACGGTCGTTGTCATGCCATTCGCAGTCGATATGAGCCAGCGGCACACCCCACCGGTCACAGCGATTCGGGTCGAGCGTCACACGATTCGAGTCGTGCGGAAGCATCTCTCCCTGGACGATGAAGAGGAAGTCATCGGGGTTATCCCCTCGGCCGAGCGTGCCCCAGATGCCGAAGCTCCGCCTGTAGGACTGGCGATCGTCGCCGATATTGCGGAATCGGGGTGTGAATATTCCGTGCGGGCCATTCATCGGAAAGGGATTGGCCGAGCGCAGCGATTCGTCCAGCCGACCGGATAGCTTCGCCGCGGGCCGGTCGGTCAGATACCGGCCCAGGCAACCTGAGGAGTTGCCGAGGCCGTTTGGATGGGCGCTCGTGGCGGAGTTCAGCAGGATTCGCACGGTCTCGATCGTCGACGGACACAAGATGACGACCCGCGCTTCGATCTCCTCCGCGACTAAACTGTGCCGGTCCACGATCCGGACCCCCCGCGCGAATGCGGCGCCGCTGGAGAGAACGTGCGTGACGACGGCGTCGCTCCGCAATACCAGGTGGCCGGTCGCCGCCGCGGCGGCCAACGTGGAGCCCTGTGATGTATAGGCAGGCCACGCGTCGGTGGGCGTCGGTTCATCGATGCCGCGTTGGGCGATGACGTGCCGGTCGGGCCAGCGCGCCTCGACTGCTTGCTTGAACCGGCGCTCCGCCGGTGTCAGTACTGTCGGCGACCGCACCACTCCGTCCGGCAATTGAGCAACTGCGTCGCGTGCGCCGCGAACGTCATGGAACTCCTCCACCCGCGCGTAGGCGGCCGCGAGGTCGTCGTGTCCGATCGGCCAGTCGATACCGATGCCATCGCGACTCGCGGCCATGAATTCATGGTCCGACATCCGAAGGCAAACGCGTCCCCACGTCAGCGATCGCCCTCCGACCTGGCGTCCACGGATCCACACGAATGGTTTGCCGTCCAGCGTGGTGTAGGGGTGCTCGAGGTCGTCGACAAAAAGCTTGGCGTTGGCACTCGAGAACTTCGGGTGTTTCGCCTGCACGCTCTGCGCTTCGCCGCCCGCGAGGTACACACCGGGGGGCACCGCGGCCTGCGTCGGCACGTCCTCACGCCGGATATCCGGTCCCGCTTCCAACACCAAAGTCGAGAAGCCGGCCTCCGTCAGTTCCTTTGCCACCCAGCCGCCGGCGCACCCGGACCCGACGACGATCGCGTCGAACGGGGCGTGCGCCACCTAGTCCGCCCCCCCGACATCAAGTGGGACATCATCGAGTCGGGTGAAGACCTTCTCAACGGCGCGCGCCATCGCCTCCATCTGCTCAGGTCCGTTCGGGTGATGCATCGGTTGTTCACCGGGCATGGCGATCCAGAGCGTCGAATCCGCGCAATCCTGACCATCGGAGTACTGCGAGAGGTCGTAGGTGATACCAGGCCGGGTGAACGAGCAGGTCCAGGGGCAACCCTTCCCGTAGCCGTCGCGGGCCTGAAACACCGTATGCGCCGGCAAGAGCCAACGCGCGGGACCGATCGGCATTCCCTCGGCCCGCAGCGCTACCATGACGCCATTGCGCAATGCGTCGAGTGGAACCCCCCGACCGCGCCCATACGCACGATCAACCCGGAGCACGTAGGCGTACCCGTTCGTCTGTTGGTCGGCGGTCGAAAACGGCCGCTGGAGATATGGGATGCCGTCGAGTCGTCGATGCAGATCGTTCCAATTCGCGAGCGCGGCGGCGTTCGTCTCGTCCAGCCGCGCCAGCTGACTTCGCGCGAACGCGGCGGCCAGATCGCTCGTCCGATACATCCAGCCCATTCCGAAGGCGTGGAAGTCACGGACCTCCTCCGGGGCACGCATCTCACCAAAACTCATCAATGCGCGACCGCTCTCGTGAATCTTTGGGTCGTCGGTGACGAAAAGCCCTCCTTCCCCGCCGCAGAGATTCTTACCCTGGTTGAGGCTGAACGCCGCGACGTCGCCGAGGGTGCCGGTTCTCTTCCCCCTATAGGTGGAACCATGGGCTTGGCAGGCGTCTTCGATCACCGCTAGTCCGTGCCGCGTCGCGATGTCATTGATCGCGTCCATGTCACAGGGAGTTCCCCAGTAGTGGACGGGAAGAATCGCTTTCGTCTTCGGCGTGATCGCCGCCTCGATACGAGCGGGGTCGATGAGCATCGTGTCCCAGTCGACGTCGACGAAGATCGGAATCGCGTTGTGATGCAGGATGGATGTCGCCGAAGAGGTCCACGACAGCGTCGTCGTGATGACCTCGTCGCCGGCTCCTACCCCGCACGCGGCGATTCCCATGTGCAGGGCAGCGGTGCCGCTGTTCGTGGCCGCGCAGTACGTGTTTCCGTTCCATTGGGCGAATTCATCCTGCAGGCCGACGCAGTTGGGACCCCACGCATGGGCGCCTCCGCGCAGTGAGGCGAGCACCATGTCCTCGTCGGCTTTGGTGATCTCGGGCCAATGTCGGAATTCGAAGCTCTCGGGGATGGCGCGACCACCACCGAGGATGGCGAGCCTGCCTGCGTCTAGCCTCGAACTCATGGGCTGTGGAGTCTACACGTAAGTTCTGGACGCCTGTGTCGAGTCAGCTTCCGATAAACACTCGCGCCACGAAGTACTTCATGTACCGCGCGGCCAAGAAGACGGGAGACGACAATAGCGTGGACAATAGCGCGGAACGGGCGATAGCGTGCAGCGTTGACCTCTGCGTCGCGGCCGGGTTTCCCAGCCCGGCAAACCACCGCGCACTGATCGGGAGGCGTGGCTGTGGCGTGTTCATTGGATGACATCCATGACCCCTACCGGCTGACGCGGGCGGCCTGAGTTGACTACCCACCGCGACGTCCGCGGGTTCCTGCACGTGTGCTGCCTTGGCGAGTACCGCGAGGTGACCTGGGAGATCGTGCACGCAATCCTGGAATCCGGTCTTTACGACCGCAGCGTCGCAATCGAGTTGAGTGTTCTGGGCACCGAAGCTGAGCAACAGGTTGTAGAGACGTTGATCAGACCCTTTGAGCGATTCCGCATCGCTTACCGTTCCAGTGATGTTCTCGACTATGAGTTCCCGACCCTCGGTCTGCTTCAGGACGCTTGCCTGACATGGAACGGACCGGTGTACTACGTGCACACGAAGGGGGTCTCGGTTCGTGGAAGATCTGGCGGCGCGGGTGCTATACAACCACCTGCATACGTCGAACTCCTAGCCGATGTTCAATTTGCCCGGTACTGGCGTCGGCTGATGCTCGACGAGGTCATCACCAATCACCAGCGTTGTCTGGCCGAACTGACGGTTGCGGACACCGTCGGCACCCTCTGGAAGCCGCGCCGCAACGACATACACCCCGGCCACTACTCCGGCAACTTCTGGTGGGTTCGGCCGTCGCACATCCGCCGCCTGCCCGATATCCGCGGCCTACAACGGTCTCCGCGGCCGTTCGTCGATGCTCCCATTAACACACGCATCCAGTGTGAGTTCTGGCTGACCATGGCCCGCGGCCGGTTCGCCCAGGTCGGTTACTCCGGTGATCCGATCGAATGGGGGCTGTGGCGCTGGACCACCACGGTCGCGGATATCGTCAATGCACTGCTGGGCTCTGGCGGCGGTCGCCGCTTCGCTGAGCTCAGTATGGACGGTCCCAGCCCGTACTTCGATGCGGTGGTGGCGGATTCGAAAGTGTCGGTGTCGTACGCGCCGCCGACTGATGCCGGCACCGCGGAACAGTTTCTGGCCGCGGAAGCGCCCCTTGGCGGCTATAACGTGATCCTGGTCGACGCCCGGTACGAGCCGAAGCACTCTCTTGAGGTCATCGAGCGCTGCATGCCCAAACTCGCCGACGACGGTGCCCTTGTTGTCCATCACAGCAACCCGCCCACTGCCTGGCACCAGCGACCCGCCGACGATTTCGCGCCGGGCTCCGACTGGAACGGTCAAGCCTGGCGCGCGGTTATCGAATTCCGAATCCGTCATCCTCAGTGTGAAGTGTTCACCGTCGACACCTATTGGGGCTGCACTGTAATCCGACCGAGTCGCCAGTCCCGGCACGAGCCAGGTGCCGCGTCGCTCGATGCGCTCGACTGGGCGGTGTTCGAGCGCGATCGGCAGGCACTGCTGAATCTGGTTGACGTTCCCCTGTTTCACCGCTATCTCTATGCAGATCCGTACCTTTCCGGCGCTGCGCTGCTCATGAACCACACTGAGCTGTTAAACGTCTTGGTCGCGGTCAACGGTCTGGATACCTACCTCGAAATTGGAGTCGGAACCGGCGAGAATCAGTCCGAGATCATCGCTCCCATTCGGCAGTCGGTCGACCCTTGCTTCGTCGATAGCGGCACCGCGACGTATCAGATGACATCCGATGAGTTTTTTACCTCCGGGTTCGGTGTGGACCGCTACGACCTGATTTCCGTTGACGGCCTGCGCGAAGAGGAGCAGTGTCTGCGCGACCTCGAACATGCGCTCGCCCGGTTGTCTGATCGGGGCTGGATTGTCGTCCGGAATGCCAATCCCCCGACTGAGTGGCACCAACGCCCAGCCGATCGGTACGAACCAGGCACGGCGTGGAATGGAACCGTCTGGAAGGCAGTGGTCCGTTTCCGCAGCCAACACCCAGAGCTTGAGTTCTTCACCCTCGACTTTGACTCGGGTTGTTCGATGGTGCGCCGGCGAACCGGAAAAGCTCAGCCGGATACAGTCCTCACGCTGCCCGATGCCTTGGACTGGGCATATCTCGCTGAGCACCGCCGTGAATTACTCAACCTAAAACCAGCCTCGGTCGAAGAGCTCCGCAACATTTTCTGCCGAGAGGACGGTGTGCGGGTCGCCCCGCGTGAACCAGCGCCTCAGCCCTTTGGTTCCGATGTGGCTACGCGGCGCCTCCAGTAGGCTGCGAGCTCCTCGAGACTCTTGCCTTTTGTTTCAGGTAGTGCCCACAGGAGGTAGGTCGCACCAAGGATGTCGATCACGGCGTAAGTAAGCAATATGAGGGGTAGACCGAGGTTTTCCAGCAGTAGTGGGAAGGTCAGCGTGGAAGATAACGCAATAACACCACCCACGCCCCCTAACAGACTCGCGGCGGGTCCACGGATCGATTGGGGATATATCTCAGAGGTGACGATCCCTCCTACCATCCCCACCGACACGGAGAACGCCGCACCCAAACCGACCAGGCATCCGATCTGGCCCCACCGCACCCACACATCGGTATTGCCCGAGATGGACAAGGCGGCGAATCCAACCAAACACACCGCCATCGCGAACAGACCCAAAACCATCAGCGGCTTGCGACCAGTGCGGTCGATGTTGTTGGCCGTTATCAGAGTTAATGTCAAGCCCACCGCCCCAATCCCGAGCGGCACGGCAAAAGCCACGGCCCGGCCACCAAAGCCCATGTCGGTCAGGATCGTCGGCGCATAGAACCCCAGTATCACCTCGCCCGAGAATACGAACAGAAACTCGATCGCGAGCCCCACCAGTAAGGCCGGCCGATGTGTGGGCTGCCACAGTTGCGCCCAACCTCGCCGCTCGCCCGCGTGATCTGGCATCGAGTCGGGTTCGGTGGCGGTGATGAGAGCCAGTTGCCGATCCGCCTCGGCTTCGCGGTCACGGGTAACTCCGACCAGCTGTAGCAGCGAGCGCCGCGCCGCGCCCAGCTGACCGGTAGATGCCAGCCAGCGCGGCGATTCGGGAAGTGGCAGCAGTGCCAACCCGTAGACCGCAGCGGGCAGTGCGAACAGGCCGAACATCACCCGCCATCCATGGGTCGCGCCCTGCAAGGCAAGGCCGGCACAGTAGGCCAGGAGGGCACCCACACCCATGGCCACTGTGCTGAATGACAGCATGCGGCCGCGGATGGCTGCCGGTGCCACTTCGGCGACATACAGCCCGATTGCCGCTCCACTAATACCCATTGCAACGCCGGTTCCGATGCGGGCGACCAGCAGCCAGCCTAGGGAGGGGGAGACCGCTGCGCCGAAGGCGCTGGCGACGAACAACGCGGCCGTCGACATCAGGGTGTAGCGACGACCCACACGATCCGATATCGGGCCGGCAAGAAACGAGCCAGCCATAGAGCCCACCAGCAAGGCACTGGCCAGCACGCCCTGGCGGAACGCGTCGAGTTTCCAGTCGTCATTGATCAGGACGAGTGTGACGCCCAGAGCACCCCAGTTGTATCCGGCGAGTACGCCGCCGAGGGCGGCCAGGCCCGCGACCGAATAATTGACAAAGTTGCTTGATCTGACCCGATTGGCCCGGGCGGTGATGTAGCGGTTGATCGCGGCCAACGAGATCCCTTTGGTCTCGGGCAGGACGCGGGAAAAGATCGCGAGCCCACCGAGCGCGACGCCGGCGTAGACCAGCAGTAAGGCTGGGCGGCTCCAACCGCCATCGAGCAACTGACCGGTGGGTGTTGCCAAGCTGTCAAAGAAGAACTGCGAAGCAACGACCCCGCTCATCGCCAGTCCACGTGCCGAGATGGGAAGGATCTCCGAGGCGACGATCCACGAAATCGGACCGAGCCCGATCGCGAATGACGCGATAAACACGCAGGGCCCCGCTAGAGAAAGGATATGGGCAGCCCCAGAGCTTGGGTCCAGGACTGCGGCGCCCGCCATCGCCGCGAGGCCGGTGACGATGCCGAGGAGGCTGACAATCAGCAGCGGTCGACGGCCGACCCGATCGACGAGGAAAAGAGGAACCAGTGTTGCCAGCACGTTGAGCACGGCAATCGGTACGCCGGGGGTATCGAGGCGGCCGAGGTGCAACAACTCGGCCAGCTCCCCCATGCTGGCCGTGGTGTAGTAAATCACCGCGTTGATTCCGACGAACTGCTGCACGAAGAACAACCCGACACAGATGAAAAGCGCGGTGCGACCGGCCAGTGAAACCACGCTCGCCAGTTCCCCGGACCGGCCCCCATCCTGTGGTTCGATGGAAGCGATGTCATATTCCGAACCTCGGCGACCGAGGCGATCCAACGCCGCCAACGCCGCGGGCTGATCACCTTTGATCGCCAGCCACACCGGTGACTCGACCAGGAACAGAGCCAGCACGCTCAGGATCAGGCCTGGCACGGCGCCGCCGACGAGAATCCAGCGCCAGCTGTCGGGTGTGCCGCCGATTGCTTGGTTAACAAGGAACCCGGCCAGGATGCCGACCGTGATCATCAGCTGGAAGACGCAGATCAACCCACCGCGCCGCGCTTTGGGTGCGATCTCGGCGATGTAGACCGGAGACACGACACAGATGGCGCCGATGGCGATGCCGACCACGAGGCGGCCGACGAACAACACCTCGACCGACGGCGCGAGCGCACCCACGAACGCTCCCGTGGTGAACAGCGCGGAGGTCACCATGATGACATCGCGCCGCCCGACCCGATCCGAGACCTTGCCAGCAAACACAGCACCGACGATTGCGCCCAGCAGGGTTGCCGTGGACTGCACTTGATGGGCGGATCCCCACGGGAAGTCTGAGCTATCCAGAGCGCCAGCAGCCCCCGCGGTCTCGTAACCGAACAGCAGGCCACCGACCGAAGCGATGAGCGCCATCAGCCCGACCGTCAGGCCGCTACCGCCACGACGCATCGATGAATGGTCGCGGTTCGCCGTGATGCCCGCCGATACGTCGACGTCAACGTCCAATGCCTCAGCCACGAAAATCCTTGTTTCTTGCCACCGGGCGATTGGGATTGCGGCAGTCGCCGCGCTCAATCGAGTTCGATGGGCTCGCGGGGAGGGCTACCGGACATGGCGTGCCACACTTCCGCCGACTCCTCGAAATTTTAGTTCCTCCTGCCGACTGCTCTATTGCGCTTGATGTTATCGCACGTTTTCCTTGCTGAATGAACGAAAGTATCCGAGCCAGCCTCGGCAGCAACTCCTGTGCAAATTAATCCGGAGTTAGCGCCGATCGGAATGCTGGCGCGAATGTGCGAGAGTAGTCACTATAATAATCATTGATGTAATCGCTGAGTGCTACACGCCAGTCACGCATCTGATTGATACCCCGCAGATCTAGTTTGTAGTTAACGAGCCTTTCACATGCCGGCCGGGGAGCGAAGTAATCCTTGGAGAAAAAGTTGGAATCCACGGCGTTGATCTCGACAGTTCCTTCAAGACCCAAGATGCGCAACAACTCTTCAGCGACCTCTAGCCGGCTTGTCACGCCTCCGCATACCATGTTGTAAAGCCCGTAAAATTCGGTTCCGATCAGAACTTCGAGATTGCGCGCGAAGTCAATGGTATAGGTGGGGGTGCCAAGTTTATCGTCTACGACATTGATTGCCTTAGCCCCGGCTGCTAACTGGCGCATTATTTTAGAGATAAACTTCTTATCCTTTTTCGGACCGCCGCCCATCATCCAACCTGCGCGACATATGAAGTGCTTTGGGACACGTGATGCAACTAGCATTTCACCCAAGTACTTGCTACGCGCGTACACGCCCAGTGGATCTGCGCAGTCCCAGTCGTCATAGAGTTGTTTTTCTCCGTTGAAGATACCGGCCGTCGAAATATACACCAAAGGGATGTTGTGCGCGTTGACTAAAGTTGCCGCATGCTCAACTGACAGTGTATTTGTGCGATATGCATCGTCGGGATTATTTTCGCAATACTCGAGATCCGTGTGCGCGCCCAAATGAAACAAAATATCGGGAGCAAATTCCCGTACCGATTTCTTGTATTCATCGAAGTTTCGGAAATCACATCGCGTGATCCAGGGAGCATTTAAATCAATATCTGTGCATTCGAGTTCGTGGTGTTCAGAAAGGGTACGGTGCATTGCTTCGCCGAGCATACCGCCACTACCCGCGATATAGATACGCATCTTATTCGGCTCCCAACCGATTGCTGATTCCGGCTTTGCTTCAGTCTTTGGTCCAAGCATACGTTGAGTTGGCTGGCTAAAACCTCTACTGCCTCGCTTCCATTAGTCCGGCGATGGCGCGGCCGAGTCTGCTCATCCCGACCGCGGAAGTCCCGTGCCAACCGCTACTTGACTTGCGAGGCGAACCTGTAATCCCTGCTGAAGTAGCTCCGCTCGTCCTCAGTCTGCTTCGTCACGATGATGCAGTTCTGGCCGTAGGTGATTGAGGACACCCCCAGGTCGTTCTGCTTTCCCGAGAACTCAGAGTTAATGAGGTCGATCAGCCCCGTCGAGGCATCAATGGCGCTGAAGAACCCGATTCGGTAACCGTATATGGCCGCATCAGGCTTCCAGTAGTTGCACTCCACGTCCTCAATGATGTAGACGCCGCCTGGTTCCAGCAGGTTCCTGAACAGGAAATTGAATGTCTCAAACTGGTGCAGTGGGTGGTGGCTCCCGTCATCAAGTATCAGCTTGGCTGCACCGACCATTCCGGCGACCCGCTTGAGGTCCTCCAGATTACCCTGATCGCCCTGTATGACCTCGTGCCTCCCGCGCCTGCCGGACACCCCGATATCCATGGCGAACAACTCAGCGTCAGGGAAGTACTCCTCCCACATTCGGGCTGACTCACCAGTCTGGTAGCCAATCTCGAGCATGGTGAATTTTTGACCCCTAAGAGGCTCCAGGTAGCGCGGATAGAAGAATTGGTAACCGTGGTGGCAGACCTTGTCAGTGCCGTACTTCTGGCCCATTTCGTAAAGGTCATTCACAAGGCCAATCTACCGCCAACCTGGGTAAGCCAGAACCACCACACTGGGTGTGCGGGGGCTCTGGTTCTCCTCATGGCTTGGTTATTCAGGTGCGCTGCCGGCCTCCGACGCCTTCAGCACCTCAGCGGGATCGACCTCGAACCCAGCCTCGCCACGTTGACCCGTCTCCCCTGTCAGCCAGGATAACGTCGCCGAATATCGAAGATGTGCGCGTTCTAAAGATTGTACTTAATACCACTAAAATAATTAAAGTTCATCAGCGACAGGGTCTGGTTGTAATAGTCAAACAAGGGCGCAAGGTCTGGGCGGCTGCTTACATTGACAAGTGTTTGTCCAGGGCCATCCAAGTCTGCAATGTATTCCCTTTTGAGAGGGTTATAGTGACTGAAATGGTAGAAAACTAGGCGATGCTCTCCGTTCACGAGATATCCATCCGCCTGACGCGTGACAATGCGCTTCTGCAGATTCCAAAATGCCATATTGTAGCCGGGAGAACGCAGAATATGCACTTTATCAAATAATGCTGGGGCAAAGTCGATCCATTTCTGATCCCCGAACAGGAACCGTTCAGGTGCAAGAAAACATCTATCTATCAACTTGCTATGCCACCAGTCCAAAAATTTTTCCGAGTTGCGATCATTCTTGAGTCCTAAAAAGCCCAGATTGTAGATGCCATATTGGAGAAAATCATCAAGTGAGGACATTTCAGTATCTTCATCCTCCTCCGGACCCACAAGGTGCGGTGTCAAGAGTATCGACGAAGTATCTAAAAGACGGATAGTCTCCGACAGATCTGCAAAGAGCCTGATATCAGCGTCAACGTAAAAAATCTTGTCATATTTTCTATCGCTCAAAAGGTATTTGAACACGCTAGGCCTAACCGCTAAGTTCATTTCGCCCACGGAATACTTCTCGATCATTGCCGACAGTTCAGGTATTTTCAGCTCATCTATCCAGATAATATTAGCGTGGTTATTCATTTCTGCGAGTTTATTGTGCAGATCATCATCATCACTGCGATCAACGATAAAGATATAATAGTGCAACTCCGGATGAAATCGGAAGACACTTTCCACGAGCCCTAAGGCGTCTGCGAAATAATTCAGTGAGCAGATTGCCGCAACGCAAATCTTATCCATAGCACTCCATTATTCGGTAGATTTCTCGCTGTTCCGACTCGATGAGGCTTTTCGCGAACTTTGTGGAGTGTGACGCCAAGGCCCCCCGCTGAGGGCGGCCTCCGGATCAGTGCTTCGCGACGGTGCGCAACACCTCAACCGACTCCTAGAAATTTCAGCTCCTCCGGACTACTGCCAATATCGGGATTTTTGGACCAAGCATGGTGGCTAACGCCGCTTGGCCCAGGGATCCGCGCGTGTCGATGACTGCGGCCTATGAAGGCTACTCGGGTCGATGGGAGCCCCGGCAAGCGGTAGGTTCGCTCTGTGATCGGAAAGTCCGGATATGGATTGGATTGGACAGGTGACTCGTAGCGTGGTCGGGAAGCCGATTTTTTTGCTCCGGAGCGAAATTGATACCGCCAGCTGGGATGCCACTGTCGAGCATTCGGTACAAAAAAAGATCTACGCCTACTCCTGGTATCTGGATGCCGTGGCAAATGACTGGTGTGCACTAGTTACAGAGGGCTATTCATCGATCATGCCGCTCCCGTGCTCTACGAGGGCTTCCATGGACTACGTCTATACACCCCCATACGTTCAGCAATTAGGTGTTTTTTCGGGCCATGAGGTTTCAGCAGAGGCGCTCTCCTCCTTCATCAACTGCGTACCCCAACGGTTCGGTCATGTCGATTTGAACTTGAATGATTCCAACTTAGTAGTGCCTAGCGAGTTGGAGGTCCACAAAAACCGAAATCTGGTGTTGGCTCTGGACAAGTCACCAGACTTGATCACCGAATCCTTTTCCAGGAACCACAAGCGCAATATCCGCAAGGCCGCCCGGGCCGGGTTGGTCTATGACGTGGTCGATAACGCTGAGCAAGTGATTGAAATATTCGAATCGGGTAGGGGAAGGACACTCGGCGACTACTCAGACATGGACCATCGCCTGTTTCGCGTACTGCTCAGGGAACTGCAGCAACGCGGAAAGGCGACGATTCTGATGGCCAATTCGGCCGATGGCGATCCAGTGGCGGGCGCGGTTTTCTTCATGAGCCACGAGGGAGCCTATTTCATATTCTCAGGAACCTCTGAATCAGGCAAGAAACTTTCCGCCATGCACGGCCTGATAGATCATTTTCTGGAAGGGCATTCCGCCGGCATCGCATTTCTGGATTTCGAAGGTTCCCACCTCGATGATCTGGCTCGTTTTTATGCGGGTTTCGGTGCGGACGAGACCTTATTCTTACGGATTGTGAGGAATTAGTTTCTAGTCCGAAGCTACGCCCTGAAGGTGCAGACATCGGCGATTCACGCGGAGGTGACCGGGTTGGATAAGACTCTCGGAACGGCTGGCTCCGCGGAACGTCCGCCGCAAGGGTCGATCCTGTTGGAGAACAAAGATATTTCGCTGACGATCGAGAGCGCGGGCGAGAAATATCGCGGTAGCCGCTTTGACTGGAACGGACTCGTGTCACAGATCCGTTTCAGGGGTGTCAGCCTTCTTGGCCAGGAAGACTCCCTAAGGGATCCGGCGATCGGCGGCCGCGGCCTCCACAATGAATTCGGTATCACGAAATGCGTTGGGTACGACGAGTGCGCGGTCGGCGAGTGGTTCCCCAAGATCGGAACGGGCTGGCTGAAAAAAGATGCGGAACCCTACTTCTTCTATACGGAATATCCGCTGGAAGAGCTCTCGTTCGACTGTCAGGTTTCCGGCACAAGCGAAGTCCGCTTTATCTGCGAGTCGGGAGAGCGGAACGGATATGCCTACCGCTACGTGAAGACCATCACCCTCACAGACTCGTCCTTCACGATCCACTACGCCCTCGAGAATCTCGGATCGAAACCCCTTGACACCGACGAGTACGTCCACAATTTCCTGTGCGTCGGACAGCGCCGCATGGATACCGGCTATTCGCTTTCGTTCCCCTGGAAAATTACTACGTCTCGTTTGGTTGGGATCAACGATCCCGACCAGGTGCTGTCGATCGTGGACAACCGAATCGACGTCGTCGGCCAGACCGACGAGCAGTTTCAGATCGGCGGGTTGGCGCAGGGCGTGACCGAGTCCGACGGACTCGCGGCGATCTGGACGCTGTCGAACTCCGCAAGCGGCATACATTTGTCTGAGTGTGGTTCGTTCATCCCGACGGCCGTCAACCTGTGGGGCTGGACAAGCGTCATCAGTCCGGAAGTGTTTTTCGGATTCAGAACAGACCCGGGCAACACAACAACGTGGGAGCGCTCTTACTTGGTCTCGTCATTCAGTGCGACGAGCAGCCCACTGCGGTGTCGGTGAATGCCACGGTATTGGTCGAGACATCGAGACTCACCCGCACAGTCGGAAGGCTCGTCGACCATGTCGCGTTGACCGCGTCAGCGAACCGCTGTGCTTTGACCCGGGCGGCCGCACAGTCAGACCGCTGATCGACCCGATCCACATATCCGGTGGCGACGATGGCCTCCGGACCCCACTGAGCTTCGAGTTGGTTCTCTAGGCAGTTTTGTGGATCGCGGGTGCAGTAGCC
This sequence comes from Mycobacterium sp., assembly GCA_049315425.1. GTDB lineage: Bacteria > Actinomycetota > Actinomycetes > Mycobacteriales > Mycobacteriaceae > Mycobacterium. The sequence goes on along the minus strand of JBMOKE010000030.1, from coordinate 6,722 downwards.
GCTGTATGCGGCAAGCATCTTGTCCAACTCGTCGGGACCGTATTGGCACATCGGGTTGGTGGCATCGTCGGCGCACAGTGGTCGGTTCTGGCCCGCCGTGAAGGCGCCTTGCTCATTGCAGCCGTTGCGGCCGGCATCTTGGGCGTACTGGCAGTGGATCTTCACCTTGGCGGGATCCAGTAACAGGTATACGCCATCGGGTGTCCAGTTCGGGTCGGTGATCGTGCCGAGTACCGCGCAGTCCTTCGGGACCACCTTGGCGCACACCCCGAACAGCCGGACCGGAGATCCCGCGCGAAGCAGTGTGACCGCTCCGGTCACTACCGCACAGCCATCATGTTTACCGTCGGCCACCGCCGGGGCCGTGACGCAATCGGCCGGCTGGCTAAACTCAAAACGGTTGGCCGCCTTGATAAAATCTGTCGGCGCCGCACCGGACGAGGGCCCACCGAGTGCCCCATAGACATCCTTGACCGCACAGAAATCCACCGTCGCCGGATCGGCCCAGGGATCACCGTGCTCACTGACGCAGTTCTCTGGGCCGCGGAATATCACTCCCGGTCCCGCGTACAACGACGTCAAGCGGGCAGCGGCATCCGCGGAGGGGTTCGACTTCTCGGTTGCTGGCGGTTTGGCGGTTTGGCAGGCCACCGCCAGAAAGGCCGCCACCGCCACAACGATCACGGCACGAATCCTGCGCATCGCCGCCCCATTCCGAACTCAGTACCTCACACCATGGATCGATCTGACTGTACCGCCGCCACCGCACCCTCAGTCCTGAACCGCCTTAGCGACGGCAATGCACCGGGTCAGCCAGGCCTGATCACTGTGCGACCCGTGCCGCAGCGCCCACATGGCGTTGTGCTCCATCCGGGTGATCACCCACCCCCGCGCACGATCCTCGTCGAATCCCGCGCCGCCGACCAGCATCCAGAAGCGCCGCCGCACACCCTCGCGGACGTCACCGGCGATCTCGTCCCACCGGTTCCACAACATCGGCGCGGTCTCGTAGTGCGGATTGCCGTTGACCGGTTTGGGGTCGATCACCAGCCATGGCTCGCGCGCGGCCGCCAGAACGTTGCCGCCCAGAACGTTGCTGTAGTCCAGATCGGTGTGGATCACCCGATCGGTCACCGTCCGGTCGGCGGTCCACCGATCGACATACAACGACAGCGGACGCAGTTGCGGTAGCGCGGGAACATGAATGCGCGGTACAGATCAGCGACGACGATGCATGCCTCCACATCGGAGACGGTACTGAGATCGGTGGACCGCAGCCGCTCCAGCAGCAGCCGGCGATGGTGCGGGTCGGCGCTGAGCAGACGCACCGCGCCATTGCCGCCCCAGCGCTGCAGTACCAGGTGCTCATGTTCGGATTCCTCTTCGGGAAAGCCGATCTTGAGCATGGCAGCAGCACCCTCGGCGGTGTGAACCGGCAGGACCCGTGATCAGTGACCGTGGATGGGATCACCGTCGGGGCGCAGCCCCCACTGTTCGATAAGGACCCGCACGACACCATGCAGATCGTCGACCCATGCCGCCCACCGCGGTCCGCGGCCGGCCGCCAGGCCGATATGAGTTCGTCGTCAATCCCGCAGCCAAAAGCCTGCTTGGTGAGCCGCGGTGGGGTTAACCTCCAATAGAGAACGGAAAGCTGCCGTTCCCGACGCGGGGGACGGTAGAAAAGTTATGGAATGTCAGCGCCAAACAGAGGATTGCATTTCAGGCGACTGGAAGGGGGTGAGGCGGAGCCGCACGATGCGGTTATCGGCGTGGTTGAGGGCTGGTGCGCTGAGCATCGCCGTGGGTGCTGCAGTACTGACTGGTGCTGCAGTTGCTCACGCCGACAGCGGCGATGCAACCGGTAGCCCCAGTCATGGGACGCGGATCAGCAGCACGCCCCCGTCCGGAATCGCCGGGGGCTCGCCGCGAGCTGCCTCGGCCACCCGTGCCCCAGATCGCCGTTCGGTTTCCCTTGGCCGGTTGACAGCCTCCACCACGGCGGCGGTGCGCACTCTCCCGACGCCCTACCACGCCTCAGGTGCTTCCTCGTCCGCGTCGACGGCCAAGGCGGCCCCGACCAGTGCGGCGGTGGGCTGGCAGCCGGGATCGGTCTACTCGCTCTTTATCTCCGACGGCAGCCTGACGCATCCTGACGCAGGGCTAATGATCGGCAACGGATTCAGTTACAACGCCGACACCTGCCCGGACGGTGGGTGCAACGGTGGCCGCGCCGGGCACCTCTACGGCAACGGCGGCAACGGCGGGTCGGCGGCAACGGCGGCTCAGCAGGCCTGATCGGCGACGGCGGCGACGCTAGTCCCACCACCCGGCCATATTCGGTCATCAGAAATACCCCGGACTTGCCCGGCGGCAACGGCGGCAACGGCGGGCTGCTCTTCGGCAACGGCGGGAGCGGCGGTCCTGCGACCACCGGCGCGACCGGCGGTAGGGGCGGCAACGGTGGCCTGTTCTTCGGCTCCGGCGGGCGCGGCGGGGACGGTGGCCCCGGTGCTACCACATGCAGTGAGGCAACCAACGGCTGCACAGTGAACACTCTCGGCGGAACTGCCGGTCACGGCGGTCGCGGCGGGCTGTTCATGGGTTGGGCCGAAAACGGGTTTCAGGCGCTGCCGCTGGACTCTTCGACCTTCAACGGATACACCCAGACCTACCCCGCGGGCGGATACTTCGCACCCGTCCCTGCGGCGGACCCGACCCTCGAATACAGCGCAACCGGGATAAACGCCGCAGACGGCAAAGCTAAAGAAGTTGAAGGTTCCAACTATGGATACCCAAACCCGTACTACATCTACGACAGCGTGGTTGACAGCTCCGCACTAGCCGAGGGAACTGTTGTCGCCCGGTGGGGCTACCCGGACGACGGTTTCCTAGCGCCAGACAACACAAATTTCGCGGCGGTGGTGGTTCCTCCGTACACCCAGCTCGTGCCATACGCCGAGTACGTCGTGAAAGACCCCGCGGCCCTTCCCCCCGGATGGCGAGTCGAAAAGTCCCTCGCTGCACCCGGCTTCGGCCAAACCGGCGAAGGAATCCAATATGTCGTCTACACAGACGGCACGGATGAGGCCGGTAATCCGATCTTGGGAACCGTGGAGGAGTTGCTCACGACGGGATACCTCGGATACAAGCCCTCTTCCGGCGCGGCGTTGGGCCTGCAGCCGCTGGTCTCGATCTTCGTCTCGAACGGCACCCTGACACATCCCGACGCGGGGCTGCTGGTGGGCAACGGGTTCAGTTACGACGCCATCACCTGCCCGCAGGGTGGGTGCGCCGGTGGCCGCGCCGGACTCCTCTATGGCAACGGCGGCAACGGCTGGGGCGGCGGTAACGGTGGCTCAGCAGCCCTCATAGGCAACGGCGGCAACGCCAACCCCAGTGATGTCCCCAGTGGGACGACCCCGGGCTTGCCTGGCGGCAGGGGTGGTAACGGCGGGCTGCTCTTCGGCAACGGCGGGGCCGGCGGTGCCGCGACCACGGGTGCGAGCGGCGGACGGGGTGGCAACGGCGGGCTGTTCTTCGGCTCCGGCGGCCGCGGCGGCAACGGGGGCCCCGGGACTGTTGTTTGCACCACAGGAAGCCCGACATGCTCAGTAACCGAGCTCGGCGGAACCGGAGGTCGCGGTGGCAACGGCGGACTATTCGTGGGTCGAGCCGGGAGCGGGGCTCAGGCACTGCCGCTGAATTCCGCGAACTTCGACGGATACATCCCGACCTACGGCCCCGCTGAAAACGGCTACTTCCCACGCATCGCCACGGCTGATCCGGCGCTCTTCTACAGTGCAACCGGGGTTGCCCAAGATGGTCAAGGCGAACTTGTTGAGGGTTCAAACTATGGATACCCGAACCCCTACTGGGTGTACGGCACCGTGGTTGACAGCGTCGCACTCCCAGAGGGATTCGCCCTGGCCGCGTGGCAGGATCCATTCGGCAGTTTCCTGGCGCCGGACAACACGAATTTCGCGCTGATATCGATTCCCCCGGCGCTCCAAGTCCAGCCGTACGTCGAGTTCGTGGTTGCAGACCCAGCGGCCCTTCCCCCTGGGTGGCGCATCGAGCAGTCCCAGACGGCGCCCGGCTTCGGGCAATACGGCGGCGGAATCCAATATGTCATCTATACGGACGAATTCAATGGTTCCGGAGTTCCGGTCCAGGGTTCGCTGCGAGATCTGCTTTATACGGGGTACCTCGAATACAAAAATTGAGACGGCCTAATTTGCGCGGCGATCACGTACTGACCTGAGAGGCATACGACCATGGACCACACAGGTTCGCAACGAGACCTTCCGCGGCGCCGCGTACTTGCCTCTATCGCTGCGGCCGGGGCGGTCACAGCCACCGCATCCGGTCTTGCCGCCGCATTCGGCGGACCCGATCGGCAGGCTGGCCAACGACTCGACCGGGTTCGCCTGACCGGGTCCGGAACCGGACCACCCACCCTGGTCGCCATCGACATGCAAAACGTCTTCGCCAGCCCCTCAAGTGGGTTCTTCACGCCAAAGTTTGCGGACGCGGCGGCGGTGATCGAACGCATGTTGCCGGCGTTCGGCGACCGGGTTATCTTCACCCGTTTCGTCGCCCCCGCGCATCCAGTGGGGGCATGGGTGTCCTTCTACCAGGAATGGCCCTTCGCTCTGGTCGCCGAATCCGACCCGATCTACGACCTGGTCGCGCCGTTTGCCGAAACTGCTCGTACGACCGTCACCGAGACGACGTTTCGCAAGTGGGGCGCGGGGCTGGAACGCGCCTTTGGCGACAGCGCGGAGATGGTCCTCACCGGGATCGCGACAGACTGCTGCGTGCTGTCTACTGCGCTCGCGGCGGCTGACGCGGGGGTGCGGGTGAGCGTGGTGGCCGACGCGTCCGCGGGGTCAACGGATGCTAACTATCAGCGCGCACTCGACGTGATGGCGCTGTACGGTCCGCTTATCACGATCACCGACTCGGCCAGCGTGCTGGCGCGTCTGCAGTAGCGCAACGCGCTGCAGCCCAAAAAGCGCTGGGGCTCAACGCCGACTATGCAACCGATATCTAATACTGATCTGTAATGCGCGCCGAAGATTTCCCGGGTGTCCCAACTTCTCCCGAGCTCGGAAGCCTCACCCGCCGACGCATGGAACGCCGTCTGGATTCGAGCCCGTGCCAACCGTGACAAGTAAGTTAACGGCTTCCACGTTTGTGACGACGTCGATATGACTAACCCCGGGCAGCGACCTCATATCGCAGCCGGGATCGCTGGTCCAGCGCGCCGGCGCCTCATTCATCCAAGCGCTGTCTCCGCCGTCGCCGTTCGACTCGATCACGTCGGGTTTCAGCTGTGCCATGAGCCCAGCACATCCGGGCTGCGTGCAGGTCTCCGGTCGTGGCGAAACATCGGCGAAGGCGTATCCGACGGTCGTCGGCAGAGCGGTTCCGTAGACGAACCGACCCGGTATGGGCAAAGGTCGCCGCCCGACATCACCGTCACGGAACCAGTCCTGCCCGGCCAACGAGTAGTAGCCGGTGGCACGCTCCATCGACAGCGCCCCCGCGTTATCGAGAAGTTCACGCGCATCGCGAGCGCGATAGTCACGATCGCCGTTGCGGTAGAGCACGGCATCCCCGTAGACACTGGGCTGTAGGTCCAGGGCCAGTTCACCGGCCCACGTCGGGTCCACCGGTGACGCCTGCGAGTCGTCAGGATCCCAACTCCACCCCCGCTGGAACGCCCAGCGCAGACAGTCACTGCACCCGGAGAACTGGCCTGCGAAGCCGAACAGAACCTGCACATGCGTGCTCACCCAGGTCGGGTCAAGAGTCCTCAGCGCGTGGTACGCCATCAGACAGCCTTGGCTATGGCAGGCGATGACGGCTTTAACGCCGCCGGCGCTATCGACGGCCCTAGTGACGAGATCGCGGAAGTCAGCAGCGAAAGTGTTCTCCCCCGGCGGATACCGATAGTCATAGGGCAGGCACCGCACGGCGTCGTCAATCGACCACCCCCGCCGTTGGAGAATGTCCGCCAGCGGCACATACCGGGGGCATTCGGCCGCGAAGTCGGCGCCGATCGAGACCGGCTTCACCGTGACGCCCGGCATGTTCGTCGCGCGGCCATCGTCGGCGATCATCAAGGAGAGCCATTCGGGAACACTGCCGGCGTCCTGCGGGGCCAAGCCGGATCGGGTCGCATAGTCCAGCGCGCTCGTCGCGGGCGAAGGAAGGAGACGGGTAGGCGTCATTGCCGGGACGAGAAATTTAAATGACGTGGGCGCACCGCTGTCACGCTCGACGTTCACCTGCAACGCGCTCATGCCCAATCCGGGGATGATGATGAGCGGTGGCATCGCCCGCGCCGCCGCCGCCGGGTTCGCACATCCGGCAGTGCCCGCCGCGACGAGAAGGCTCACCACCGCGATGATGGCCTTCCGCGCGTTCAGGGCGCACCGCCGAATAGTCGCGTTTCGCGCATGTGCGGACCCTAGTCCCCGATCGGGACCGGCCCGACGGTGAACTCGCGGCTGAAGACGGCTGCAAGCAACTGTTGCTTACCTCTCGGCGGAACGCACGGGTTGGAACCGAGCGGGCTACGTTCGCACCCGGCTGGCATTCCGCAGATTTTTGACAGGTGTCAACACGTTGATTGTTGCCGCTGATTTTTTGCACTCGGGCAGTACCCAATTGCAGATCCACTATAGATCGACCGGCCGCGGTAACTGTCGTCA
>JBMOKE010000164.1:0-4865 GCA_049315425.1 Mycobacterium sp. | reverse complement strand
TAGAGCGTCTGCCTCCGGAGCAGAAGGCCGCAGGTTCGAATCCTGCCGGGGGCACTTTCTACATTTGCCGCCCTTAGCCGTACGCGCCGGCGAGACGGCGGGGCGGGGACCGACGATGCGGGGGCAGGCGGATGTGCGCCGACGATGAGCGCGGCTCGGATAGCGATCGCGACGCCAATCAGGCCGAAGAGCGGCCGCGTGAGGACATGGCTTTTCCGGAGGACTTCCGCAATTTGATGCGGCGCTTTTTCGGACCCTGGACCTGGCGCCGCTGAGCGCTAGCGCCGCCGGTTGGTCAGCAGTCCCGACAACTGCCGCACCGAGTCGGGCACCGGAATCGCCTCGTCGCAGTCCGGTGCCCGCCGCGGCTCGCCGTAGATCGTGGTCAACGGCACCACACCCGCCCACGCCCCGGCGGCGACATCCTCGTCGGGGTCCTCGGGCCACCCGTTGCTGATCTTGAGCGACCAGTTGTCTGTTGTGATCGGCAGCCGCAGCACCGTGGTGGCGGCGATTTCCTTTCGGTTGCTGGCCCGCAACTCGGCGACACGACCGGGGATGAAGGTATCGGTCACCAATTCCAGGTAGCGGATCTTGTCATCGCCCACGTCCGCGAACGTCCCGAATAACACCGCGCTGCGGTAGTGGAACGACGACTCGAACCCGCTGCGCGCCACCAGCACACCGTCGAGCGTCGTGATCGACACCGCCGCGGATACACCGCCCGCGAGTTGACGCAACCATGGCGATCCGGTCGATCCGTGGATGACGAGTTCGTCGGCGATACGCGTGAACCCGATCGGTAGCGCAACCGGGTGCCCATCACGGACGAAGGCGATGGTGGCTAGCGGTGTGCTGTCGAGCAGCTCGTCGAGCTGGGCGCGCGAGGTGCTCTGTTTCTCGTCGAGGCGGCTGACCGTGGTCGATGGCTGCGGCATCGTTTTATCGTTGCACGGACTTATCGTTGCACGCGGCGCAATGCCTCCGGGGTCAGATCCTTGAGCGTGGGATAGCCGTCGACTGCCATGATCAGGTCGGCTTCAGCCAGGATCGACCGCAGCACGTGGACGATACCGTCGGTTCCGGCCAATGCCGCGCCGTAGGCGTAGGGACGCCCGATGCCGACGGCCTTGGCTCCCAACGCCAGCGCCTTGACAACATCGGCGCCGGAACGGATGCCGGAGTCAAACAGCACCGGAACCTCACCGGCCGCGGCGACCACGTCGGGCAGGCAGTCGATGGCCGGCAGTCCGCCGTTGGCCTGGCGGCCGCCGTGGTTGGAGCAGTAAATGCCGTCAACCCCGGCGTCGATCGCGCGCCGGGCATCGTCGGGATGGCAGATGCCCTTGAGGATCAATGGGAGTTTGGTGATCGAACGCAGCCACGGGATGTCATTCCACGTCAGTGAATTTCCGAAGATGCTGATCCAGTGCAGCACCGCGGCGCGCGGGTCGGCGTCGATATCGGCGTCGACCTTCGAACGGAAGTGCGGGTCGCTGATGTAGTTGGCCAGGCACAGCCCGCGTAGTTGGGGAAAGTTTCCGGTCGAGAGGTCGCGGGGCCGCCAGCCGGGGATCCAGGTGTCCAGTGTCACCACGATTCCCGCGTAGCCGGCAGCCTCGGCGCGGTGGACCAGACTTTCGGCAAGCTCACGATCGGTGGGAGTGTAGAGCTGGAAAAGCCCTGGGGTGTCACCGAATTCGGTCGCGACATCCTCCAGCGGATCCATGGTGAGCGTCGACACGCACAGCGGCACTCCGGTGCGCGCAGCCGCACGGGCGGCCGCGAGATCGCCGTGCCGGTCAGGAGTGCACAGACCGATGACACCGACCGGCGCCATGAAAACCGCGGGCCAGTGTCGTCCCCAGAGTTCCACCGACATATCGCGTTCGGTGGCTCCGACGAGCATGCGGGGAATGAGTCCCCACTGATCGAACGCGGTGACATTGGCGCGCTGTGTGCGCTCGTCGCCCGCACCCCCGGCCACATAGGACCAGATCGATGGCGACAGGGCCTGCTGCGCGCGGCTTTCGAGTTCGCCGAAGGACATCGGCAGGCTGGGCAGCACGCCATTGAGTCCTTGGAAGTAGATCTCGAGCTGGTAGTTGCCGTGGGACTGCGTCATGGTGTTGTCCTCGCATCAGGGCCGGTGTCAAAGTCTGCGACGACGTCAGCCACGCGGCGCAACTGGTCGAGGTCGGTGCTGGTCGGAATCAGGTGGATCTCGCTGGTGCCGATGGCGGCGAACTCGCCCAGCACCTGCGCAAGGTCGTCCTCGGTGCCGGCGAAGCCGGTGCCCGGCGCCATCGCATCGACGTACTCGGCGGGGATCCAATTCATGTAGTGGCGCAGGTGGCGGTGGATCTGGGCGCGGGAGCCGGCCGGGTCGCCGAGAGCGAACCAGAACGAGGTGGCCAGGTGCGGTGCGGGCTTGCCTGCCTGCGCCCATGCGGTGCGACCGACCTCGAACAGCTCATCCTGTTTGGCGACGTCGAGATCCAGCGTGATCCCGGCAAGACCGTCGGCCCACGGTGCGGCGCTGCGCAACGTCTTCGGTCCGATAGTGCCCACCAGCAGCCGGGGCCCGCCGGAGTGCACCGTTGCCGGACCGACCGGCACCACGGAGTCGGTGATCTTCTCGCTCGCCCACACCCGCTTCATGATTTCGACCCGGTGCGCCATATCCCGCATGGTCTGAGTCGAGGGATCGGCGCCGACGGCCAGGTAGTCCTCCTGGCGGCCGCCCACCCCGACGCCGACGGTGAGTCGGCCACCGCACAGCATGTCGCCGGTGGCCAGCGACTTGGCCAGCAGCACCGGGTCGTGCAGCTGGGGAACCACCACCGTCGTGATGAGCGGCACCCGTTGCGTCCAGGCCGCCAGTGCTCCGAGCAAGGTCAGTGATTCGGGGTTACCGAAGGCGATGCGCTCCCCCCAGCACAGCGAGGAGAACGGACCGTCGTCTATTGCCTGGGCCCACTGCCGCAGCACGGTCGCATCGAGATCGGGTTCCATCACGGGCATGCTCATGCCTATCTGCACGTCCGCGATTGTGGCACGCCGTACCCGGCGCGCCATCGGCTACCGGGCCGGGTCCTTGCGGGCCCGCACCGGTCCAGTGGCCACCGGCGGCGCCAAGAGGTTTCCCCGCAGGCTGCCTCGCGCGGTGCGGGCGGCAACCAGCAGCCAGGTGCTGAGCAGTCCGAGGTAGGCGATCAGGGCGGCGAACGAGAAAGCCGGCAGTCCGGTGTGCACGGCCAACTGCGTGGTGCCGGTCACAAAGGTGCCGACCGGAAAGGTCAGACTCCACCAGGTCAGCGCGAACGGCATGCCGGCGAGCAGGGTGCGCACGGTGAGTGCGGTGGCAAGGGCGATCCACAGCACCGCAAATCCCCACACCGGCACGCCGAAGAGAATCACGAACGAGTTGAAGGTCTTGGCGGTGCCGGCGTCAACCACCAGGGCGGCACTGAGGCCGAGAAGCCCTGCCGCCGTGATGGATTGACCCAGCGGGCCGAGCACGATCCACAACGTCGGCACCCGCGCGGTGCCCGAGACCCCGTAGAGCGCCAGCCGGCTCCAGATCATCGAGATGATGATGAAGGCCGCCACCAGACTCAGCCCGAACATCGCGTAGCAGCCGTAGAACATGGTCTGGCGGCCGACACCGGGAGCCATATGCGGAATGAGCAGCGCCCCGGTGGCAGCGGACACCATAGGCGGGACCACCGGCATGAGCCAGCCGCCGAACGCCGCATCCGGCCCGACCGAATGCTGGGTGAACATCAGGAACGGGATGCTGACAGCGGTGAACAGTCCGCCCACCGTGCCCGCCGCCCAGAGCGCCCAGGCGAGTTCGACCGCGGCGCGCTCACCGATGAGATCACCGCCCACCAGGACTGCACCGGAGGCCACCGTCAGCAGTGCCATCGGGGCCGCGCCGTAGAAGTGCGCCATCTGTGGGTTGCGGGCGTGGCTGCGCGCCACGGTCGGGTGCCGCAGCCAATGCCCGCCCATGACGGCCAGCAACACGACCAGCATCAGCGTGGCGAGCACCCACACCGCGCGGGTGAAGGTGGGCAGACCCGGAAGGTGCACGGGCAGCGTGGCGCCGGCGTTGGCCACGATGCCGGTGCCCATGACCGAGGCGAACCAGTTGGGTCCGATGCCGCCGAGTATCTCGACTCGGGTCGGTGCCGCCGGGCTCTCAACCACTGTGACGTCCGCGATGGTCTTCCTGCCGGATGTAGTCGTCGGCCATCTGCGTGACATGGTCGGGCAGCGCGCCGCCTGCGACGTCGGCAAGCGTGGTTTTCTCCAGAACTGCGCGCATGCTGGCCCGTAGCGCCCGCCACACGTCGGTCAGCGCCGCGGTGGGTCCGGAATAGGGCAGATCGCCCAGGCCGATATCCCGCACGCTGGCCAGCGGGCCGTCAATGCAGCGCAGCACATCGGCGATGCTGATCTGCTCGGCAGACAGACCCAGTTCGTAGCCGCCATCACGCCCGCGGTGGCTGCGCACGAGGCGGTCGGCGCGCAGGTCCGAGAGGATGTCGACCAGAAACTGCGCCGGAATGCCCTGGGCGTTGGCCAGATCGTCGGTCTTGACGACAACACCCGCCGGTGTCGATGCAAGCTGGATCATGGCGCGGACGGCGTACTCCGCCTTCGCCGACATCCGCATTAAGCGGATTCTGCCATTGCCCGAGGCTGCCGTTCACGCCTGACCGTGGTGATGACGGTTAGCGGCCGTCGCCCGTAGCAGCGACCCGGCCGGCCCTGGCGTGTGTGGCAATCTTGCCGACGGTGTCGGAAACGCCGGCAACGGCAGCACCGACTTGCTCGCCGAGGGCGTTGACCGCATC
>JBMOKE010000163.1:0-4968 GCA_049315425.1 Mycobacterium sp. | reverse complement strand
CGGACGTACTGCATGGTGTCGTAGATCGCCATCAGCGAGGTGAACGAGCCACCCGGTGAGTTGATGTACATGGTGATATCGCGGTCGGGATCCAACGACTCCAGCACCAGCAACTGGGCCATGATGTCGTTCGCCGAGGCGTCATCCACCTGGACGCCCAGGAAGATGATCCGCTCTTCGAACAACTTGTTGTAGGGATTGGATTCCTTCACCCCCCAACTGGAGTGCTCGATGAACGACGGCAGGATGTAGCGCGCCTGGGGGGCCAGTCGCGGATCTGTGTGAATAGACCCCGTGTGATCAACCATTGGATGCTCCGTTGAAGTGGGCGCGAGTGATGATGTGGTCGACGAAGCCGTACTCCAGCGCTTCGGCAGCGGTGAACCAGCGGTCCCGGTCGGAGTCCGCCTCGATGCGCTCGATCGGCTGGCCGGTGAACTCGGCGTTGAGTCGGAACATCTCCTTCTTGATCAACGCGAACTGCTCGGCCTGAATCGCGATATCGGCAGCGCCGCCGGTGATACCGCCCAGCGGCTGGTGCATCAGGATGCGCGCGTGCGGCAGGGCGTAGCGCTTGCCCTTGGCGCCGGCCGCCAGCAGGAACTCACCCATCGATGCGGCCATGCCCATCGCGTAAGTGGCGATGTCACACGGGGCCAGCACCATGGTGTCGTAGATGGCCATCCCGGCGCTGATAGAGCCGCCCGGGGAGTTGATGTACAGCGAGATGTCCTTGATCGGATCTTCGGCGGCCAGCAGCAGGATCTGGGCGCACAGCCTGTTGGCGATGTCATCGTCGACCTGCGAGCCAAGGAAGATGATGCGCTCGGCAAGCAAGCGCTCATAGACCGAGTCGCTGAGGTTCAGCCCAATGGCGCCGGAACGCATGTAAGTCACGACTTGATACCTGCTTTCTTCAAAACTTCGTCATTTCCCGAGATGCTTCCCGCGGTTCTACTCGACCCTAACCAACCCGGGGCGCGCGACACTCCCTACCGCAGCCTTCTTTCGCTGTCGGCGTTACTCGTCCCCATCGGCGGGCTCATCGCCGGACTCCGCATCCGGGGTCTCCTCGGCCGGAGTCCCGAAGAACTCACTGGTGTCGACCACGTTGCCGTCGGTATCGGTGACGGTGGCCGCCTCGACCACCGCGGCAACAGCCAGACCGCGACGCACATCGGCGAAGATCGCGGGCAGCTGGTTGTTCTGTTGCAGCATTTGCACCAACTGTTGCGGCTCGACACCGTACTGGCGCGACATCAGCACCAACCGCTCACTGAGGTCGCTCTCCCCTACCTGGATGTCGAGATCGTCGGAAATCGCATCCATCAGCAGCTGGGTCTTGACCGCTTTCTCGGCAGCCTCGCGATTTTCGGCATCGAACTGCTCCCTGGAACTGCCCTGCGCCTCGAGCGCTTCGGCGAACCTCTCCTCGTCATGATCCAGCGGATGGATCGCGTTGTGCATCGTCGAGTTCACCTGAGCCTGGACGATGGCCTCCGGCAGCGGCACCTCGACAAGTTCGAGCAGCGTCTCCAGCGCGCTATCGCGGATCTTCTCCGCCTGATGAATGCGCTTGACCCGGCGCACCTGCTCGGTGAGGTTCTCCCGCAACTCCGTGATGCTGTCGAATTCGCTTGCCAGTTGGGCGAATTCGTCATCGGGGGTGGGAAGTTCGCGCTCCTTGATCGACTTCACCGTCACGGTCACGTCGGCGTCTTGTCCGGCATGCTCACCGGCGAGCAGCTTGGTGGTGAAGGCAGCGGACTCGCCTTCGGAGAGCCCGACGATCGCCTCGTCGAGGCCCTCGATCAGCTGGCCGGAACCGATCTCATGGGAAAGACCCTCGGTCTTGCCATCCGGAACGTCTTCACCGTCAACCGAAGCGGACAGGTCGATCGACACGAAGTCGCCAGTCTTTGCCGCCCGGTCAACGCCCTTGAGGGTGCCGAACCGAGCGCGCAGACCATCCATCTCGGCCTCGATCTCGTCATCGGTGATCTCGATCGGGTCCACCGAGATCTTGAGCTCACCCAGATCGGGCAGTTCGATATCAGGACGGACGTCGACCTCGGCGGTGAAGACCAATTCCTCACCATCTTCGATCTTGGTGACCTCGATATCCGGCTGACCCAGTGGCCGCAGTTCCTCAGTGGTCACCGCTTCGCTGTAGCGGGCAGGCAGGACATCGTTGACCACCTGCTCCAGCACCGCACCACGGCCGACCCTGGCTTCGAGCAACTTTGCCGGGGCCTTACCGGGCCGGAACCCGGGCAGGCGAACCTGCTGGGCGAGTTGCTTGTAGGCGCGGTCGAAATCAGGCTGGAGTTCAGCAAACGGCACCTCCACACTGATGCGAACCCGGGTGGGGCTCAATTTCTCGACGGTGCTCTTCACGCTGGTACTCCCGTTCTCCTGGCGTCTGCGGCGGTGGGCGTGTCGGGGTGACAGGATTTGAACCTGCGGCCTTCCGCTCCCAAAGCGGATGCGCTACCAAGCTGCGCTACACCCCGCTGCTGTGCTTCTCGCGCCCGAATCCTACGGCTCAATCACGGTCAAGCCACACTCGACCTCTGGGAGTCCGATTAGCCCGACTGGATTGGAACCGACCGCCGCCGGTACATTTGGGCTCGCGCAAGCACGCGGGCGTAGCTCAATGGTAGAGCCCTAGTCTTCCAAACTAGCTACGCGGGTTCGATTCCCGTCGCCCGCTCCGAGTACGACGGCGGCAACTGACACGTGCCATCGCCCCTGGTAACGACACGATCGCGGTTGGGCCGCGAATCACACAGGCGCTTCTTTAGGCCGCGCTGCAACCGTAGATTCGGGGTTCATCCCCTCGCCCGCCCGGGCTGGTATTGCTCGTAGCAGGAGGCGCGTTGAGCGGCCAGACTTCCCCCATCGGCGGCACCTGCGCAAGTGGATTCGAGACGGTCCGCGACGCGTTTGAGAACAACTTCACCCACCGCGGCGAAGTCGGGGCGGCCGTTGCGGTCTGGGTCGACGGCGATCTGGTGGTGAACCTGTGGGGCGGCTACGCAGACTCCGGACCCGATACCCGCCGGCGGCGACACTGGCGCCAGGACACCCTGGCCAGCGTCTACTCCGGAACCAAGGGCCTGACCAGCACCTGCATGCACCTGCTCGCCGATCGCGGGGAGATCGACCTCTACGCGCCCGTGGCGGACTACTGGCCCGAGTTCGGCCGGGCCGGCAAGGGCGATATCACCATCGCGTCGGTGCTGGGACACCGCTCCGGGGTGATCGGACCGCGCACCCGGATGCACTGGAGCGACAGCGACGACTGGGACCAGGTCTGCGACCGTCTGGCCGCGGCCGAGCCGTGGTGGGAACCCGGTACCGCACAGGGCTACCACATGGTGAGCTTCGGGTTCATCCTCGGCGAGGTGGTGCGGCGGGCTACCGGGCGCACGATCGGCCAGTACCTCCGCACCGAGATCGCCGAGCCGATGGGGATCGACGTACACATCGGTCTTCCGACGGCTGAGCATCACCGATGCGCCGAGATGATCAACAAGCCGCACATCCGAGACGTGCTGGCAGGAGGCGGAGCCCCCGGGCATCCCGAGTCGCTCGATGAGCATCCGATGGCCGCACTGTCGATCGCGGTGGGCTTCGTTCCCGACGACGAGTTGGGCTGCAACGACCTGACCCGGTGGCGTGCGGCCGAGTTCCCCGGCACCAACGGTCACGTCTCGGCTCTGGGCCTGGCGAGCTTCTACAACGGCCTCGCGCAGGAAAAGGTGCTCAGCCGCGAGCAGTTGGAACTGGTCCGGGTCTCGCAGGGCGGATTCGAGCCCGATGTCGTGCTGGGCCCCCGGGTCGCCGACCACGGCTGGGGTCTGGGTTACATGCTCAACCAACGCGGGGTGGCCGGGCCGAACCTGCGCGCCTTCGGCCACGGTGGATCGGGCGGCTCGTATGGGTTCGTCGATCTGGAGAACCGCATCGGGTACGCCTACGTAATGAACTACTTCGATGCCACCAAGTGCAATGCGGACCCGCGCAGCACCGCGCTGTCCGACGAGGTCTACCGCGTGCTCGGGGTGCTCTGAAAGTGCCGTCTTTTTGACGCCTGGCACTCACCGAGCCTAGGTACTGTGGATGGCATGAACACTGGTCTATTGATCCTCGTTATCGTCGTCGTCGGGGTTATCTTCCTGGCGATGCGGAGTTCGTCGCGGGTCTCGGGCAACCGCGCGGCGGCCAGCCTGGCCGATTCCAAGGCGGATGCCCGCCGCGTGATCGAGCGACTGGGTGGCCAGGTTCTCAACCTGAGCGGCACCGACCCGGCCTCCCAGCAGGCGCTCGCAGACGCATCCGAGCGGTTCACCGCGGCGTCCTCACAGATCGATCAGGCAACGACCGCCAAACAAGCGATGCTGGCCAAGGAGAGCGCCGTGGAGGGGCTGTACTACGTGCGTGCCGCGCGTACCGCGATGGGTATGGACCCGGGCCCGGAGTTGGAGACGATCGCGGGCCAGAAGTCGGCCGGCACGGTCACCGAGGACCGCCGCGTCCAATTCGAGGGACGTGAGATCGAGGCCTCGCCAGCGCCGTCGCAACGAACCCCGAACTACTACCCCGGCGGACGGGTTGCCGGGCGACCGGTACCGGCCGGCTGGTACTCCGAGCCGTGGTGGAAGCCGGCTCTGCGGGCCGGCGCCTGGGGCCTGGGTTCGGTGCTGTTGTTCGACGCGATGTTCTCCGGGATGAGCGGTGTGGGCTATGGCGCGTCGTCGTTTGAGAACGGCTACGGATCGGGATTCGACCAGGGCTTCGACTCGGGCTACGACCAGGGCTTCGATCAGGGGATGGACGCCTCCGGCGCCGACAGCGGCGGGGACTTCGGCGGCGGCGGTTGGGACAGTGGTGGTGGCGACTTCGGCGGTGGCTTCGGGGGCGGGGACTTCGGCGGCGGGGACTTCGGCGGTTTCGACCTCTAGC
>JBMOKE010000162.1:0-4969 GCA_049315425.1 Mycobacterium sp. | reverse complement strand
CCCTCCTGGCCGACCACGTCACGCACGCCGACGTACTCGGCGTTGTCTGCGGGCACCCGAACGGTCAGATCACCCTGGGCCACCTTCAGGACGAGGTACTCCTTCTGTTCGCCCTTGATGGTCCTGGTTTCGATCGCTTCGATCAATGCAGCACCGTGATGTGGATAGACAACGGTGTCTCCGACCTTGAAAATCATCAGATTCGAGCCCCTTTCACCTCTCAATGTTAGCACGGCACCTGACAGTGTGTTGAACAACGGTGCAGGTCAGGGGCACCATAGGTGAACAGTGGGGGTTGACAGGTCGGAAAATTCGTGCAACGCGGGCGGTTTGCGCCGCCGTTCGGGGCGCGCCAGCACACTAGAACTCCTCGTCTACCGCAGGGCCCCGCTACCTACTACTGTCGATAGTCGAACCGTGCCGGCCGACATCGTGTCGGCCGCACTTCCCGAGCAGGAGGCCACTGTGAACCGCTTGAAGAACCGCCTCTTCATCGCATCTGCGGGCCTGGCGGCCACCGGCCTGATCCTCACCGGCTGCGGCGCCGGGCAAATTTCGCAGACCGCAAATCAGGAATCCGCCGTCAACGGCACCTCTGCCAACGCCAAGAACATCGCACTGCGCAATGTCCACCTGCTCGCGGTGCAGAACGGGGACTACCTGCAACCGGGGCGCACGGTGCCCCTGCTGTTCGTGGCGGTCAATGATTCGCCCGATGTCGACGACAAACTTGTGGGTATCACCTCCGACGTCGGCACCGTGGCCATGACCGGTGACGGTGCAATCCCGGCCGGTGCCGCCCTGGTCGTCGGTCCGCCCATGGGCCAAACCGAGGCAATGGGTAGCGCGATTCCGACCGCAGCGGAGGTGTTACTGAGCAAGCCGATCACCAATGGGCTCACGTACACCTTCACCTTCACCTTCGACAAGGCCGGGCAGGTCGTCCTGGCGGTACCGATCTCGGCCGGCGAAACGCCGGGACTGTAGTCACCTGCGCGGGGGTGGCTGACACTCCACCGCGCGCATCCGCAGAACTGTCGCACTCGACCGCTAGCGTCAGCGTCGTGGCCAAACCTCGCGCGCAGTATCGCTGCTCGGAATGCCGGCATATCACTGCGAAATGGTTCGGACGCTGTCCTGAGTGCGAGACGTGGGGCACCCTCGACGAGGTCGCCGCTCTGACCACGGTGGGCGGCACCGGGCAGCGCAGCACCGTGCCGTCGACACCGGCCGTGCCACTCACTTCCATAGACCCTGATCGCACCCGCCACTTCCCCACCGGCGTAAGCGAACTCGATCGAGTGCTCGGTGGTGGTGTGGTGCCTGGCTCGGTGAGCCTGCTGGCCGGGGATCCGGGAGTTGGCAAGTCGACCCTGCTGCTCGAGGTTGCTCATCGTTGGGCGCAGGCGGGTCGGCGCGCTCTCTACGTCTCCGGCGAGGAGTCGGCGGGCCAGATTCGGATGCGCGCCGAGCGCACGGGCAGTAGCCACGACGAGGTGTTCCTGGCCGCCGAGTCCGATATCAACACGGTCCTCGGTCATATCGAGGCCGTGAGTCCCAGCCTGGTGATCGTTGACTCGGTGCAGACCATGAACTCCAGCGACACCGACGGGGTGGTGGGCGGGGTCACCCAGGTACGCGCCGTGACGACGGCACTGACCGCCGCGGCAAAATCCAGCGGTGTGGCCATGGTTCTCGTCGGGCACGTCACCAAGGACGGCGCGATCGCAGGTCCCCGTTCGCTCGAACACCTGGTTGACGTGGTCCTGCACTTCGAGGGTGACCGCAATACCGCCCTCCGAATGGTCCGCGGAGTCAAGAACCGCTATGGCGCTGCTGACGAGGTCGGCTGTTTCCTGTTGCAGGACAGCGGAATCCAGTGTGTGGCTGATCCATCCGGGTTATTCCTGGATCAGCGACCGGAACCGGTACCGGGCACCGCGGTAACGGTGACGCTGGACGGCAAGCGTCCCCTGATTGGCGAGATCCAGTCGCTGTTGGCCAAGCCGGCAAATCCGGGTGCACCCCGGCGCGCTGCAGTCAGCGGCATCGATCAGGCGCGGGTCGCGATGATCATCGCCGTACTGGAGAAGCGAGCCATGGTGCCGATCGGCGCGATGGATATCTACCTGTCCACCGTGGGCGGTATGCGGATCACCGATCCGTCTGCTGATCTTGCGGTGGCCATGGCGATGGCCTCGGCGTTCACCGACAGGCCACTGCCGGCTACGACCGTGGTGATCGGCGAGGTCGGTTTGGCGGGTGACCTTCGCCGGGTGACCGGTATGGATCGCCGGTTGGCCGAAGCCGCCCGACTGGGGTTCACCACCGCGCTCGTGCCGACGGGTTCCGGAACGCCGCCGAAGGGATTGCGGACTCTGGAATCCGCCACCATCAGCGATGCACTGCGTGCCATGGTGTCGCTCACCGAGGCGAGACTGCGGGCCGTACCGACGGCAGTGAACCGGGACGGCCATACCCCGTGATCTGAGAACCGGCAGGCAATGATCGGCTGTGAACGGTCACATCGGGTGAGCTGCGACCACCCGCTAGCGCCGATCAGCCGCCGGGTGCGGGCGCCGCACCGTCCGGCGCGGGCGCCTGCTCCCCGGCGGGCGGACCGGGCTCGGCCGGCACCGGCGGCGGTGCGTCGGTGAGAATGAACGGGACCGACGCCGACCGCAGATTGCCCAACTGGACAACCAGGTTGTAGGTGCCGGCGCCGATCGGCTCACGCGGCAGCGGGCATTGTGGGGCCGAGCCCATTCCGGTCCAGGTGACCTCAGTGGTCACCTGCTCCCCGGGATTGAACGTTTTCACCAGGGTCTCGTTGGAGGGCGCGCAGTCGAGGTTGGACCACAGCCGGTTGTTATCGAGCGCGTAGACGTAGGCGGCCAGTACCGCGGCTCCGACATCCCGCTTGCAGGCGACCAAACCGATGTTAGTGACGACCATGGTGAACTTCGGCTGGTCGCCGATGAGGTACTGCGGCGCGTTGGTGATGCCCTTGACCGCCAGCGTCGAGTCGGGGCAGTCATCGCCAGCCTGCAGTATCGGCGGAGGCTCAACGGCCGCGGTGGGCGTCGGAGTCGGGGCCTCGCTGGACTCAGCCGGGGCGACGACGGGAGTCTTGTCCTCTGGTTGCGGAGTTTGGGTGGTCTCCGTTTTTGCGGTCTTGGCCGAATCTGAACCACCGAACACGGCGAATGCGATTCCGGCGACCAGGGCTATGGCGAGCGCGGCGATGCCGAGAGCGAGTCCTCTGCGCCGCCAGTAGACCTGTGGCGGAAGGGGGCCCTGCGGTTCGAGATCCAGCACGTTCTCACCGTAGGGCCAGGTCACTGCGAGCCGTCCGACCCCGCCCGGCGTGTCGCTTTGTTGACCGGGGTTTTGCCGCTATTCGCCTATCTCGCCAAGGTGCTCACGCAGCGTGACCCGGCCGTCGGCGAGGCGGTAGGTCAACCCGACGATGGCCAGCTCACCGCGGTCGACCCGGTTGGCGATCTCGTTGGACCGCGCCAGCAACTGGGTGCCGGTCTCGATGACGTGACGGGTTTCAAATTCGTCGACCCGGGTCAATCCCTCACGGCGGCCCAACATGATCGACGGAGTCACCCGCTCCACGACATCGCGGACGAACCCGCCGGGTACCCGCCCCTCATCGAGGGCGTCGAGGGTCGCCTGCACCGCACCGCAGCTGTCGTGGCCGAGCACAGCAATCAGCGGAACGTCGAGCACGGTCACCGCATATTCGATCGAGCCGAGCACCGCCGAGTCGACGACGTGGCCGGCGGTGCGCACCACGAACATGTCACCCAGGCCCTGATCAAAGATGATCTCGGCGGCCACCCGACTGTCTGCACACCCGAAGACCACAACATTCGGCCGCTGCGCGACCGCGAGACTGGCCCGATGCTCGATGCTCTGGCTGGGATGCTCGGGACGGCCCGCCACGAACCGCTCGTTACCCTGCTTGAGTGCCATCCACGCTGCCGCAGGACTGGTATTCGCCATGCCCCCCATCTTGCACGGTCGCCGAAACGTCCGGCCGATGAGCATCCCCGCCGAGGATCTTCTCGAGTGGTACGCACAGGCCAAGCGTGAGCTTCCGTGGCGCGCTCCCGGTGTCAGCGCGTGGCAGATCCTGGTCAGCGAGTTCATGCTGCAGCAGACCCCGGTGGCCCGGGTATCGCCGATCTGGGTGGACTGGGTCGCGCGATGGCCGACCCCATCGGCGACGGCGGCGGCCGGCGCCGCTGATGTGCTGCGGGCCTGGGGCAAGCTCGGCTATCCGCGACGGGCCAAAAGACTTCACGAATGCGCTGTCGTGATCGCCAATGATCACGGCGACGTGGTGCCCGACGACGTCGACACTCTCCTGGGCCTACCCGGGGTCGGTGCCTACACCGCACGTGCGGTGGCCTGCTTCGCTTACCGCAAGCGGGTACCCGTCGTCGACACCAATGTTCGCCGGGTGGTGGCACGCGCGGTGCAGGGCCGGGCTGACGCGGGAAACCCTTCGACTGTGCGTGATCACGCGGAGGTGGCCGCCCTGTTACCGAACGATGCTCTGGCAGCTGAGTTTTCGGCCGCGCTGATGGAGTTGGGCGCGACGGTGTGCACAGCCCGCGCGCCCAAGTGCGGGATTTGTCCGCTCACGGCCTGCGCTTGGCGTGACACCGGCTATCCGGTGGATGACGGCCCGCCGCGGGCCGCGCAGCGCTACGCCGGAACCGATCGGCAGGTTCGGGGGAAATTGCTCGACGTCCTTCGGGCGAGTTCAGTGCCGGTGCCGCGAGCGCACCTCGACGTGGTGTGGCTAAGTGACACCGCGCAGCGCGACCGCGCTCTTGATTCGCTGTTGGTTGATGGGTTGGTCGAGCAGACGGCAGACGGCCGTTTCGCCCTGGCAGGCGAAGGCGACGATGCGCGCCCGTAGGGCGTGAGGAGGAGCCGAGCAGACAACACC
>JBMOKE010000161.1:0-4970 GCA_049315425.1 Mycobacterium sp. | reverse complement strand
CAGCGTTGGCAGGCCCCCGCCGAATGGCATGCCCGCCCCCGGAGCGCCGCCGCCCCACCCGATCGGCGCTGCAGCGGGCGGCGGCATGCCCGTCGGTGGAGCTGGGTAATCCATGGGCAGATAGGCGGCGGTGTCGCTCGGCGGCGGTAACGGGTCGAGGCCGAGATCGACCGGTATTCCGGAATCGAGAGGACCGGGAGTGCGCGGCTCGGTTCGGCCAGAGGCCACCGCCGGCGTTGCGGGCGCTGCTGGCGGCAGCTCATTCGCAGGATGCGGAGGATCGCTCGGCTGTGCGACGTCGGCGGATGCCGAGGACGCGTACAGCGAGGCCAATGCCGCCGCCAGCGACGCCTTGGACGTCGAGTCCACGTCGGCGGTCTCCACGACGGACCGTATGTCGCGCAGTTTGTCCATCAGATATCGCTGAAAGGAACGGGCGCCGGCCGGGGTATCCAGATCGGTACGGCTCACAACGGCCGCCTCGATCTCACTCTGTAGCCGATCCAGAGCCGCCACACCCTCGGCGTGATTGGTATGGGCGTTGAGTACCGCAGTCACCACCTGCAGATCCAGCTGCGCTGTCTGTGAATTCTGTTGAGCCAGTGCAGTTTCGGCAGTACGGATGGCTTCCGCAGCGGCACCTTCGGATTGGTCGGGTGCCTGCGGCCACAGTCCCGACACCGAGCCCGAAGGGAACACATCGGTGTGTGCTGCCCTGAGCTTGGCCAATACCGCCGCGATGGCCGCCGGCGAACTGACCGGGTTAGCCGCGGCCGCGATATCACCGGCGGACAACCCCGCCATCCAGGCGCCGTCGTCACCGGTGGCGTGCCGGATGCGGGTTATCGCGTCGAGCAGGTCTTGGTAATCCGCCACCGCGAGCCTCTCATGGCGGTGACTTTAGGGAGGCCGGCGGCAGTGGACAATTCACCCTGTTGACCGGTGGAACTAGACCGGCCGCCGGATCGCCACGTTCGGTCCCAACTGGCTGATCTGTACCGTCGCGCCCGGGTACGGGGCCTCAACGACGAGGTTGTCACCAATCGCCAGTTGGACGTGGCCGGCGTGCGGAAAGACCAGATCGCCGGGACGGACCTGTGCGGGCGAAATGGGCATGCCATCGTTGATCTGGTCATAGGTGGTGCGGTGCAACCGAATTCCTGCCCGCTCATAGGCCCACTGAACCAGACCCGAGCAGTCGAATCGGTCCGGGCCCTCGGCTCCCCACACGTACGGACAACCCAGTCTGCTCAGCGCGGCGCGCACCGCGGTATCGGCACGGCGATCATTGCTCGGTGTGCGGCCTTGGTGGCGCCGGTACCGCAGGGCCCGCAGTGCAACCCGGTGACGACGCGCCCGCCGGCGGGCGGCCAGGACATGCCTCCGCTGGGTCCGCAGACGAATGACTCTGCGACGCATCAGTTCTCGTGCAGCCATCGGGTTGGTTGGCACCGGTTCCACATCGGCCCGGGCAGCGGCCAGCACGGCTGCGGTGTTGTGGTGGGCTTCGCGATGGTCACGGTCGGCCTCGGCGATGATCTGCGACAGTTCGGTATCAGTGTCGCGCGACGCCATCAGTTCGAATCGCCGTAGCGCCTCGGCATGACGATGGGCCGCGGCGGTCCTGCCTGTGCCGCCGGGTAGCGGTGTCGATCCCGCGGTGACAACGTCGACCGACCGGTGGTCGCCGACGACCGCGAACAGCGCGTGGGCGCGGCGCAGGATGTCCACCTCGCAAACCGTCACGACTCCCCCGCGGCGAACGCACTCACCCTGGGCAGTGCGGCCGGCGAAATCACGCCGCAGGTCCGGATATCCCACATCTCCTCAGCGCTGATCCCGAGAAGTGTCGCGATCACCGGGTCGGGCAATCCGGAGCGAGCGCAGGCACGGTCGAACCGGGTGCTGATGCTGCCGGGCAACCGGTCGAGCAGATCGCAGCGAATTGCTTCCATGGCTTTGAGGTGGGCCATCAGCCGGCCGGTGGATGGTCCCGGGTCGGTGGCGACCGCGACCCGCCAGGAGTTGGCGGCCAGTTGCTCGGCTTTCACGCACTGCGAGATCGCAGATCGAATAACGATTTCGTATTCGTTCGAGGCCTCCTGTGGCAGGCGCTCCATCAACGAATTGAGGGTTTCGAGCTGAGCCTCGGCGCTCGCTTCGAGCACTTCGGCGACATTGTGCTTGCTGAGGACGATGCCGCCGGCACCCACTGTGCCGGGCGCCGGCCCGGTTGACGGGCTGGCCAGCAGCTGGGCGAGTTCGGCATCTGCATCGTCGGCGACCACCAGGCGCGAGTACGTGCCCGGTGGTAGTCCCAGACCGTTTTCAACCTTCTGAACTGTGGCTTTTTGCGGTTTTCGGGTTCCGCGCTCGAGGTAGCTGAGGCCCATGGTGCTCACTCCGGTGGCGGCCGCCAAGTCCGCCAGCGACCAGTCCCGCGACTCCCGGAGTGCCCGAATTGCCGCACCCGCCGTCTCCCGGCTCACCGTCCGGATCCCACCATGTCTGAATCGTACACAGCGGAGTGGATGTATACGTTTCTGTTTATGTTTTGATTGCACGGGCGGAGCCTAGCGTATACGCTTCTGTCTCCGAAACTCGATCAGGAGGCTGCGATGAACTACCGACCGTGTTCGACAGAGCCAGAACTGTGGTTCGGCTACGCCGACGATGACACCAGTGACGGCGCCGCCAAGGCTCGCGTCTACGAACAATCCGCCACCAAAGCTCGGACCATCTGTTTGCGCCAGTGCCCGCTGGCTCAGCAGCGGGCTTGCGCGCGCCAGGCCATCGATGTCGGTGAGGAATACGGGGTATGGGCCGGTGTGAAACTACCCGGCGGCCAGTACCGCAAGCGCCATCAACTGGCTCGCGCCCATGAGGTATTGCGGGATATCGCCGCCGGGGTGATCAACCCTCGGGAACTGCCCGAGAGCGTGGAGTTGCTCTCCCGCAGCGAGGCGCCGCCCGCCACTGCTCCGCGGGTCGTCCATGTGCATCTCGGCAGGCAACCCCAGACCGCAGCCTGACGGCCCGCCACTCCCCCGCGTCCGGGCATCCGGTCAGGCGCGTCGCGCGGTGGTAGCCGGGGAATGTGGGTGGCCGGTAGCAGACTGTAGCGATGCGGGTCGTCGCACTGCTGGCCGTCGCGGGATTGATTGCGCTGATTGTCGCGGTAAGCACCGGCAGCGCATGGGCCGCCGCCGTGGTGATCACACTCGCCATTGCCGGCATCGTCCTGCTGTTGCGCGACTGGCACGGTGACCGCACAGGCGGCGGGATCCGCTCCGGATCGGTCTCAAACGAAAGGCCCCTACTCGAGGCGTCCGAGGCGTCACTCACACCCGATGACTTCTCCCCCGACCTGTCCACCGATCCCCATGGACCGTCATCAGATGCGCGTGCCGATTAGGTAGTGATCAGTTCGAGGGTTCCGAGGTCCCGGATTGCCTGGCTGCCGCGGTGCAGCATTGCCAGCATCATGTCGTCGCCGCGTTCGGTCTCCGCCGAGAACGCAAAGCCCAGGGTGCAGATCAGCGGTACCTGCAACATGCCGAAACGGTAATCCTGCCAACAGGTTTCAGCGTCATAACCGGTAACGCCGTGCACGGCCAGTGCACCGTGATAGGCGTCGACAAGTTCGCGCTCGTGGGCGGCGCGCTCGGTGGGCTGCAGGCTCGTCGCGATGAAGTAGGACAGGTCCCGCGCCGGCAAACCGACCGCCAATGTCTGCCAGTCCACGGCCGTCACGCGGGTCCGGTCGGGGTCGAAGAGCAGGTTGTCGATCCGGTAGTCACCGTGCAGCAGGCTGAATCGGTCGGGGGAGTGCAGCAACCAGTCGGCCATCAACTCCGCCGACTCCAGCACCGTCTGCTGATCGGCCGGGCTCATCCGCGGGCCGAGCTTGTCGATGGTGATCTGCGTCGCCAGCTTGGTGATATCGCCCAGCCCACGGGCGCCGGCTTCGTCGGGGCGGGGCATCACCGTGCCGGTGAAATCCAGCCAGGCCGGATCGCACCAGCGGGGGCCGTGGAGTCCCGCCAATGCGGTGGCCGCCAGCCGCGCCTCGGTCACGCTGCAGCCGCGGATCTGATCGCCTTGAACCGCCGGCGCCATATCGGCCAGCAGCAGAACGAACTGGGCACCGTCATCGGCGATCGCACAGTGATAGCAGCGGGGGAGTGGAACCGCGACCGTGTCGGCGACCTCGGTGTAGAAGGCGTGTTCCGAGCGATAGCTCAGGGCTACCCGATCCCGGACCGCCTCGTCCTGCGCGGGCAGCTTGACGACGAAGGAGTCCGGCAGGCCTTGCCCGCCTCCGGCGTAGCGGACCGCGACCCGATAGGTCGCGCCCGTCTGACCGGTTCCGATCCCGCTGACCTCGACGCTGTCGACGTCGACCTGGTGGCCGCCTGCGCTCAAGATGCCCGACAGCCAGTGCGCCGTCACCTGGTCCGGGCCGCCGGGAATCGCTGTCTGTTCGCCTGAGCCCATGGCGGCGATTACAGCACGTTCTGGTGTGCGGTTGCGGCCGAACTACCGCGCTACGATTGGGCGCCATGACGAAGCGCAGGTTCGTCGACCTATCGGTTCCGTTGCAAGCCGGTATCGCCTCCGACCCACCCGGACACCTGCCCGAGATCGACTACTTCGACCATCGACAGACCGCCGCCGAGGTGGTGTCGTTCTTCCCGGGCGCAACCGTCGCTGATCTCCCTGACGGGGAGGGCTGGGCAATCGAACGGGTCCGGATCACCACCCATAACGGAACCCACCTCGACGCGCCGTATCACTACGCCTCGACGATGGACGCCGGTAAGCGGGCGATCACGATCGATGAGGTGCCGCTCGAGTGGTGTCTGCAGCCCGCGGTGAAGCTGGACTTCCGGCACTTCGACGACGGATACGTGGTGACCGCCGCCGATGTCGAACAGGAACTGGACCGGATCGGCCACACCCTGTCTGCC
>JBMOKE010000029.1:0-21844 GCA_049315425.1 Mycobacterium sp. | reverse complement strand
CCAGATCACCCCGCCGGTGAAGAGCGTTGCGGTCTTCGGCTCGGTACTCATCAGGTGATGCTAGCCATTTCCCGACCCGCGCTAGTAGAGATCCACGCGCCGATCTGCAAACAGGTCGGCGTGCTCGGTCACCGATTTGTCGTGCGTGAGGCTTAGGTCGATATCGGCGATCGCGATACCGACGCCCGCGCCGACGTCGGCCAGCACCCAGCCCTCGGGACTGATGATCGACGTCCCCTCGGTCCACTGCTGTCCGCGCTCAGTCCCGCTTCGATCGCAGACGGCCACCGCCACCTTGTTGGTGCGTGCGGTAGACATTGCGGTGATCACCTCACCGGGGCGTTCTCCCTCGGGTCGATCGAACAATGGCCAGTTCACCGGCGCGACGATGAGTTCAGCCCCATCCAGGGCTGCGCGGCGGGTGACTTCGGCGAATTCCAAGTCGTAGCAGACCATCACCGCGATCGCGCCGTGAGCGGTCACCAGCACCGGCGGGCGCGCGGCGCCGGGGGTGAAGATCAGCTTCTCCCGATCCCAGAGGTGAGTCTTGCGGTAGCAGGCCGCAAATCCTTCGGCATCGACCACCGCCGCGCTGTTGTACAACCGCCCATCGTCGCCGAGTTCGCAGAAGCCGCCGATCACCACCGCGGCACCGGCCGCCGCCGACCAGGTGCCGAAGTCGGGGGCACCGGCGGCCAGTGCGACTGCGCGAGCTTCGTCGGCGTCGGTGAACATGTACCCGGACGTGGCCAGTTCAGGCAACACGATCACCTGGGCGCCGGCCGCGGCCGCAGCAGAAATCTGGGTTGCGATGAGTTCGGTGTTGCCGGTGAGGTCGCCGATCACCGGCGCAATCTGGCAGCAGGCGATCCTGGTCAGGGCCACCGGCTTAGGTTAACCCCTACCCTCCGGTTGGTGGGGTACCGATACGCTGGGGCTATGAGCGTGCACGTCGGTCATGACGTTGACGTCCGGGAAGCCGTGCACGACGCCGCGCGACGGGCCCGAGTCGCCGCGCGCACGCTCGCGTCGCTGACAACGGCGGACAAGGACCGCGCCCTGCATACCGCCGCTGACGCCGTGCTGGCGCACGCCGAGGTGATACTGGCCGCCAACGCCGAGGATCTGGCGAGCGCCAGGGCTGCGGGGACGCCCGAGTCGATGCTGGATCGACTTGCCCTCAATCCACAGCGCATCGACGGGATCGCCGCCGGGCTGCGTCAGGTCGCCGGCCTGCCCGATCCGGTCGGAGAGGTGTTGCGCGGCAGCACCCTGCCCAACGGGCTGCAGGTTCGACAGCAGCGGGTGCCGCTCGGCGTGGTCGGGATCGTCTACGAGGGCCGGCCCAACGTCACCGTCGACGCGTTTGGACTGACATTGAAATCCGGTAATGCAGTCCTGCTGCGCGGCAGTTCATCGGCGGCTGTATCCAACGCCGCGCTGGTGTCGGTGTTGCGCGATGCGCTGGGCGACGAGGGGCTGCCCACCGACGCGGTGCAGTTGCTGCCGTGTGCTGACCGCTCCAGCGTCACCCATCTCATCCAGGCTCGCGGACTTGTCGATGTGGTGATCCCGCGCGGCGGAGCGGGGCTGATCGATGCCGTCGTGCGGGATGCCACCGTGCCGACCATCGAGACCGGTGTCGGTAATTGTCATGTGTATGTCCACGCCGGCGCCGATCTCGACGTCGCCGAGCGAATCGTGCTGAACGCGAAGACCCGTCGGACCAGTGTCTGCAATGCAGCCGAGACCCTGCTCATCGACGCGTGTATCGCCGATACCGCAGGCCCACGGCTCGTCGGCGCACTGCAACGGGCCGGTGTCACCGTGCACGACAACCCAACCGAGGAACAGTTGCGCGCCGAGTTCCTTTCGATGGATATCGCGCTGGCCTTCGTCGACGGAATCGACGCTGCGATCGAACACATCAACACCTACGGCACCGGCCATACCGAGGCCATCGTCACGACCGATCTGGCGGCCGCGCAGCGCTTCACCGAACGGGTGGATGCGGCGGCGGTGATGGTGAATGCGTCCACCGCGTTCACCGATGGCGAGCAGTTCGGCTTCGGGGCCGAGATCGGCATCTCCACCCAGAAATTGCACGCCCGCGGGCCGATGGGTCTGCCCGAATTGACCTCGACCAAGTGGATCGTCATTGGCGACGGCCACACCCGCCCCGCCTGAGATCGCCGAAAAGACTGGAGACCCCGACTTGACCGAATCGAAGGCGCGCCCGGCGCCGCTGTTCGCCGATATCGACGATGTCGGCCGGAAGCTGGCCGAGACCGGTTACCTGCCCGACACCGCCACCGCCACCGCAGTTTTCCTGGCCGACCGGCTCGGCAAGCCACTGCTCGTCGAGGGCCCGGCCGGCGTCGGTAAAACCGAGTTAGCGCGTGCGGTTGCCCAGTGCACCGGATCCGACCTGGTGCGGCTGCAGTGTTACGAGGGAGTGGACGAGGCCCGCGCGCTGTATGAGTGGAACCACGCCAAGCAGATCCTGCGCATCCAGTCCGGCGCCGGAGATTGGGAGTCCACCAAGTCCGATGTGTTCAGCGAGGAGTTTCTGCTGTCACGCCCGCTACTGACTGCGATCCGGCGCACCGAGCCCACCGTGTTGCTGATCGACGAGACCGACAAGGCCGATATCGAGATCGAAGGCCTGCTGTTGGAGGTGCTCAGCGATTTCGCGGTCACCATTCCGGAACTGGGCACCATCACCGCAACCCGTACCCCGTTCGTGGTGCTGACATCGAATGCCACCCGTGAACTCTCCGAGGCGCTCAAACGCCGCTGCCTGTTCCTGCACATCGACTTCCCGGACGCCGAGCTGGAGCGGCGCATCCTGCTCTCCCGCGTTCCGGAACTTCCCGAGCGTCTCGCCGATGAACTGGTCCGGATCATCGGCGTGCTACGCGGGATGCAACTCAAGAAGGTGCCGTCGGTGGCAGAGACCATCGACTGGGGACGCACCATCCTGGCGTTGGGAATGGACACCATCACTGATGCGACGATCGCCGCGACGCTGGGGGTGGTGCTCAAGCATCAGTCCGATCAGGTGCGCGCCGCCGGCGAGCTCCGGCTGAACTGACGGCGTCGACGATGGCCATCCGTAGAACCCGACCCGCCCAGCCGCTGGCTCCCCACGGGCTGCCCGGCCATCTCGTCGGCTTCGTCGAAGCTCTACGCACTCAGGGCATCTCGGTGGGACCATCGGAAACCGTCGATGCCGGCCGGGTGATGAGTGTGCTCGGGCTGGGCGATCGTGAGGAACTGCGCGAAGGGCTGGCCTGCGCGGTATTGCGCAGGGCCGATCACCGGCAGACCTACGACGCTCTGTTCGATCTATGGTGGCCCGCCGCACTGGGCGGACGCACGGTCCTGGCTGATGAGGACTCCGCTAACGAGCAAGGCCCCGCGCCGTTGTCGCCGGACGATATCGAAGCGATGCGATCCATGCTGCTGGATCTGCTGGCTGATAATCCCGATATCGGCGATCTCGACGAGCGACTGGTGGCGATGATCGCGGCGATCGTCGAGGCGCATGGACGTTACGCCTCCAGTCGCGGTCCGTCGTATTCGTCCTATCAGGCCCTCAAGGCAATGGGACTCGATCAGCTCGAGGGTCGGCTACTGGCGGGGCTGCTGGCACCGTACGGTGACGATCCATCACCCACTCAACAACAGATCGCCAAGGCTCTTGCCGCGCAGAAGATCGCGCAATTGCGCCGGCTGGTGGAGGGCGAGACCAAGCGCCGGACCGCTGAACAACTGGGTCGTGATCACGTTCAGACATACGGCATCCCGCAGTTGGCCGAAAACGTTGAGTTTCTCCGTGCCTCCGGTGACCAGTTGCGTCAGATGCGACGGGTGGTGGCGCCGTTGGCCCGCATGCTGGCCACCCGGCTGGCGGCGCGGCGGCGCCGGTCCCGGGCCGGGGCGATCGACCTGCGTAAGACACTGCGCAAGTCGATGTCGACCGGTGGAGTGCCGATTGATCTGGTGCTGCGCAAGCCGCGCCCGGCCCGCCCAGAACTTGTCGTGCTGTGCGATGTGTCGGGATCGGTGGCGGGTTTCAGCCATTTCACCCTGCTGCTCGTGGATGCGCTGCGCCAGCAGTTTTCACGTGTTCGGGTTTTTGCTTTCATCGACACCACCGATGAGGTGACTCACCTATTCGGGCCGGATGCGGATCTGGCCGTCGCCATTCAGCGCATCACCCGTGAAGCCGGCGTGTATACCCGCGATGGGCATTCCGACTATGGCAACGCGTTTGTCTCCTTCACCGAGAACTTCCACAACGTGCTGTCGCCGCGAAGCTCTCTGCTCATCCTCGGCGATGGCCGCACCAACTACCGAAGCCCGGCTGTCGATGTCCTGGCACACATGGTCACCGCGAGCCGCCACGCGCACTGGCTCAACCCCGAGCCCAGACACCTCTGGGGCAGTGGCGATTCGGCGGTGCCGCGCTACGAAGACGTCATCACCATGCACGAGTGCCGCTCCGCCAAGCAGCTTGCTGCCGTGATCGATCAGCTTCTTCCAGTCTGACCGGGCCCGCTTAGCGCAGTGAGATGGTGACCTCGCCACCGGTGGGGTCGGCGCCGGATACCAGCGTCCACGGCGCGCGGTAGATGCGTCCGGGTGCGGCCGGCCATAGGGTGCGGGTCGAGCCGATGACGCGGTTGTCCTGGACCGCAAGGAGTTTCGGCATCCGCACGTACTCATCGACCCAGAACCGCAGATCTTCCCGGGGGTGATCGTCGGCGGGTATGAGTTGCGGGGTCACCCAGCGCAGCGGAGCATCGGTCCGCAGCCTGACGCCGGCGGTGTTATGCCGACGCTCCTGCAGCCATGACTGAACGGCCGCACCCACGCGCCGACCGTCCAATGCCGCGCCGGCGGCGGTGTCCACCGGATGCAGCAGGTTACCCACCGCGAACACGCCCGGCCGGCTGGTGCGCAGGCCGGTATCGACGACTGGGCCCCGGGTTGCCGGATCCATCTCCAGCTCACCGGAGCGGGCGAGTTCATGATCGGGAATCCAATCGCCGGTGAAGACGACGGTGTCACAGTCGATCGTGATCCGTCGCCCGGTGTCGAGGTTCTCGACCACCGCCGCCTCGACGCGATCCTTGCCGGTGATGCTCACCAGCCGGGTTCGGCCCAGCACCGGTCCGCGAATCAGAAGTTTCCCGGGGATCCGGAATGCGGCATAGGCCTCGGAGTGGGGATAGACGGTGGTCATGGCCACGGGCGTGCAACCGGCCTCGCGCAATGTGAGCACCGCCGACCAGCTGACGAGTTCTGCACCGACGATCAATGCCCGGGTGCCGACCGGACGGTGGTGGCGATGCACCATCTGCTGGAGTGCCCCGGTGGTGTAGACCCCGTCCGGTCGGTCACCGGGGATCAGTCGGGCCGCGCGGGGCCGTTCCCGTGCGCCGGTGGCCAGAACAACGGCATCGGCTTCCACGATCTGGCGACCTGCCGGCGAGGTGACCGCCAGGCGGTGTGGGCCGGCCCACTCGGTCACCATGGCCTCGGTGGTCAGCACCGCACCGGCGTCTCGGGCCCGATCGGACAATCGTTGCGCGTACGCCGGCCCGGACATGAAACGTCGCAGATCGCCGATGCCGTAGCCGAGATGGTCGCTGTAGCAGGGAATCCCACCGGTTTGCGTTTCTCGTTCAATGACCAGTACCTCGCCATCCACCACGGGCGCGAGAGTCGCCGCCGCAGTGAGCCCGGCCGGACCGCCGCCGACGATCGCGACGGCCACCTGACGAACACCCGTCACGTGCGGGACTCGAGTTCGCACGCAATTGCTGCGCTGCAGTAGAACCCCTGGCAGCGACCATTCAGCGCCCTGGTGCGTCGGCGCAGTCCGTCGAAATCGACTGGGGGAATGAGGGTTTGGAAAGCATCGCGGATCTCACCGGCGGTGACCCGTTCGCAGAAGCAGACGACGCGGCCGTATTCGGGGTCCGCGGCGATACGTGAGCTGTCCTGGTAGGGCCGCACCCCGACCTCGCCGAGGTTGGGCATCTGCGGCGGTGGTGGAAGTTCCGAGCGGCTCCTGGTAGCGAGGCCGGCTTCGGCGAGCAGGCCCGCGACGTGCTCGCCGATCGCCATCCCGGCCGTCAACCCGGTCGAACGGATTCCACCGACGAGAACGTAGCGTTGGTCGCCATCCAACTCGATCAAATAATCACTGCGATCGATAGCGGCGCGCAGCCCGGCGTAGCTCGCAGTGATCTCATCGTCGAACAGTGTCGGCATCAGTGCCCGGCCCTTGGCGAGAAGGAAGTCGAATCCGGCTTCCGAGGTGCCGGTGGCGGTGCGGTCACCCAGATCCTCTGATGTCGGACCGACCATGACGTTGCCGTAGATGGTGGGACTGATCAGGACGCCCTTGCCGACGGCCGACGGCACGGCCAGCACGATGCAGGGCACCAGTGGGCGGGCCAGCTTGTCGAACACCAGAAGCTCTCCGCGGCGCGGAGTGACGGTGAAGCGCCGGTACCCGAATGCGGCGTCGAGATGGTCGGCTCCGAGTCCCGCGGCGTTGATGATCCAGCGGCCGCTCACCTCGCCGCGCGTGGTGGACAGCGTCGTGTGATCGGCGCCGACGGTGGCGCTGAGCACTTGAGTGGACCGGCGGAGTTGGGCACCCCGCCCCACGGCGTCGATGGCCAGTGCCAGATTGGTGGTCCAGGTGCAGATGATCGCCTCGCCCGGGACGGTCAGTCCGGCCAGCGCCCCGGGCCCGAGGTGGGGAACGCGTCGGTAGATCTCGTCTGCTCCGACGATCTCGCAGGCGTGGTAGGAGTTGCGTTCGGCCTTCTCTTTCAGCCTGGGCAGGAGGTCGCGCTCGTCGTCGGTCCAGGCGACCAGTAACGCTCCGGTACGTTCCACCGGAATTCCGGTCTGCTGCGCGTACTCGCCCAGCAGGTGATACCCACGAGCCACCAGCCGGGACTCGAGGGTTCCCGGCGTGGCATCAAAGCCGGTGTGTAGCAGCGACGTATTGGCCTTGCTGGTTCCATCGCCGATATCGTCGCGTGCCTCGAGCAGCAGCACCGACAGGTCAGCGCCGGCCAGCTGGCGGGCGATCGCGCACCCTACGATTCCGCCACCGATGACGATGACGTCGCTGACAGTCATGGTGTTGTGGTCTCCCGGTCCGAGAGCGCCGTGTGCGCGGCACGTTTCCATCGCGTGATGAACTCTGCCGCCTTATCGGCCGACCACCGTGGCTCGTAGGTGTGCTGCGGCACCCATTCGCCGACTGCCTGCGCGGGGTCGATCGTCGGATCGAGGGCCAGTCGGGCGCACGCCGCCGCACCGAGCGCGGTGGCATGCGGCGACGGGTAGGTATCGATGGGCATCTGAGCGAGATCGGCCTGGGCCTGCATGAGAACGCGAGAGCGGGTCAGCCCGCCGTCCACCCTCAGTCGCGTCAGCGGTTGCCCGAGATCGGCGCCGATCAACTCGGTGAGTCCGGTCACCTGCGCGGCGATGCCCTCCAGCAGAGCGCGCACCAGCTGCCCCCGGCCGGTGGACAGGGTCATGCCGGTGAAGGTGGCGGTGGCGCCGGAATCCCACCACGGGGCGGCGAGTCCGGCCAGTGCGGGCACGCACAGCGCGCCGTCACTGGAGAGGGCCGCAGTGACATCGAGGTGTTCCGCCGATTCCACCAGACCCAGGTCGGTGGCCCAGCGCACGGCGGCAGCGGCGGTATAGACCTGGCCGTCGATGCAGTACGACGTAAGCCCTCGCAGGCGCCAGGCCACCGAGGTGGTCAGCCCCGAGTTCGAGCGCGCCGGGTCGCCACCGAGTTGCGCCAGCAGGAATGCACCCGTGCCGTACGTGCATTTTGCCAAGCCGGGTTCCAGGCAACTCTCGGCCAGCAGCGCTGCCTGCTGATCGACGATCAACCCGGCCACTGGAAGCCGGGGTCCGAAAACATCTGTGCTGCCGATGATCTCGTCGCAGCCGACGATTCCGGGCAGCGCCTCACCGGCGAGGCCGAACAGGCTGAGCAATTCGTCATTCCACTGCGAAGTATCCAGATCGGTGAGCAGTGATCGGCTAGCCGTCGATGCGTCGGTGACGAACGCGCCGCATAGCCGGTTCACCAACCAGGTGTCGGTGGTGGTGACCACGCCGGCACCGGTCAGGTTGCGCCGTATCCACGCCATCTTCGGTGCGGAGAAATACGGGTCGAGTACCAGCCCGGTGTGAGCTCTGATGCACTCGGCCGCCGTCGACAGTTCCGAGCAGATCGATTCCGCACGCCGGTCCTGCCAGACGATCGCCTGCGAGAGCGGCTCCCCGGTGGCACGGTCCCAGGCCAGCACCGTCTCGCCCTGATTGGCCAACGCAACCGCGTCAACCGCCAACCCGGCCTCGGCCAAAGCACGACGGCCCGCGGTGATGACGGAATCGAGCAGAGCACGCGGGTCCTGCTCGACGCCTCCACCGGGCAGATAAGTCGGCCGCAGCTCGACCTCGGCGATCGAACACACCCGTCCGCCGTCGTCGACGATGACCGCCTTCGTCGCCGAAGTGCCTTGGTCGATGGCCAGGATGCGCGTCATGGGTGGTCTTGCTCGAACACCTGCCACACGATAGCCATTCGCACAATCGGTGTCTCCCGACTGCCGAGGTCGAACGTGGGCTCCCGTAAGCTGGCTCTTTGTGCAATCCCGGCGCAGGCTTGGCGTAATGGGCGGGACATTCGATCCCATCCACAACGGCCACTTGGTTGCCGCCAGCGAGGTCGCGGATCTGTTTGGCCTTGATGAGGTGGTGTTCGTGCCGACCGGCCGACCCTGGCAGAAGGCCCGCCGCCACGTCACGGCCGCCGAGGACCGCTATCTGATGACGGTCATCGCGACCGCGTCCAATCCGCGGTTCTCGGTCAGCCGCGTCGATATCGACCGCGCCGGACCCACCTACACCAATGACACGCTGGAGGATCTGCGTGCGCTGAACCCCGATAGCGATCTCTACTTCATCACCGGAGCCGATGCGCTTGCCTCGATCCTGTCCTGGCAGAACTGGGAGGAGCTGTTCGGGCTGGCGAAGTTCATCGGCGTGAGTCGCCCCGGCTACGAACTCAACGGCCAGCACATCGCTGCCGCCATTGATCAATTGCCCGCCGACGCCCTCACCCTCGTCGAGGTGCCTGCGCTGGCAATCTCGTCCAGCGAGTGTCGGTCGCGTGCGGCCAACGCCCGACCGATCTGGTACCTGGTGCCCGACGGCGTCGTGCAGTACGTCAACAAACGGGGTCTCTACCGGATGAATCAATGACCGCCACGGCCGAAGCGATCCTGATGGCCACCGTGGCGGCACAGGCCGCCGCCGACAAACTTGCCCAAGACATCGTCGTCATCGACGTATCAGGACAGCTGGTGATCACCGACTGTTTCGTCATCGCGTCGGCTTCCAACGAGCGGCAGGCCAATGCGATCGTCGACGAGGTCGAGGAGCAGATGCGATTGGCCGGATACAAAGCGGCCCGCCGTGAGGGGGCACGGGAAGGCCGCTGGGTGCTGCTGGATTTCATCGATATCGTCGTGCACATCCAGCACATCGACGAACGCAACTTCTACGCGCTTGACCGGCTCTGGCGGGATTGTCCCGTGGTCGAGGTCGATCTCAACGAGGCGCCATCAGACGGTGGGCCGACGTGAGGGTGCGGCGGCTGGTGATGCTGCGGCACGGACAGACTGAGTTCAACGCCGGTAGCAGGATGCAGGGCCAGTTGGATACCGATCTGACCGACCTCGGCAGGGCCCAGGCTCTGGCCGCCGCCGAGGTGCTTGCCACACGACAGCCGTTGCTCATCGTCTCCTCCGACCTGCGGCGCGCATTCGACACCGCCGCGACCCTCGGCCAGTGCTGTGAGCTGCCGGTCCGCAAGGACTCCCGGCTCCGGGAGACTCACCTCGGAGACTGGCAGGGCCTGACCCACGAACAGGTTGACGCCGGCTCACCCGGGGCGCGGTACGCCTGGCGCGATGACGCGACGTGGGCGCCGCATGGCGGGGAGAGCCGCGTCGACGTCGCCGATCGCAGCGTGCCACTGGTCGAGGAGTTGGTGGCCGGTGAACCTGACTGGGGTGGCGACGACGCGGACCGGCCGGTGGTGTTGGTGGCACACGGTGGCTTGATCGCCGCGCTGACCGCCGCACTCCTTCAGGTACCGGTCGAGAACTGGCCGGTGTTCGGCGGGATGGGCAACGCCAGTTGGGCGCAGTTGTCCGCACACGGTGCCGCTGACGCCGCATTCGTCGACCTTCGCTGGCGATTGGACGTGTGGAACGCATCCGCTCAGGTTGCCAACGATGTCCTCTGAGGCTGTCCCGCCTAGTAAGGCCCTGCTGGTTTTCGCTGATTCGCTGTCCTACTACGGTCCGCAGGGCGGCCTGCCTGCCGACGATCCCCGCATCTGGCCCAATATTGTTGCCGCCCAGCTTGGTTGGAATCTGGAACTCATCGGCCGAATCGGATGGACCTGCCGAGACGTGTGGTGGGCGGCGACTCAGGATCCACGTTCCTGGGCGGCGCTGCCGAGGGCGGGCGCGGTGATCTTCGCCACCAGCGGCATGGATTCGCTACCCTCACCGCTGCCGACAGCGCTGCGTGAGTCGATCCGCTATGTGCGCCCGCCGTGGTTGCGGCGGTGGGTGCGCGACTCCTACGGCTGGCTGCAACCGCGCTTGTCACCGGTCTCACGGCCGGCACTTCCGCCGCGCCTGAGTGTCGAATACCTCGAAATGACCCGTGGCGCAATCGACTTCAATCGCCCCGGCATCCCGATCGTGGCATCCCTACCCTCGGTCCATGTCGCCGAGACCTACGGATATTCGCACCGCGGCCGGTCGGGAACTGTGGGGGCGATCACGGCATGGGCAGACCGTCACCGCATACCGTTGGTCGATCTCAAAGAAGCCGTTGAACCGCACGTCCTGGGTGGCCGCGGCAATCCGGATGGGATTCACTGGAACTTCGAAGCGCATGAGGCGGTCGCCGAGTTAATGCTCACGGCCCTTGCCGAAGCCGGTGTGAGGCACGACGAAGGCGGGGAGTAGCGGGTGCCGGTGATCGTGGTGACCGACTCCTCGGCCCGGCTGCCTGAAGACATGATCGCCGAGTGGGGAATCCGGGTCGTGCCGCTGCATATCCTCGTGGACGGCAACGATCTTCGCGACGGCGTCGACGAGGCGCCGGCCGATCTGTATCAGCGACAGGTCACCACGGCCGGCGCCAGCCCGACCGAGTTGGCCGCGGTGTACCGCGAAGCGCTATCGGACTCTGATGGCGACGGTGTCGTGGCCGTGCATATCTCCAACGAGCTGTCGAGCACACTTGGGGCCGCGCAGCATGCGGCGCGCGAGTTCGACGGCGCGGTGCGGGTGGTCGACTCCAAGTCGGCGGGAATGGGCACCGGCTTCGTGGCGCTCGCAGCCGCGCGAGCCGCTCGCGAGGGTGGGGATCTCAGTACCGTTGCCGCGCAAGCGGAAGCCACGGTGCCACGGGTGCATGCATTCCTGGTAGTGCAGCGCTTGGAGAATCTGCGCCGCAGTGGCCGTATCGGCGCTGCCGCATCCTGGCTGGGGACCGCCTTGGCGCTCAAACCGCTGCTGCGGATCGACGACGGCAAGCTGGTGCTCGCGCAGCGGGTGCGCACCACCTCGAAGGCGACCGTGGCGATGGTCGAACACGTCCTCGCCGTCGTGGGGGAGCAGCGCGCGGCATTGGCGGTACATCACGTCGACAATCCCGCCGGGGCCGCCGAGGTGGCTGCGACACTGGCCGGTGCGCTGCCGGGTTGCGGTCCGGCGGTCGTCACCGATCTCGGTCCGGTGCTCGGGGTGCACCTGGGCCCGGGTGCGGTCGGGGTGGTGCTGGCCACCGAGCCCGTCGTTGAGTCCGGAGTCAGCGAGCTGCGAAGCGTCCGGTGACCGGCGGCAGGTCTTTCAAGGTCACGATGCCCGGTGCGGCTGCCACCACCATCGGCACCGCGTTGGTCACCGGCATGGCCGTGTAGATCATGCCCAGTCCCATGAAACCGGGTTCGGTCCAATCCTTCGGCGGCAGGCAGTGCAGCACGGTGCGCATATTCGGCACTCCGAACACCTGAATGACGTGGCCGTGTTCCAGTGGTTTGGGCGGCACCACGTGATCACCCATGATCCAGTTGAACCCGACGCTGACCACGTTGCGCTCGCCCACCCAGCCGCGGTGGTAGCCCATCACCCCGCCGATGGTGCCCTTCGGGATCGTCATGAACCCCAGGTCGGTGTCGCCGGTAGCCGGGGTGAACGTGACGTCGAAGGTCATCCGGTCGAGTTCGGCACCGATCGCGTCGGCCATCATCGCCGCTGATTCGGCGAACACCTCACTCTCCCGTCGTACGCTCTCGGCCAGTCCGGGGGTATCGGGATCGCAGGAGAAGCCCATCGCGGTCTGAGTGCCGGCCGACTCGTAGGTGGAGCAGTCCACCGACTCGGTGATCCGGATCTCGTCTACTCGTTCGCAGGAACCGGAGAGCACCATGGCGACCATATTGGTCATACCCGGGTGTGCACCATTGCCGAAGATCGTCGAATTGCCTCGCTGGCAAGCTTTTCGGATTCGGTCGAGGTCTGCGGGTGTCTGTTTGCCGCCGGTGATCCAGGCCGCCGATGTGCAGACGTTGACGCCTGATTCGAGGAGCCGCTCGAGTTCGTCGATGCTGGGCCACAGCGGGTTGTAGCAGCAGGCGTCCGGCTTGGTCGCCAGCAGCGCATCGATGTCATTGGTGGCGGTGATGCCCGTCGGTTCCGGCCAGCCAGCAAGGTCAGCGGCATCCATCCCGACCTTGTCGGCGCCGTGGGCGTAGACACCCACCAGTTCCATATCCGGGCGACCGATGATCGCGTGCAATGATCGGCGGCCGATATTGCCGGTAGTCCACTGGATCACCCGTAGCGGCCGGGCCGTCGTTGAACTCATGTCGTCTCCTGATTGCGTCCTGATTGCGTCCGATTGCACAGTCCGGGATTGATCCACAGCACCGTACCGGTGCGGTGTCGCCGGCTGTTGTGGGTCGGCTATCGACTTTACGGTCGCCGGATGGGAACCGAGCAGTCACTGGCCACCCTGCACCGTCGTCTATTCGCCCGACCCGGCCCGATCGATACCGGGGACGGCGTCACCGAGGGCGACGGCGAAGGGGACTGGGCCGACGCGGCACCGCTTGCCCCCAGTTGGGTGCCCGACGACCGACGCCCCGGGCGGGCCTGGCTGGCAGCTATCCGCGCCGATCCCGGTCGCGCCGGCGGCATTGCCCTCGGTGTCATCGGTGCCCTCGCCGTATTGATTACGGTGTTCACGCTCGTCCGCGATCATCCGGCACCGGTGTCGTCGGCGAAGCTCCCACCGGTGGACATGGTGTCCTCGACGGTGTCGCGGGCCGGCACCGCCGTAACCCCCCCGCCGGCGCAACCGGCGGATCAGTCGGTCGTGGTCAGTGTCGTCGGGCTGGTGACGCAGCCCGGCCTGGTGACTCTGGCACCCGGCGCGCGCATCGCCGACGCGGTATCGGCGGCGGGGGGCCCGCTCAACGGGGCGGATACCGTCGGGCTGAACCTGGCCCGCCGCGTTGCCGACGGTGAGCAGATCGTGGTCGGCATGGCCACTCCGGCCGGGCACCCGGCAGTACTGGGCAGCTCGGTGGGCGGCGGATCGCCGCGGGACAGCTCGGCAGGCGGCGGCACAGGCGCCAGCCCCAAATCCTCCGGCCCGGTCGACCTGAACACCGCCACCGCAGAGCAGTTGGACACCCTGCCCGGCGTCGGGCCGGTGACCGCTGCGGCGATCGTGGCCTGGCGGCAGGCCAATGGCACGTTCGCCACCGTCGATCAGCTCGGCGAGGTCGATGGCATCGGCCCGGCCCGGCTGGAGAAGCTGCGGCCGCTGGTGCGGGTCTAAATAGTGCAACCGCAGCCGACGCTGGACGTGCGACTGGTGCCTGCCGCACTGACCGCGTGGGCGGTGACCGCCGCCGGCATCACCTGGCGGATCGGCCCGCTGATCGCGGCGATCTGCTGCGCAGCGGCAACCGGGTGGTGGCTGATCTGGCGCACGCTGGGCTCCTCGCATCCGGTGTTGCGCGCGGCCGGGGTGGGCGTGCTCAGCGTTGCGGTGGTCGGCTTTGGGTTCGGAGTTGCCATCGCGCTACGCAGCCATGCCGTGGATCACCACCCGGTCGCGCAGCTGTTCGGCAGGACGGCGTGGGTGACGGTGACGCCCGAGGAGAGCCCGCGTTCGGTGGGGAGCGGTCGGCTGATGTT
The DNA here is from genome assembly GCA_049315425.1 of Mycobacterium sp. GTDB lineage: Bacteria > Actinomycetota > Actinomycetes > Mycobacteriales > Mycobacteriaceae > Mycobacterium. The sequence goes on along the minus strand of JBMOKE010000029.1, from coordinate 7,490 downwards.
TCGGGCCGCACTGGTTCGTATCGCCGACGACGCCACCACCGGCCACGTCGTGGTGTTCGTGCGCGGGGTCGACTTCGCCCGCCTGACTGCCGGCCAACCCGCCCGGTTTCGCGCCCGGATTGACCGGCCCAGACGTCGGGATCTAACCGTGGCTGCGCTCGCCGCGGTCGGTCGGCCTGAGTTCGGCGAGGCGTCCGCCGTCCAGCGGGCAGCCCAGGCGGTGCGGACCCGGTTTGCCGCAGCCGCTCGCGAGGCGCTGCCGGCCGGCCAGGCCGCGATGCTGCCCGGTTTGGTGCTGGGCGACACCGCGACCGTGGGTGCCACCACCACCGCGGAGTTTCGCACTGCAGGGTTGACTCATCTGACCGCGGTATCGGGCGCCAACGTCACCATCGTCTGTGGTGCCGTGCTGTTGTCGGCCCGGCTGATCGGACCCCGGCCTGCGGTGGCGCTGGCGGCACTGGCGCTGGTGGTATTCGTCATCGTCGTGCAGCCCACCGCCAGCGTGCTGCGTGCCGCGGTGATGGGCGCCATCGCACTGTTGGCGGTGCTGTCCGCCCGGCGTCGGCAGGGCATCCCGGTGCTGTCGGCCGCAGTGATCGCGCTGCTGGTGTTCGCACCGCAACTGGCCGTGGATGTCGGGTTCATGCTGTCGGTGTCCGCGACGGCGGCCCTGATCGTGGTGGCGCCCGTCTGGTCGGCGAGGCTGGTGGCGCGCGGATGTCCCAAGCCACTGGCCGATGCGGTGTGCATCGCGCTGGCGGCGCATCTGGTGACCGCGCCACTGATCGCGGCCATCTCGGGACAGCTGAGCCTGGTGGCTGTGATCACCAATCTTATTGTGGCTCCTGTGATCCCACCGATCACCGTGTTCGGCACTGCCGCCGCGGCGCTGTCCACGCTTTGGCCTGCAGCCGCAGATCTGTTGATCCGGTTCACCGGACCCGAGGTGTGGTGGCTGCTGCATTGCGCGCAGGCTGCCGCAGCTCTACCCGGTGCCGCGGTGGCGGTGCCGTCCGGCTGGCCGGGTATCGCCGCCGTGGGTTGCGCGGCGGTGGGGGCCGTCGTGTTGTGGCGGTGGCGATGGTTCCGGCTGGGTATGGCCATGGGGCTGCTCTGTGCTCTTGCGTGGTCGGTGTCGGGTGTCGTCGGCGGCCCGTGACACGATCGACGGGTGAGCGCGCCAGTGGAGCCCCTGCATCTGATACTCGGCGGTGAAGAACTCCTCGTCGAGCGGGCGGTAGCAGCGATCCTCCGGGCAGCCAGGGCGTCCGCCGGAACTGCCGACGTACCCCTCAACCGCCTGCGGGCCGGCGACGTTTCCACCAACGAGCTTGCTGAACTACTGAGCCCATCGCTGTTTGCCGACGAACGCGTGGTCGTGTTGGAAGCCGCGGACGAGGCCGGGAAGGACGCTGCCACTCTGATCGCCTCGGCTGCGGCTGACCTGCCGCCCGGCACCGTGATGGTGGTGGTGCACTCCGGCGGCGGCCGGGCCAAGGCCTTGGCCGGGCAGTTGCGTGAGCTGGGCGCCCAGACCCACGAGTGCGCCAAGATCGCCAAGGCCGGCGCACGCGCCGCATTCGTCCGTGCCGAATTCCGCGCACTGAAGATCAAGGCCGACGATGACACCGTCGACGCCTTGCTCGACGCTATCGGTTCCGATATCCGCGAACTGGCTTCGGCCTGTTCGCAATTAGTCGCCGACACGGGCGGGCAGGTCGACGCCAACGCCGTGCGCCGCTATCACAGCGGCAAGGAGGTTACCGGCTTCGAGATCGCCGACAAGGCTGTTGTGGGTGATATCGCCGGAGCGGCAGAAGCGTTGCGCTGGGCGATGTCACGCGGGGTGGCTCATGTACTGCTCGCCGACGCACTGGCAGAGGCGGTCCACGCCATCGCTCGGGTGGGTCCGCTCTCCGGTGACTCCCGCCGGCTGGCCGGCGAGCTCGGTATGCCGCCGTGGAAAATCGAGAAGGCACAGAAGCAGTCGCGGCGCTGGACTCAAGAGACGGTCGCAACAGCCATCCGATTGGTGGCCGATCTCAATGCCGACGTAAAAGGAGCGGCAGCAGATCCCGAATATGTGCTGGAGGACACGGTGCGCAAGGTCGCGCAGCTGGCCGCCGCCGGCCGTAAACCTGGATCGGGGCGGTGATCAGATCTTGCGCAGGGCGTGCGCCAGCGCCGACTTCTTGTTGGCGGCCTGGTTCGTGTGGATGACGCCCTTACTGGCGGCCTTGTCCAACTTGCGACTGGTGGAGACCAGCAGCTCGCTGGCCTTCTCCCTGTCACCTTCGGCGGCGGCAGAACGGAAGGCACGGATGGCCGTGTGAAGTGACGACTTCACCGACTTGTTACGCAATCTGCGGCGCTCGTTGGTGATGTTGCGCTTCTGCTGCGATTTGATATTGGCCACGCGTTAGTTCCCTTACACAGTTCAAAGGCGGTTTGGTCGGTACTTCTAGGTCTGCAGAACGCCGGGACAGGTGCCCTCGCGGCGCGATCCGAGAATACCAGCACCGGGCGGATAGTCCCAAAGTGGAGCCCTTCAGCCTGCGGAGACGGCGGTTCTCATGCAGCATGTGACGCGTGACTCCTCCCAGCGCGCGGTCCGGTACTGACGAAGCCGCCCTGCCGTCGGCGCTGCCCATCGACGATCACATCTTCGGCGGTTATCGCGACCTGGGCGGCTATGGGGCCGCGTTCGACGAGATGTTCGACCGCCGCGGCAACGTACGGGCGCCCTACAGGGGCATCTACGCCGAACTGGCCCCGACCGGCACTGACGAACTGGGGGCGCGGGCCGATGCGCTCGGACGGGCCTTCGTCGATCAGGGCGTCACGTTCTCGCTGTCCGGGCAGGAGCGGCCGTTTCCTCTCGATCTGGTTCCCCGGGTCATCTCGGCGGCCGAATGGGCGCGCCTGGAGACCGGTATCACCCAGCGGGTGATCGCTCTGGAGCGCTTCCTCGACGACATCTACGGCGACCAGGAGATCCTGCGCGACGGGGTCATTCCACGCCGGCTGGTCACCTCCTGCGAGCACTTCCACCGGGAGGCCGCCGGGATCAGGCCGCCCAACGGCGTCCGCATTCATGTCGCCGGTATCGACCTCGTCCGGGATGCCCAGGGCATCTTCCGGGTGCTGGAGGACAACCTGCGATCACCGTCGGGTGTCTCCTACGTCATGGAGAACCGTCGGGTCATGACCCGGGTCTTCCCAAACCTGTTCAGCACCCACCGGGTTCGGTCGGTCGACGATTATTCATCGCAGCTGTTGCGGGCGTTGCGTAACGCCGCGGCCACCAATGAGTCCGATCCCACTGTCGTGGTACTTACCCCCGGGCCATTCAACTCCGCCTATTTCGAGCATTCGCTGCTGGCCCGGCAGATGGGTGTCGAACTGGTCGAGGGGCCCGACCTGTTCTGCCGCGACAACGCCGTCTACATGCGCACCACCGAGGGTGAGCGGCAGGTCGACGTCATCTACCGCCGCATCGACGACGATTACCTCGACCCGATGCATTTCCGGCCTGACTCGATACTCGGCGTCGCAGGCGTGCTCAACGCGGCCCGGGCCGGCAACGTGGTGATCTCCAGCGCGGTCGGCAACGGTGTCGGCGACGACAAGCTTGTCTACACCTACGTCCCCACCATCATCGAGTATTACCTCGGTGAAAAGCCCCTGCTGGCCAATGTCGACACCATGCGCTGCTGGCTAGACGAGGAGCGCGCCGAGGTGCTCGACCGCATCGACGAACTGGTCATCAAACCGGTCGAGGGCTCCGGCGGCTATGGCATCGTCTTCGGCCCCAGCGCCTCAGAGAAAGAGCTCGCGACAATTCGCCGCAAGGTTAAGGCCGATCCGCGCGGCTGGATCGCCCAACCGGTGGTGCAGCTGTCAACAGTTCCCACCAAGGTCGGTGACACGTTGGCGCCGCGGCATGTCGACCTTCGACCGTTCGCGGTCAACGACGGCGACAAGGTGTGGGTGCTGCCCGGGGGACTGACCCGGGTGGCCCTGACCAAGGGATCGCTGGTGGTCAACTCCAGTCAGGGTGGCGGATCCAAGGACACCTGGGTGCTGGCGTCGCGAACCTCGCCGGAGTCCCGTGAGCTTGCCGCAGCGCAGGTCGTGAAGACCCTGCCCCGATCAAGTGCCGCCACCGAGATGCATCCGCTCCAGCAACAAGCCATCAGTGACCAGCAACAGCAGCAGCAACAGCAGACGGGAGTCCGGTGATGCTGGCCCGCAATGCTGAGGCGCTGTACTGGATCGGCCGCTATGTCGAGCGCGCCGATGACACCGCACGCATTCTGGACGTGACGGTGCATCAACTTCTCGAAGACTCCACCGCCGATCCCGACCGAATCTCACGGGTCCTGCTGGAAGTACTCGGGATCGAGTCTCCGCAAACCCGGCTCGATATGTGGGCGCTGACCGATCTGGTCGCGTTCAACCGCGGACTCAGCCGCGGTTGTTCGATCGTCGATGCAATCAGCGCCGCGCGCGAAAACGCCCGTTCGGCGAGGGAAGTGATCTCCAGCGACATGTGGGAGTGTCTCAACACCACCTACAACGCACTGGCAGAGCGGGAACGGGCGGCGCGACGCCTGGGACCGCACGAGTTCTTCACCTTCGTCGAGGGCCGCGCTGCGATGTTCGCCGGGCTTGCCGACTCCACGCTGTCCCGCGATGACGGCTACCGGTTCCTGGTGGTGGGGCGGGCGTTGGAAAGGGTGGACATGACGGTCCGGTTGCTGTTGTCCCGAGTGGGTGACAGCGCGTCCTCACCGACCTGGGTCAGCGTGTTGCGGGCGGCCGGTGCACATGACACCTACCTGCGCACTCACCGCGGTGTGCTGGATGCCAACCGGGTGATCGAATTCATGCTGCTGGACCGTCAGTTCCCGCGTTCGGCCTTCTATTCCCTCAAACTTGCCGAGCACAGCATTGACGAGTTGATGCAGGGCTTCAATGATCGGGCCGGGGCCGGCGCTGAGGCTCGGCGCCTGCTTGGCCAGGCCCGCAGCGAACTCGAGTTTGTGCAGCCTGGGATGTTGCTCGATTCGTTGGAAAACCGCCTTGCCGGACTCCAGGAAACCTGCCGTGACGTCGGAGAAGCACTGGCGCTGAGGTACTTCCGCTTCGCACCGTGGGTGGAGTGGTCAGATGCCGGGCGCAGCGACGAGTTGGTGTCCGGCGAGGTCGAGGAGGGCGGCTTCTGATGTGGCGGATGCGTGTGGTGCATGCGACCGGTTACGCCTACAAGACAACAGTCACCGCGTCCTATAACGAAGCCCGGCTCACACCGCGATCGGATTCCCGGCAGAACGTCATCATCAATCGCGTCGAAACCACTCCCGCGACCCGGTCGTACCGCTACGTCGACTACTGGGGAACCGCGGTGACCGCATTCGATCTGCACGCCCCGCACACCGAGCTTGAAGTGACATCGGCCTCGGTCGTCGAGACGGAAAGGCCGGAGCCGGCGGCGACGACGATCAGCTGGGCCGACCTGGGGTCCGCGGCAGTACTTGATCGCTTCGACGAGGTTCTCAAGCCCACTCCTTATACGCCGGCGAGCAAGCGGATCGACCGCACCGCAAAACAACTCGCCAAGGGCCTTGATCCACAGCACGCGGTGCTGGCCGCCGCCCGGTGGGTGTACTCCGAACTACGGTATGTCCGGGGAACCACCGGGGTTCATTCATCAGGACTCGATGCACTCGCGGAGGGCACCGGCGTATGCCAGGATTTCGCCCACCTCACGCTGATCCTGTTGCGGTCCATGGGAATTCCGGCTCGTTATGTCTCGGGTTATCTGCATCCCAATTCCGATGCGGCGATCGGCCAAGCCGTCGAGGGTGAGAGTCACGCCTGGATTCAGGCCTGGACCGGCAGTTGGTGTCACTACGACCCGACCAACGATGCCGAGATCAACGAGCAGTACATCAGTGTGGGTTTTGGTCGCAGCTACGCCGACGTGACGCCACTGAAGGGGATATACCTGGGCCAGGGTTCCAGTGACCTCGATGTCATGGTCGAGATGACCAGGCTCGCTTAGGTATTCACCCCACTGAAACGCGCAGCAGGTCATCGCCGAGTTCCACTCGACCGTTGAACTCGCCGGCGGCCAGTGCCCGCCATTGATCTTCCTGGCCGCTCGCCAATGGTGGTACATAGTGCGTGAGTATCAGGGTGTCCACCCCGGCCCGGGCTGCGGTGGCCGCGGCCTGTTCCACGGAGGAGTGGTAGTCCAGGATGTCTTTGAGTCGTTGCGTCGGCACTAGTGCGACGAGGTCTTTGCGAATCACTGTGTGCACAAGGGCATTTGCACCCGTGGCCAACTCATCGAGGGTGACACACGGCACCGTGTCTCCGGCCAGGACCACCGATGCCCCGTCATAGTCGATACGGAAGGCGATGGTGGGTTCCACCGGCCGGTGGTCGGTCGGCGCGACGGTGATGCGCACACCGCCGTTATCCCACACCTGTCCCTGCGTGTACTCGTGCACCACAATCTCGGGTGGAGCGGTGATATCGGCATGGTGGCCGATCCGGTAGGAGATATCGGGGGCCAGTGCCGCCAATGTCGCATCCACTACCGCCTTGGTGCCCGGCGGGCCGATGATCGGCAGCGGTGCCGGGCCGAACGAGTTGATCCACCGGGTGGTGATGACATCAGACAGATCGGTGATGTGGTCACTGTGCAGATGGGTGAGCAGCAGTGCCGTCAGGTTCGTCGCGCTCACCCCGACGGCGGCGGCGCGCATCAGCACACCGCGACCACAGTCAACGAGGAAGGTCTGCTCTCCGGCGGCCACCAGGGTCGACGGCCCCGCTCGGTTCGGGTCGACCATGGGGCTTCCGGTACCGGTGAGGGTGATTTCGATCATCCGACTTTCATACCCCTCGCGTATTGCGAACAGGCTTACGCGCGGGAACTCGACCCCGTAGCCTGATGTGAGATCCATCACACAGGTCAGGGAGGGGTGGTTATGCGTATCTCAGACATTCTGCGCGGGAAGGGTCCGGCGGTGGCGACCGTCACCGAAACCACGACGGTCACCGCACTGCTGACCGAACTCGAAATCCGGAACATCGGCGCCATGGTGGTGATCGGGCCGGGCGGGGTCGTCGGCATTGTCTCCGAGCGCGACGTCGTCCGAAAACTTCACGAAGACGGACCGGAACTTCTGGGCCGGTCGGTCGGCGACATCATGAGCGTCGACGTTGTGACGTGCCGCCCCGAAGACCCGATCGATGACCTGGCCGCGCTGATGACCAACAACCGGGTGCGTCATGTTCCGGTGCTGGACAACGGCCAACTGGCCGGGATCGTCAGTATCGGGGACGTCGTCAAATTCCGGCTGGAGGAGTTACAGGCCGAGCGCCAGCAGCTGCAGGCCTACATCACCCAGGGTGGCTAGGCGCTTTCAGCGCTACAGCTATCGGAGCTTTCAGCGCTACAGCTATCGGAGCTT
>JBMOKE010000028.1:0-21890 GCA_049315425.1 Mycobacterium sp. | reverse complement strand
CCGGACGTCGGATGTTTCTCAATATGGGCATCGCCATGGACGATGTGGCGCTCAGTTCTTTGGTTCTGGACCGCGCCCAGGCTGCCGGGGTTGGTCGTTACATCGAGTTTCCGTGAGGCCGGCCGCGATGCGGCCGGTGTTCGCTACCCGTCGATAGCGTTTTGTTCGTCCGGACCGTCGGACAGTGAGAGCCTGAACAGGATTGCAAGCACGCCGAAGATGATGAGCGCTGAGGCGGCGTCGAATGGCTGGAAGGGGTAGACCGCCCCGTCGATCGACAGCACCAGGATGGTCTCGATGGCACCGAACGCCAGGAAGAACGCGCCCATCAGCCAGCTGGACAGTTCCAAGTGCAGCTGATTTCGCCGGACTTCGACGGCTAATGTCAACAGCAGTACGGGAAGTATTTGTGCGAGCGTAGCTGCCGTGGCGCCGTCTACCAGCCGTACTGACACGATGCCCGGATCACCGGCCCGAGGATGTGGTGCCACCGGCTTCGGCGGGCAGCGGAGGCGGCAGCGGCACGGTCGAGTTGGATTGGGCTGCAGAGGTCTGCGGGGTGGACGACGTTGCACTCGACGCCGTGGACGAGGTGGCTGATGCCGTGGCCGACGCGGTAGCTGATGTCGTGGCTGACGAGGTGGCCGATGTTGTTAGTGCCGAGCTAGTCGCGGCGCTCGACTTGGTGGTCGCTGAGGTCTGTATCGCCGGTGATTGCGGACTGTGCAGATCGGTCCAGGACTCGGTGCGGACGGTATCGCCGCTGATGCTGACGGTCAGTTCCTGCGCGGTGACGGTATAGGTCACGCCATCGCTGGTGGCGATGTAGCCCCCGTCGGAGGTCTGTGAGGCGACGACGATCAGTTTGGCCCCATCGCGAACACGTACGCCGCGGTACTCGAATGCGCCAGCTGCGGTCTTGCAGATCGCTACTCGCGACGTCTCGGTGCTACCGAATATGACAGCGATGTCAGGTTTGGTACAGCGGGCAGTGGAATCGACGTAGCCCTGGCCGTCCGACGGTGGCGCGGAGGTGGGTGCGGCGATTGCCAACGGGATCCCGATGGCGATCATCACCGACCCGGCCGCTGCCGCCGCGATCAGTCCAGGTTTACGCAAAGTGGAGGAGTTCATTACTTTCCACCAGACCACAGCGTTACGACATTCCGCGAGCTGAGATGGGTGAAGATACGGAGCTACAACTCAATCGTTAGGCGGCTGAGACCGGCTCGTCGTTCCATTCCCCGCGGTACAGCACAGCCGACACAGCCAGTTCTGTATCGAGCACCACCAGGTCGGCCGAGGTACCGGGTTGCAGGGCCGGGCACGGCAGCCCCAATGCCCGCGCCGGGTTGATCGAGGATTGACGTACCGCCAACGCCAGTGCCTCGTCGCGGTGCAGGCCATCGTGATCAATACTGTGAGCGACGGCGAACCGAAATAGCTGGTCCATCGTGGCGGTGCTTCCCGCGATGGTCTCGGTGCCGGCCAGGTGCGCCACCCCGTCGGCGACATCAACCGCCAACGGACCGATCCGATAGGCCCCGTCAGACATGCCGGCGGCCGCCATGGCATCGGTCACCAGTGACACCCGATGGGGACCGGCACTGCGGGTGACATGGCGGTAGAGGGCGGCGTCGATATGAACTCCGTCAGCGATCACCTCGACGGTTACTCGTGGATCCTCCAGCAACGCGATCACCGGACCCGGCTCCCGGTGGTGGATCGGGCGCATCGCATTGAACAGATGTGTTCCCACCGTTGCGCCTGCGTCTATCGCCGCGCACGTCTGGCTGTAGGTGGCCTCGGTGTGGCCCACTGCCGCAACGGCTCCCGCATCGACGACGTGACGAATCGCCTCCAGTCCGCCGGCCCGCTCCGGGGCCAGGGTCACCATCCGGATGGCGCCTGCACCGGCATCCAGGACCCGCCGCAGTTCGCCGGGTTCAGGGTCACGCAGCAGCACTGGGTCGTGGGCGCCGCAGCGCTTCGCCGATAGCCAGGGACCTTCCAGGTGGATTCCCGCGATCAGATCGGCCCGCACCTGGGTGGCAAGTTCGCGCACCTGCCGAAGCAGATCGTCGGGCGCCTCGGATACCAGCGACGCCAATAGCGTGGTGGTGCCATGGCGCCGGTGTAACGCAGCGGCGGTCGCGGTCTGCTCAGCACCGGCTGAAAAGCTGCTGCCGCCGCCGCCGTGCACATGGGTATCGACGAACCCGGGCACCACTGTCACGGCCCCTAGGATGTGGTCGGGCCGGTGCGGTGGTGATCCCGCACCGATCGCGGCGATCGTGTCACCCGAGACCTCGATCCAGCCGGGCCGCAACAACTCTGAGCCGGTCAGCACGGTGTCGGCGGTCAGCAGCACCTCAGATGCCCTGCCAGCCTGGCTTGGCCCGGTGGGTCTCCCGGAAGTAGTCCGCCAGCTGCAGGCGGCGCGCTGCGGCGTCGTCGATGAGCACCGTCGCATGGGGATGGTGCTGCAGAACACTGGCCGGCCACAGCGCGGAGACCCCACCCTCCACCAACTGATGCACCGCCTCGGCCTTGCTGCGGCCAGTCGCAACCAGGATGACGTGGCGGGCGGCCATGATGGTGCCCAAACCCTGGGTCAGGCAGTGCGTCGGTACGGCGTTGATGTCACCGCCGAAGAATCGCGCGTTGTCCATCCGGGTCTGATGGGTGAGCGTCTTGATCCTGGTGCGTGACGTCAGGGATGAACCGGGCTCGTTGAACCCGATATGTCCGTCGGTGCCGATCCCGAGGATCTGCAAGTCGATACCCCCCGCGGCCCGGATGGCTTCCTCGTACTGCGCACAGGCGGCCGGGATGTCATCAGTGAGGCCGTCGGGGCCGGCCACCGCACCGGGCGCGAAATCGACCCGGGATGCGAACGCGGTATCGATGACGTTGCGGTAGCGCTCGGGATGATCGGGCGGCAGGCCGACGTACTCGTCGAGGGTGAATCCCCGGGCCTTGGCGAACGACACTCGTCCTGCTTTGCAGCGGGCCGCAAGCTCGTCATAGATCGACAATGGGGACGAGCCGGTGGCTAGGCCCAGCACCGCATCCGGCTTCTGGGTTACAAGGGCTTCGATGGCGTCAGCGGCGACACCGCCGATCTCGGCGGCATCCTTCAGGATGATGACTTCCATTGCCGCGCCTACTTGGTTGCGGTGAAAAGCGTTGCCCCCGAGGTGATATCGGCGCCAGCACTTACCGCAGCGCTGACGGCAATATTCGCTGGTTCCCGCTCGTCCATGACGACCACCGGCACAACCGGACTGTATCCGGCTGCGACGATCGCCGGCACGTCGTAGGTGATTACCGGTTGACCGGCGGTCACCGTGTCACCCTGAGCGACATGGGGGGTGAAGCCCGCACCGTTGAGTTGGACGGTATCCAGACCCAGATGCACCAGCACGCCGACATTCTCGGCGGTCATGATGACGAACGCATGTGGCAGCAGTTTCAGGATCTTCCCGCTCACCGGTGCGAGGGCGTCTATAACCTCCCGGGGTGGGTCGATTGCGGCCCCGTATCCCACCATGCCCTTGGAGAAGACTGGATCGGGGACTTCCGCGAGGGCAAGCGCACGACCCTGTACGGGTGCGAGGACCGGTGTCGTACTCATTGTGGCTCCTTTAGACGGGGGTGTGTGAAGAAGGATAGAGATCGAGCGGCACCCGGGAGGCCAAAACAGGCTCTCATATCGGGGGATTCTGGTTAAGCTTCCGCTCAGGTGTAATACAGGAAGGCCTGGCCGGATATGAGTGAAGTGACCAAAGCCTCAGGCGCACAACCAAAATCAGGATTCAACATCCCGGGCTTTGCGCAGTTACAGCGGCTCGGCAAGAGCCTTATGCTGCCGATCGCCGTGCTGCCCGCCGCCGGTATCCTGCTGCGTCTGGGTCAGGACGACCTGCTGGGCCGGATCAAGGCCCCGGTGATCGGACCCTTCTTCCAGGCGATGAGTGCGGCCGGCGGTGCGTTGTTCGACAATCTCGCGTTGCTCTTTGCCGTCGGTGTAGCGATCGGGTTCGCCCGTAAGGCCGATGGGTCCACCGCGCTGTCGGCTGTCGTCGGCTACCTGGTGATGCAGGCGGTCTTCAAGACCATGTCTCCGTTCGTCCTGGAGGGAGTGCTCGATAAAGCCGGTAAGCAGGCGCAGATCAACTACAGCGTCCTGGGCGGCATCGTGGTCGGGCTGATCACTGCCGCCCTATTCGATCGCTACCACACCATCAAGCTGCCGCCCTACCTCGGCTTCTTCGGTGGCCGGCGGTTCGTCCCGATCATCGTTTCGCTGGTCGCCCTGGTTATCGCGTTCGCGATGAGCTACTTCTACCCGATCTTCGAGGCCGGGCTAACCGGCCTCGGAAAGTTCATCGGTGGCGCAGGGGCACTGGGTGCTTTCGTCTACGGGTTTGCCAATCGCATGCTGATTCCCATTGGGCTGCACCACATTCTGAACTCCTTCATCTGGTTCCTCTACGGCAGCTACACCAAGCCCGACGGTACGGTCGTCACCGGCGAACTACCGCGGTTCACCGCTGGCGACCCCACGGGCGGCCATCTGACCTCAGGCTTCTACCCAATTCTGATGTTCGGTCTCCCGGGTGCGGCGCTGGCGATGATCCACGTCGCCAACGCGCGTCAGAAGAAAGTCGCCTTCGGCATCCTGTCAGCGGCCGGGCTCACCGCCTTCCTCACCGGTGTCACCGAACCACTGGAGTTCTCCTTCATGTTCGTGGCGTTCCCGCTCTACATCATTCACGCCATCCTCACCGGGTTGTCGCTCGCGATCGCCTACGTGCTCGACATCCACCTCGGCTTCTCGTTCTCCGCTGGTCTGATGGATCTGCTGCTCTACGGCACCGCACCGGCGGCCAAAAATGTCCCGTTGCTTATCGTCATGGGACTGGTGTTCTTCGTGGTCTACTACCTGCTCTTCCGATTTGCGATCACGAAGTGGAATATGCGGACTCCCGGCCGCGAGCCGGAATCGGAGTTCGAAGCCGAGGAACAGGCGAATCTGAGCTCGGGGAGTGACTCGGCCACCTCCGTGGATCTCGGCCGTGGCGGCGGCGTCGGAACCGCGGTAGCGCCCGCCGACACCGACAGCATGGCCGAACGCCTCATCGCAGCGTTCGGTGGCCGGGCGAATCTCGTCAATGTGGACGCCTGCATCACCCGGCTACGGATGGAGGTCGCCGACACCGGCAAGGTCGATCAGGCACGGTTGAAAGCCCTTGGTGCAGCCGGTGTGATCGAAGTCGGTAACAGCGTGCAGGCAGTGTTCGGCACCCAGGCCGAGGCTCTGAAGAACGACATCATCGACGTTCTCTAGGCGCCGCTCTTGGTGTTTGCGGGCGGTGTGGGCGGCCGTGTCGGAACCCGCAGAGGCCGAATCCGCACCTGAGAATGGGTGCTGTGCCCACGATCAGAGCGCTGACCGGTCTGCGGATCATCGCCGCCCTGTGGGTGGTGCTGTTCCATTTCCGGCCGCTGATCTGGGAGGCCTCCCCGCGGCTGAAGGATGATCTGGCGCCGTTGTTCGATGCCGGGGCTCAGGGCGTTGACCTGTTCTTCATCCTCAGTGGTTTCGTGCTGACGTGGAACTACCTGGACCGCATGGGCCCGACGTGGTCGGCTCGGGCCAGTCTGCGTTTCCTGTGGTTGCGATTAAGCCGGGTCTGGCCGGTCTATCTGGTCACCATGCACCTGGCTGCGCTGTGGATCATCTTCACCCTTCATGTCGGTGAGGTGCCCTCACCTGATGTCGATCAGCTGACCGCCGTCAGTTACGTGCGTCAACTGTTCATGGTTCAACTGTGGTTCGCGCCGTTCTTCGATCGCACCAGTTGGGATGGCCCGGCCTGGTCGATCAGCGCCGAGTGGTTGGCCTACCTGATTTTCGGCGTGCTGATCGTGGTGATCTTCCGGATCGCTGCGGTGTCACGGGCACGAACGTTGTTCATGCTCGCGTTCTTTGCCGCGCTACCGCCGACGATTCTCTTACTGGGCAGCGGTGCGCTCTACACCCCGTGGAGTTGGCTGCCGCGGATCGTTGCGCAGTTCATCGCCGGGGCTTTGGCCTGCGCTGCTGTCCGGCGGCTCCGCCTCAGTGACGGCGGGCGACGCGCTGCCGGGTATCTCTCCCTGCTGCTGCTGACCGCCATGTTGGCAGTGCTGTACTACTACGACGCTCACCCGGTGATGGGCATGGTCGACCCCGGTGGACTTGTCGCTTTGCTGTTCATGCCACTGGTGGTGACGTTGGCGATCGGAGTGGGGGCGATTCCAACGCTGTTGTCGACCCGGCTGCTGGTCTACGGCGGCCAGATTTCGTTCAGCCTCTACATGATTCACGAGCCGGTGCACACCGCGTGGAATTGGGCCGTCGCTCAGTACGGGATTGTGATGCCGAAGTCGGCGGCAAAGCTCGCCGTGGTGGGGCTGCTTCTGGCAGCAATCTTAGCTGCGATGGTGTTGTACCACTTCGTCGAGGAACCCTCACGACGCTGGATGCGCCGGATGATCGATGTCCGGGATACCAGCCAGGACAAGAGAACCGTGCCGAAGTCGATCGACAGTGCGCTTGATTCGCGCGCGGTGCTACCCCCCATGCGTGCGGGGTGAATGAACGTGAGGCGAGCAGTTTTTCGTGTCGTGGCGGCTGTCACCGTTCTTTTCGTCACCGGGTTGTGTGCCGGCGTGAGTTCTCCCGCTGTCCATAGCTCCACGACGACCAAGATCGCCATTATCGGCGATTCCTACACGGCGGGATCAGCTGACGGCGGCAACGGACCCAGCAGCTGGCCCGCGCTGGCCGGGCAGTTACTGGCCCGCGAGGGCGTGGAGGTTGACGCCGACATCGCGGCCGAGGGCGGTGCCGGGTACGGACAGCGCGGCAGCCGGGGCAGCATCTTCCAGGATCTGACTGCACAAGCGGCCCGGCGCAACGACGCTCTCGTCGTATTCTTCGGTTCTCGCAACGACGAACCGGTGGATCCGCAGACATTCCCGGCCCTGGCCGCCGGGACCTTTCAGCTGGCCCGCTTCGCCGCGCCGGGGGCCAAAATCCTGGTGATCGGTCCACCGTGGCCGACAGCCAGTCCGCCGCCGGCGGTGCTGAAGATCCGCGACAGTCTCCGCGACCAGGCGACGCTGGCCGGGGCCACGTTCATCGACCCGATCGGCCAGGGCTGGTTCGTCGGCCTCCCGAACCTGATCGGTCCAGACGGCGTCCACCCCACGGATTCCGGGCACGCCTACCTGGCGGAAAAAATCGCGCCACTCATTTTCGACCAGCTCACCATCGCGGTGTGAGCAGGCCTACTTCTTGAGGTGGGGCTCAATGAGTTCGTCCCAGGCGCGTGACAGTTTGGCGAACTCTTCCTCGCATCCGCCTGCTCGGCTCTCGGGTAGCAGGCCGTCATTGACGATGTCGGCATGCGCCGTCGGGTTGGAACCGTAGATCCAGCACTGGAAGTTGTACGAGCGCGCCTCATCCGGCGTGTGTACGTCAGCGAACGCTTCCTGCTCAAGCGGGCCACCCAGGGCACTTAACAGGCTCCACTCCGTGGCGAATGTTTTGGCTGCTTGAACGTCATCCGGATTGGTGGGTGTGCCGTCGGAGTAGTCCGCCAACAGCAGGAAGGCCGAAAGTTGGTCGGCCACATCCTCTTCCCGTCCGGTCACTGGTAGGTCATAGATATCGATCAGCATATGGCCGAGTTCGTGATAGAAAACTGCCGTGGTGGACTCCAATGCGGCAGCTTGAGGATCAGGGTCGTCCTTGAACAACTCCAGGGCCAGAGTCGGCCACTCGTAACACATCACCATCTTCTTATCCGACGGATTCCAGTACGCATTGGGTTCGCCGCACTGCGTGCCCACCAGGGGAATATCGAAGGGCAGGTTGAACACATCGTTGACGTACTGCGAGAGCGAACCGAGCAGGTCTGACTCCTCCAGCAACGCCCGGCCTTGAATCGCCTCCGGTGTGGTGGCGTCGTCAAACGTCACGATCATTTGACCGGACTCGGCGGCACCGCCCGCCATCGCCCCCTGTGCCCCGGCGTTCGCCGCGGACGTCGCAGCCGACGTCGCCGAGGTGGCCTGCGTTGCGCTGTTGGTGCCACAGCCGGCAGCCAGCATGCTCGCGATTGCCGCTATCCAGATGCCCTGCTTCATCCCTACCTCCTCATGGCTGCGAATGTTTCGCTGCAGAATATTCGTTGCACGATATAAGGGAATTCGCGATTCGGGTTGTCGTTTTCCGCATCTATCGGCTTAACGTTCCGCTGTTGGCAGGTCTAGCTCCTGTAGTGGGTCTCAAGGAGCGCAGCCCAGGCGTGGGCCAACTGATTGTATTCGTCTTCGCATTGGTCGGCCCGGTCCTCGGGCAGCAGGCCACTGCTGACGATATCGGCGTTAGCTTCCGTATCGGAACCATAGATCCAGCATTCAAAGTTGTACGCTCGCGCCTGATCCAGAGTGTGCTCGTCGGCAAAACTGGCCTCGTCGAGATCCTCGGGCGCAGCACTGGCCAGGTTGTACCACGCAGCAGTGTCCTTGGCCGCCTGGACGTAATCCGCATTGACCTCGCCGTCAACGGGCTCGAGCAGCCAGTAGGCCGCAAGCTGGTCGGACACATCCTCTTCCCGCCCGGTCACCGGCAGTTCGTAGATGTCGATCGCCATGTGACCGAGCTCGTGGTAGAAGGCTCCAACGGCGATCCGTCGTGCCGCGGCAGCTGGATCCGGGTCATCGCTGAACAGTTGCAGGCTGTTGTCGACGTCCTCGTAGCACAGGATCACGTTCTTCTCGTCGGGGTCCCAGAAATCGTTGGCCTCGCCGCACTGAGAGCCCACGACCGGGATGTCGTAGGGAAGCACGAGCCAGTCGTTGACCTCTTGGGACAGTGATTCGAGCAGGCCCGTCTCTTGCATCAACTCCTTGCCTTGGATCGCCTCCGGTGTTGTGGCGTCCTCGTAGACAACGGTCATCTGGCCTGAATCGGCAGCGTCGTCACGCGCTGCACGCACCGACGCTTTTGCCGCAGAAGTCGTTGCGGAGTCAGCTGCGGACGTCGCCGAGGTGGCCTGCGTTCCACCGTTGGCACCGCAGCCCACGGCCAACATGCCAACCACCGCCACCATGCAGGAAATGCCCTGCCGCATACGTGCCTCCTAGCCTCATGCGGGTCTCGAAGGACGTTAATGGTTAACGATGATTTCCAAAAGTGCTTTGCCATGATTTTCTGACGTGTCGCCTGCCGTGCCACCTGCCGCGGACTTCCGGCCCTTGTCTTGGCGCATCCGCGTGACGCAGGCTGGTCTGATGAGTGGTTGGCGGGTAGCGGTATCGGGTGTGGCTGTGCTCGTCGCGACGGCGACCGTGGTGGCTCTTGTCACCGCCGATCAGCCGGGAACCTCGCTGCCCGCCAATACCATCGGTGGACCGTACGCGCGACTGCTCGCGGAATCCGCCGACCTCGGCCCTGCCCACTCTGATCGGGTACAGCTCACCGCTGCGCTGAGTCGGCCTGCGCGTCCGGACCAGCTGACCGACTGGGCGATCGCTCACGCGATGTCGGTGCGCTGGCACGAGGGTGATTCGTGGGCGATAGTCGAAGGCACGCCGGATGCCGTCGCTAGTGCGTTCGGCGTTGCGGTGCACGACTACCGTGCCCGGCGCGGCGACATCTTCTACGCCTCACCACAGCAGCCGGATATCCCACCGGCTACCCGCCGGGAGGTGACCGGCTTCGGCCGGATCCTGAGCTACACCCCGTTTCGTGAGGGCATGCCGCCTACCCCGCCCCGTGACGTCCCCGACGGTGGTCTCCTGCCGACCCAGCTGTTGAGTGCCTACAACGTCACGGCGTTGACCCGGGAGGGGTACACCGGCAAGGGCGCCACCGTGGTGGTGTTCAGCTTCGATGGCTTCGAACAACAGGACATGGACAGCTTCGCCGACTGGTTCAACTTGCCCCGCTTCACCCCGAACGTGGTCGGTGGCATGCCGAGTCAACGAAACGGGGAATCCACCATGGATCTACAGATGGTCCATGCGGTCGCGCCCGACGCGAACCTGGTAATGGTCAACGCCCGCCCGACCGTTGAAGGCGGTGCGACCTACGAGAAACTGGGCCGACTAATGCAGTCGGTGGACCGCCAGTTCCCCGGTGCAATTTGGACCTTCTCCATCGGATGGGGCTGCGACCGGCTGATCACCGCCGCGGACCTGGCACCGGTACGTGCGGCACTGGCGCTCGCGCACCGTCACGGGACGACGGCCTTCGACGCGACCGGCGATCTGGCCGGGCTGGAATGCCGAGGCGGCCACAACTGGTCGGACCCGCCCAGTCCGGACGATGTCGGAGTCGACGCGGTGGCTTCGGTACCGGAGATGACCGCCGTCGGCGGCACCACGCTGTCCACTGATTCCAAGGGCGGCTGGTTGGCCGAACAGTCTTGGTATGACGTGCCACTGACCCAGGGCACCGCCGGTGGGGTCTCGCAGCTTTTCGGGCGGCCGTCCTGGCAGAACGTCAACCCCGGCGCCGGGCCCGCCGATCGGCGGCTGGTCCCCGATGTTGCCGCGGTTGCCGACCCGTTCACCGGAGTCAAGTTCGTCTTCAGACAGGGGGTGGTCGTCGGCGGCGGAACCTCTCAGGCCGCCCCGGTGTGGGCCGGGTTGGCGGCGGTGATCAATCAGCTGCTCAACGAACGCCAACTAGCGCCGCTGGGTGATTTCAACCCGTTGCTCTACGAGGTCGCCAAGGGCTCAGCGGTACCGGGTTTCCGGGATATCGAATTCGGCGGCAATGCGATCAGCCCAGGCGGCTCCGGCTACGACATCGTGACCGGTCTGGGCAGCCCCAACATCGAAAACCTGGTCAAGAACATCCTGCTGATCAGGTCGGTGTCTCGATGACTGATCCCAAAACCGAAGTAGCACAATCGGATTCGTTCAACGGCTATGCCGTACCGCTGGGGCGTTACACCGCCCGCCGGGTCCGGGACCCGAAGTATTTCGCGACACTCGGAATTTGGGTACTCGTCCTGCTGGCAGGGATGATGATCCTCGCATTGGTGGATAACCAGGTGACCGACGTGCCGACCCGGTACGTGTGTCCACCGGACTGCGGCCGGCCGCCGACCGGATTGCCGGTCGCAACCAATCCTCGCTTCACCGCGCCTGGTGGAGAGTTCTCGGTGTCCTACCCCGCGCCCGGTGCGGCATACACCGTCACCACTCAACCCAACGGCGTGATTGCGCAATGGACTGCAGGCGATGGCGGGACCCTGCGATTGTTCAGCCAGCCCGCACAGGGCCGTAACGCGAAACAGATCGCCGAGGGGTTACTCCAGGATGGGTTTCCCGATGCGCAGACGGCTTACGAACTTCCCAACGCGACTGTCGGCTTCCGCTCGGGTTATGGAGAGGTCGCAGACTTCCAGCCATTGGGTGCCGCGAACACGAACCGGACGCGGATCATCATCATCGTTGCGATTAAGAACGACCTGGCCCTAATCGCCGCAGCAGCGGGACCCTTCCGCGAATTCACCCCCAACTTCGGACCCGGGCCCCCGTCCCCGGCAAACCTGCAGATCGCCCAGGATATGGGCAAGTACGTCAATAGCTTTGCGTGGCGCGGGGATCCGCCACGGTAAGCGTTGCGTGGCGGCAGGGTCCGCCACGGTAAGCCAGCGGACTACTGCGGGCAAATGGAGTCAGGATTGTCCGTTTGATCCGGGTCGGAGGGTTGTGGGATCGGCTGCCTGTTGAGCCAATCCTTGAGTCGGAGCAGCTGGCTGGCAACCAACCCCACGGCTGCCAGCGCTAGACCGCCGACGATCACGTAGGTCACCATGGCTTGGCCTTTCTCCGCATCCGAGCGTACGCACCGCGGAGCCCGGTGCCAGGCTTCGCCGCCTATCCTTGGCGGGGTGTCTGAACCAGTCGGCGGTGACGTTCGCGCGTTGCGCGCTCGACTGGACGGCCTGACTATCCGCGACGCCGCCCGGCTGGGCCGGCGACTGAAGTCGTTGCGCGGGCCGCTGAGTGCGGCGAAACTCCAGGATCTCGCCGGTCAGATCAGCGCCGCCGAGGCAATCATCGCCGCTCGGAGGGCCGCGGTGCCCGAGATCAGCTACCCGGATCTGCCGGTCAGTCAGTTCCGCGGCGAGCTCGCTGCCGCCATTAGTGATCATCAGGTCGTGGTGGTCGCCGGTGAGACCGGATCCGGCAAGACCACCCAGCTGCCCAAGATCTGCCTCGAGATGGGGCGTGGCGTCCGCGGCATCATCGGGCACACCCAGCCCCGACGGCTGGCGGCGCGCACAGTGGCCGAGCGCATCGCCGATGAGTTGGGATCCCCGCTCGGTACAGATCGGCGGGCAGCCGTCAGTCCGGTGGGCTATACGGTACGTTTCACCGATCAGGCAGGTGATCGCACCCTGATCAAGCTGATGACCGACGGCATCCTGCTCGCTGAAGTCCAGCGCGACCGGCGCCTGTTGCGCTACGACACCCTGATCCTGGATGAGGCACACGAGCGCAGCCTCAACATCGACTTCCTGCTCGGCTACCTGCACCAATTACTGCCTCGTCGACCTGACCTCAAAGTGATCGTCACTTCCGCGACCATCGAACCGCAGCGCTTCGCCGCCCACTTCGGTGGCGCTCCGATCGTCGAGGTATCCGGCCGGACCTATCCGGTCGAGATCCGTTACCGCCCATTGGAAGTCGTACTCCAGACTGAGGCCGGCGACGATCCTGACGACCCCGACCATGAGGTGGTTCGCAGTGAGCCTCGCGATCAGACCGAGGCGATCATCGAAGCCATCGATGAGCTCGCTGCCGAACCGCCCGGTGACGTACTGGTGTTCCTATCCGGTGAGCGGGAGATCCGGGATACCGCCGAGGCGGTGCGCGCTGCGATGCCGGGTACGGAGGTGCTTCCGCTCTACGCGCGGTTGCCCACCGCCGAGCAGCAGAAGGTGTTCTCGATCAACACCAGCAGACTGACGCGGCGCATCGTATTGGCCACCAATGTCGCCGAGACGTCCCTGACTGTTCCGGGAATTCACTATGTGATCGATCCGGGGACGGCGCGAATATCGCGCTACAGCAGGCGCACCAAGGTGCAACGACTGCCGATCGAACCGATCTCCCAGGCTTCGGCAGCGCAGCGAGCGGGGCGGTCCGGCCGTACCGCCCCGGGTGTATGCATCCGGCTGTACTCCGAGCGGGACTTCACGGGTCGGCCGCGCTTCACCGACCCGGAAATCCTGCGCACCAACCTGGCCGCGGTGATCCTGCAGATGGCCGCGCTACAACTCGGCGACGTGGCGAACTTCCCGTTTCTCGATCCGCCTGAGCGCCGCAGCGTCAACGACGGTGTGCAACTACTTCAGGAACTTGGTGCATTCGATGAGGTCGGTGCCATCACCGAGATAGGCCGACGCCTCGCGCAACTCCCGGTCGACCCGCGCCTGGGCCGGATGATCCTGGCGGCGGATGCCGAGGGGTGCCTGCCTGAGATGCTGGTACTTGCCGCGGCACTGTCGATTCCGGATCCGCGGGAACGTCCTGCCGACCGGGAGGAGGCCGCCCGGCAAAAACACGCCCGGTTCGCCGATGAAAACTCCGACTTCATGTCATTTCTGAACCTGTGGAATCATCTCCGGGGGCAGCGGAAGGCAATGTCCGGCAGCGCTTTCCGCCGGATGTGTCGTGAGGATTTTCTTCATTACCTGCGAATCCGGGAGTGGCAGGACCTCACCGGGCAGCTGCGCAGCATTGCGGCCGGAATCGGTCTGCGATCCGGCGGGGAGTCCGATCACGCACAGCCCGCCGATCCGGCACGGATTCATGCCGCTCTTGTTGCCGGACTGCTATCCCACGTGGGTCTCCGCGAGGGTGAGTCACGCGAATACGCCGGGGCGCGAAATGCGAAGTTCGTACTGGCGCCCGGCTCGGTGCTGACCAAGCGCCCACCCCGCTGGATCGTGGTTGCCGACCTGGTGGAGACCAGCAGACTGTACGGGCGTACCGCGGCGCGGATCGAGCCTGAGACCGTCGAACGCGTCGCCGGGCACCTGGTGCAGCGCAGCTACAGCGAGCCACATTGGGACATTGCGCGTGGCGCGGTCATGGCGTACGAACGGGTCACCCTGTACGGCCTTGCCCTGATTGCGCGCCGTCGGGTCTCCTACGCGACGGTAGACCCCGAGCTGGCCCGCGAACTTTTCATCAGGCACGCACTGGTTGACGGCGAATGGCAGACCCACCATGATTTCTTCGCCGACAATGCTCGGCTTCGGACGCAGCTGACCGAACTGGAAGAGCGGGCGCGCCGGCGGGACCTGCTGGTGGGCGAGGATGAAATCCACGATTTCTACGACACCCGTATTCCTGCCGAGGTGGTGTCGGTGCGGCACTTCGACGGATGGTGGAAAAAGCAGCGCCGCCACACACCGGACCTGCTGACCATGACCCGTGAAGATCTGCTTCGAGTGCAGGACGCGGATGCCGAGCGGCCTGACCACTGGCAGTCCGATGACCTCGCTCTGCCGCTGAGCTATCGGTTTGACCCGGGTGCCGATGACGACGGAGTGACCGTGCACGTCCCGGTTGCAGTACTGGCTCGCCTGGGTGGAGAGCAATTCAGCTGGCAGGTGCCCGCGCTGCGCGAAGAACTCGTCACCGCTCTGATCCGTTCGTTACCCAAGGATTTGCGGCGCAACTTCGTTCCCGCACCGGATACCGCCCGGGCGATACTGGATGATCTCGGATCGTCCGGGGATTCGATACTTGAGGCACTGCAATACGAACTCCACCGGCGCACCGGTGTCCTGGTGCCGATCACCGCGTTCGACCTCGACAAGCTGCCCCCGCATCTGCGAGTGACCTTTGCGGTCGAGGGGGCCGACGGCGCAGAGGTGGCCCGCGGGAAGGACCTCGACGAGTTGCAGACGCGACTTGCCGGCCAGGCAACCCGCGCTGTCACCGATGCGGTCGCCGGTGACCTTCAGCGTAGCGGTCTGCACGGTTGGCCCGATGACCTCGCCGAGTTACCGAGCACCGTGGCAAGCCAGGTTGATGGGCACAGTGTCCGGGGCTATCCCGGTTTCGTTGACACCGGTCACGCCGCGGACATTCGAGTATTCGCGACCGCAGCCGAACGCGACGCCGTGATGCAGGCTGGGGTGCGCCGCCTGCTGCGGATGAGCACGCCCTCGCCGGTGAAATCGCTTGAGAAGGGCCTTGGTCCACGAAGGCGTCTGACGCTGGCGACAAATCCTGACGGATCGTTGTCGGCGCTTCTGGATGATTGCGTTGACGCCGCTATCGACGTGTTGGTTCCGGCCCCGGTGTGGACCGGGGCAGATTTTGAGGCATCGCAGCAACGGGTGTTTACTGGCCTGCCCGCGACCGCTGCTGGCATCGTTGACAGCGTCGAGAAGGTCCTCACCGCCTTCCAGGAAACAGAACTGGCACTGTCGGCAACTCCGCCGACGGCACAGGCCGACGCCGTGGCTGACATCCGCGGGCAATTGGTGGCGCTATTGCCGCCGAGATTCGTCACCGAGACCGGGGCCGCGCATCTGAGCGACCTGATCCGCTATCTCACCGCGATCGCCCGGCGCATTGAACGACTACCGCATACGCCTGCCGCCGACCGGGACCGGATGCAGCGCGTCCACAACGTGCAGGAAGCCCACGATGAACTTCTGCGGGCGCTATCACCCGCGCGGGCCGCCGCCGCCGACGTCCGTGACATCGCACGGATGATCCAGGAGTTGCGGGTCAGCCTGTGGGCGCAGCAGTTGGGCACCCCAAGGCCCGTCAGTGAGCAGCGCATTTACCGCGCAATCGATGCGGTGCTGGCTTAATGCTGCCGATAGACTGCTGACGGTGGCCCCCCAGGATGATTTTCTCTCAGCGGATGACGCGCGCATCCTGAATCTGGAGTCGACGGCCATCACCGGCCATACGTTGAAGCTGATCATTCTGGAGCCGGGAACCTGTCCGATTGATCTTGATGCCCTTAGAGAGGTTGTGGCGCAACGACTTTCGGCGACCCCGCGGGCACTTCAGTACGTCGAGGCCGCAGGGTCCAGTCCGCGGTGGGTGTCGGTCGGGGACTTCGACATCAGCGACCATGTCCGGCGCGCGCCAACACCCGAATCCACCTCACAGGCGGACCTGTGGCGGATCGTCAGTGGCCTGATGTCCGAGCACCTCGACCGCAAGCGGCCGCTGTGGACCTTCGACGTGATTGGCCCACTCGACGACGGGCGGGAGGCGATCGCGGCGCGAATTCACCATGCGATGGCCGATGGTATCGCCGGAGTGCGGTTCCTGGAATCGGTGCTCTTCGATAGCCGTCCTGATTCGGCGGCGTCCGAGGAGCCGCGGCCGGGCCTAAGGCGGGCCGCCAAACCGCTCACGCGCGAAGATGAGCTACGCCGCCTGCCCGGTGCGGTCCTGCGCGAGTTGGGCCACCGCGGTTCACACTCACCCTTCGACCAGCCGATCACGGGGGCGCGTGAACTAGCGTTCACCGTCGCACCACTTGCGGAGATGAAAGAGATCGGTGGTTCCCGGCCGGGCGGCGCCACCGTCAATGATGTTCTGCTCGCGATCATCGCCGGCGGATTGCGCGAATGGCTGCCTGCAGACTCCTCACGAGCCCGCCATCTACGCGCCCAGGTCCCGGTCAGCCTTCACCACCGCGACGTGGGTTCGGGCACCGCGGGAAATCATGACTCGTTCATCAATGTTGACCTGCCGCTCGGGGAAGGGGACCCACTGGTTCGGCTGGACTTGATCAGCGCCGAGACCACCAAACGCAAGCGCCTCGATGATGCTGAGGAGATGTACGACCTGCTTCACGCCCTCGGCCGAGTGAAGCTCATTGACAAGGCGATGACACGTATCACCGGCAGCGCCAGCGAGTTCAGCCTTGCCATCTCCAACGTTCCCGGTCCCGTGACCTCAGTCAGCGTGGCCGGTCGAGTTGTCCGGCATCTGTTCTCCTCGTCGGAACCGGGCACTCATCATGCTCTGCGCATCTCAGCGATTTCCTGCTCAGGCGATATCGGAATCGGGTTGTGCACCGACCCGTCCGCGCTCCCGGGCATCGCCGGTCTGGCCGACGCGATCGAACATTCCTACGCTGAATTACGAAGCGCCGCAATATCGACGTGAGGATCCGGTCCTAGGCGATACCAACCGCCACCCGCGGCGGATCTTCGACGATCGCACTGTCCAGCACAAGATCAGCTACCCGCGCGCGGTGTTGCTCAGCAGTTCCCAGCAGTGCAGCATCGGTCGCGGCTCGCTTGAAGTACAGGTGTGCCTGGTGTTCCCAGGTGAAGCCGATTCCGCCGTGGACCTGAATGGTATCGGCGGCGATACGGCTGAACGCGGCTGAACATGTCGCCTGCGCGATGCTGACGGCCAACGCCCGATCATCGCTTCCATCCGTCAACGCCCAGACCGCGTGGTAGGCCGTCGAGCGGGCATGCTCGAGATCGACGAGCATATCGGCCAGTCGGTGTTTGACCGCCTGGAACGAGCCGATCTGGCGACCGAACTGCAAGCGTGACTTGGCGTAGTCCACCGACAGATCCAGCATGTGTTGGGCCGCGCCGATCTGTTCGACCGCGAGCAGCGCCGCACCGACCTCGAGGGCGTGGGTGATCACCCGTTCGGCTGTCGCGGGTCCGGCCAGCAGCCGCGCGGGGGAGTCGGAGAAGATGACGTCCGCCTGCGGCCGGGTGAGGTCCATCGTGACCAGCGGGGTGCGCTGCACATCGCCGGTGTCGACGGCGTACAGGCTCACACCTTCGGATCCTCTGGCCGCCACCAGAACAACGTCGGCCGCCGTGGCATCAACCACCCGAGCGGCGGTTCCGGTGAGCACTACACCGTCGCCGCTAGCGACCGCGGTGACGGTGACATTCGGATCAAAGGCCCCGGCGGAGTCGTTGACCGCAAACGCGGCCGTGCGCTCACCGTCGACCAGGGCCGCCAGCAGCTCGTCGCGTGCTGCTCCGCTGCCGCAGGCCACCAGAGCGGGGATGGCGAGGTAGACCGTGCCGAAGAGTGGTCCGCAGCTCAGCGCCGCACCGAACTCCTCCACGGCGACCGCCTGATCCACCAGTGTCCCGCCGACGCCGCCGTCGGCTTCGGGTACTGACATTCCGAGCACGCCGAGCTCGGTACCAAGCCGCCGCCACACGGCGGGGTCGTAGGTGACGTCGGATTCCATCAGCCGGCGGACCGTCGGCTCGTCGAAACTTTCGGCGCAGAACTTGCGCACCGCCGCGCGCAGCTGTTGCTGCTCGGTGGTGAAGCTGAACTCAGCCACGGGGTACGTCCTTCCATGGCATTCCGGCGTCGGCCCGCAGATCGCCGGGCAGGCCCAAGACCCGTTCACCGAGGATATTGCGCATGACCTCAGAGGTGCCGCCCTCGATCGTGTTGGCCCGGCTACGCAGGTAGCGCTGCTGGATCGGTCCGCGCCAGTCGCCGTCGCTGCTGGTTCCGTGCATCGCGTAGCTGTGGTACAGAATCCCTTCCGGCCCAAGCAGATCCATACAGAATTCGTAGATGCGTTGATTGAGCTCAGCACCGACCATCTTGCCGATCGACCCTTCCGGGCCGGGCCCGCCGGCAGTGGCGGAGGCCCGCGATCGCTCGGAGGTCAGCCGCTGCGCCTCGGCGCGCAGCCATAGCTGAGTCAGTCGGTCCCGCAAGACCGGGGTCTGCAGATCCCGACGCGACGCCCAGAGTTGAACGGCTTCGGAGATGGTGCCGGCGCCGCGTTGGCTGCCGCTGGCGCCCAAGGCACTGCGCTCGTTCATCAGTGTGGTCATCGCTACTCGCCAGCCGTCGCCCACGCCGCCGAGGCGATGGGCGTCGGGGATGCGCGCGTCGGTGATGTACACCTCGTTGAACTCCGCCTGGCCGGTCATCTGGCGCAGGGGCCGACATTCCACACCCGGGGAGTGCATGTCGAGGATGAAGTAGGTCAGGCCCTTGTGTTTGGGCGCGTCGATGTCGGTGCGGGCCAGCAGCAGTCCCCAGCGCGCCTTATGCGCAAGGCTGGTCCACACCTTCTGCCCGTTGATCACCCAGTCGTCACCGTCACGCACGGCCGAGGTGGCCAACCCCGCCAGGTCAGAACCCGCTCCCGGCTCGGAGAACAGCTGGCACCAGATGTCCTCGGTGGTGGCCAGTGGTCGGAGGAAGAACTTCTTCAACTCGTCGTTGTGCGCGTGCTCGCATACGGTCGGCGCGGCCATCCCGTAGCCCATCGGATTCAGACCGAGTGGGACCGGGCTGCCCGCACCCTGCAGGATTCCGTCGGCAACCGCCTGCAGGCCGCGGGAGGTTCCCAACCCGCCGAGGCCCTCAGGGAAGTGCACCCAGGACAGTCCCGCGTCGTAGCACGCGCCGAGGAATTCCGGCAGGGGTACCTGCTTGGGGTCGTGTTCGGCCACGACTTCCAGAGCAATTTTGGCGACTTGATCGGCATCAAATGCGGTGGTCATTACGCAACAATAGAAAACGCTGAACCCTGGGCCGGGGGCAGGGCGCAGTTGCCGGGCGCCCTGTCAGGCTCGGACGGCCGACGCCACGTGGGAGCGTGCATGGGCGGTCGCGTCCGCAAGAGAGTCCATGAGGTGATTTTCGTGGCGGAGCGCGTCGAGAACGCCCACGGTGGCGAGCAGGTTCAGGTGCTCGGGCTGAACGCCCTTGATGATGACAGTGATCCCGCGAGCTTCCAGTTCGCCGGCGATTTCGGCGAGGGTACGGGCGCCCGTGGCGTCCAACATCGCCAACTGTGACATCCGGATGATCACCACCGATACTTCGGGCAGATTGTTATCGGCGATCGCCTGCGAAATGCGTTCGACTGCTCCGAAGAACATCGCTCCGTCCAGGCGCAGGAGGGCGATCCGCTCATCACCGGATTGCGGTGGACCGGGTAACTCCTCACGAACGACGCTGCTGCGCCGTGCCACGGTGCGTAGCGAGAAAAATGCTGCGACCAGGATGCCGATCTCCACCGCTTCAATCAAATCGAAGCACACCGTGACGACAGCGGTGAGGATGAACGCGAGTGCATCCGATCGGGTGGATCGAACGATCGTCCGGATGGTCCGCGCCGAGATCATCCGGAACGATGTGACCATGAGGACGCCGGCCAAGGCGCACAACGGGATTGCCGCTACCGGCCCGGTCGCCAGATACACCACCGCGAGCAGGACCAGGGAATGGGTGATCGCCGATAGCCGGGTGCGGGCACCTGAGCGCACGTTGACGGCGGTCCGCGCGATGGCACCGGTGGCTGGCATCCCGCCGAATACTCCCGACGCCATCGATGCGAGCCCTTGGCCGACCAATTCGCGGTCCGGGTCATACGTACCGGTGGCCGACATGCTGGCCGCCACCCGAGCGGACAGCAGCGACTCGATTGCGGCCAGTGCCGCGAGTGCCAGAGCGGCGCTGATCAGGGTGCGCAACGAATCCAGATCTGCGTGTGGCAGTACCGGTACCGGCAGATGCGACGGTAACTTTCCGATGGTTGCGACGGGTGGGTGCCAGACAGCCACGATCACCGTGGTGCAGACCACCGCGGTCAGCGATTCAGGAATCCCGTGGTGAACCCGCGGCAATACCACCATGAACAACACGGTGATTACGACGATGAGCAAGGCCGGCCATGCCAGGGCCCGTTCCGCATGACTGAGCACCGTCCAGGCAGTTAACAGAGTGCGTTGGCCTGCCGGCGCGGATGTTCCGAGTGCGGCAGGCACCTGTTGGAGAAAGATGATTGCGGCGATCCCGAGTGTGAATCCCTCGATGACGGGCCACGGGATGAAGGTCACTGCACGCCCGAGGCCGGTGACCCCGGCAGTAAGCACGATCGCGCCGGCCAGCACCGTCACCAACGCGATGCTCGCGGCACCATGCAGGGTGACGATGGGCGCCAGCACGACCGCCATCGCGCCGGTAGGTCCGGACACCTGAACATTGGAGCCGCCAAAAACTGCGGCGACCAGACCGGCGATCACTGCGGTGATCAGACCCGCGGCGGCGCCCACACCGGAGCTGATGCCGAAGGCCAGCGCCAGTGGGAGGGCCACGACACCCACGGTGACTCCGGAGAGGATGTCGCGACGCCAAGAGCGGGGCACTTCGGCGTAATCGCTGCGGTGCGGCAGCAGCCGCGCAACTGTTCCGAGGGCCTTGACGATCTGTGCGGCAGCGATCAACGTGGTCCGCCCACCGGTGGTAGACCGTCGAACGCCGCCAGTTGTTGCTGTTGCACGAGCAGGGTATCGGCGAGGAACCGGCGCGCGATGATCAGGAGTTCGGAGATCGAAGGATGGGCAAGGGCGTAGTAGACGGCATTGCCGACGCGCTCGGCCCGAACCACCTGATGCCGTTTCAAGACCGCCAGATGTTGGGAAAGCAGGGTGGGTTCCAACGCGGTGTCGCCGAGGATCTCGCTGACGCTGGTCGGTTCAGAGTTGGCGGACAGTATCTCCAGGACGCGGATGCGGGCGGGGTGCGCCAGTGCCTTGAAGAGGTTCGCCTTGATCTCGTAGAGCGGCTGTTGGTTGCCGTCGGGGAAGCTGGGTGGCACGGCACATCCTCACACTGATTGAGCACTTAGTGGATTGACTGATTCTGCAATCCAGCCTAGTTGGCGAGCGCCACCAGAGCAATTCGTTGCTCGGGTGTTGAGTTACGCAGGCGGGATATCCCCGGGCGGGGGCGGGGGCGGGGGCTCAGGCTCAGGCTCAGGTGCCGGCGGGATCGGCTGCGCAGGTGGCAGCACCGGAATG
>JBMOKE010000160.1:0-5038 GCA_049315425.1 Mycobacterium sp. | reverse complement strand
GTCAGCGCCGCCTGGGTCTTCGTGGTCGGGTTGAACGAGTCCACGACACCTCCTTAACGTCTCGTATTGTCAAGGATTACAACACCGACAGCCTTGAGTCTGTTCCGCTCAAGTTTAGTGAATTCGCCCGCCATGACGATAGGGCCTTCGGCCATCTGTTCAGAATAGTGTGATCGAACATATGATCGAAAAATGGTCGACGGGGCGCCACACAGACTGGCGTCGATCGGGTACAACGGCCAGCCCGTGCGTCCGCCGTTGCGGCCCCTGCGCCCGCCGGTGCGGGTTCTGGTCGATCTGGCCGCGCTCTTTCCCCGGCCTGCGCACCGGTTCGGCCGCTACCACCCACATGGCCTGCAGATGCACCGGATCGTGGCCGGCTGGCTGAGCTGCTGGGGCCTGTGCGAGCAGGGTGACTGGTGGGGGCTGGTCACCTATGACGTCAGCTTCGGTGCCGACAGCGCAGCGGTGACGCACTGGGTGCCGGCCTGGACCCTGCGCCGCGCCCAGGACTAGGTTGCCGTGGTGAGCAATCTGGGCTCCGACCTCGCCGAGCTGATCCCCCTGGCGCTGGTGATCGCGCTGTCACCGTTCTCGATCATCCCCGGCATCCTCGTCCTGCACACACCGCGGCCCCGGCCGACGAGCCTGGCGTTCCTGGCCGGCTGGGTGCTCGGCATCGCCGTGATCACCGCGGCATTCGTCGGTGCGTCAGATCTCTCCCGCAGCCTGGCAGACTCGCCTAGCTGGACGCACTACGTGCGCATCGCCATCGGCGTTGGGTTGATCGGGTTGGGCCTGTACCGCTGGTTCACCCGCAACCGCTCAGCTCAGACCCCGCGCTGGATGAGGTCGATGACCTCCATCGGACCGAGCCGGGCATTCATCACCGCGATCGCGCTGACCGTGGCCAACGTCAAGGTGTTCCTCATGTGCGCGGCCGCAGGGGCGGTGATCGGCACGGCCGGCCTGGACACCAAACGGGCATGGGCGGCGGCGGCCGTCTTCACCGCGGTCGCAGTCTCCTCGGTCGCCCTGCCCGTGCTGGGCTACCTCATCGCCGGTGCGCGGCTCGACGACCCGCTGAACAAACTCAAGACGTGGATGGAGGAAAACCATGCCGGCCTGATCGGCGCGATTCTCATCGTGATCGGTCTAGCAGTGCTGTACAAGGGAATTCACTCCGCGTAGTCGCCACCGCTAGCCGGCTGAATTTTGAGTGACTTTTGCCCCTTGGGGCCGATTATGTGGTGCGATAACAATGAGAGCGGCAGGAGTCTGGGGGCCGGCGAATCTAGGGGGCCGGGGATGACCGAAGGTGTTCAGGTCGAGGAGATCGACACCATCGCGTGGCAATTCCTGTGCTCGGCCTACACCCAACGTGACTATTGGGACTGGTCGCTGGAACGCCGCGTCGACGCGTACCTGCGGCACCTCAATCGATCCGACATCATGAACGACGGGGCCGCCTACAACGCCATGTTGGAGCGGGTGATGGCGAACTTCCCGCGAGCCCGGCGCGATGGCGTACTTGATCGGTCGCATCTGTAGACGCCATCCTCTCGGCTTGGTCAAGCGCGGGTCATTCATGGCACAATCCGACAATGGCTCAGCTGCCCTCGATCGTCCTGAAAGATCCGTCATCCGCTCTGACCGCAACTTTCGTACCGTCTGCGGGAATGGTGTGCACGTCGCTTTCCGACGATGGCGTCGAGCTGCTCGGTCAGCGCCGCGGGCTGCAGGCGTATCTGCGCACCGGTAAGACCATGGGCATCCCGATTCTGTACCCGTGGGCGAATCGATTGAGCGCAAACGGCTACGGAGTCGACGGCAGCGCCGTAACGCTGACCCCGGGAGTCGGCGGCGTGCGCTCCGACGAGCATGGGCTGGTCATCCACGGCGTGCTGGCTGCTTATCCGGGTTGGCTGGTGAAGCACGCCGAAAATCGGCTGACCGCCGACCTCGACTACAGCGGTCAGCCGCGGCTGTTGACCAGCTTCCCGTTCCCGCACGTCGTCACACTCGACATCACGCTGGCCGACCGGGCCCTGAGCATCGAAACAACGGTGACGCCGACGACCGCGGCCTCGGTGCCGCTGTGCTTCGGCTTCCATCCCTATCTGACCATCCCGGGTGTGCCGCGGTCGCACTGGCAGCTGGAAACCCCGCCGCTGCGCCACCTCCCGGTGGACAACTGGGGCATTCCCACCGGTGCGACCGAGAACTGGCCGGGGATGTCGGGGGAACTGGGCGACAAGACCCTCGACGATGGTTTCGATGAGGTGCCACAGGGGTCGGTGTTCGCACTCTCGGGTGGAGATCGCCGCATCGAGGTGATCTTCGACCACGGTTATCCGGCCGCGCAGATATTCGCTCCCCACAATGACGACGTGGTGGGTATCGAGCCGATGACAGCGCCCACCAACGCCTTGCGCAAGGGCGGCTACAGCACCGCGGTGCCGGGCCGGCCGGCCAGTGCGGAGTTCACCATCCGCGTCAGCTGAGCTGTTCGCGCTCAGCGAGCGTGCCGCGGCTGCCAGACGACCACGGCGGTGCTCTTGGGCACGATGGCAAGTTCGCGGCGCGGTTTGGTCCGCAACGCCGCAAGTTCGGCACCGATCTCCTCGATCCGCGACTGCAGCGCCTCAACCTGATTGGTCAGTTCGATGATGCGCTTGATCCCGGCGAGGTTCACTCCCTCGTCCTGGGACAGCCGCTGGATCTCGCGCAGCAATTCCACGTCACGCTCGGAATAGCGCCGTCCACCACCCGCGCTACGTTCGGGGCTGACGAGTCCGAGACGGTCGTAGGTACGCAACGTCTGCGCGTGCATCCCGGCCAACTCAGCGGCCACCGAAATCAGAAAGGTGCTCATGGCCGGTTACCCGCCCACCCTGCGCGGGGGTCGAAGCCGCTGGTCTTTTCGGCCGCAGCATAGGCCTCCAACGCCTCGAGCGCGTCACCTTCGAGCTTGGGCGGCACCGCCACCTTGACGGTGACCAACAGGTCGCCACTGCCTCCACTGCGTTTGGGGACACCACGCCCACGCACCCGCAGAATCCGTCCGTCGGCCGTGCCCTTGGGTACTTTGACACCAACCTTGCCATCCAGAGTCGGAACGGAAAGTGTTGTGCCCAGCGCTAATTCAGTGAAGCTGACCGGAACTGCAACAGTCAGGTCATCGCCGTCCCGACCGAACACCCGGTCCGGGCGCACGTGCACGGTGACGTAGAGATCACCCGAAGGCGCACCCCGAAGCCCGGCCTCGCCCTGCCCCGCCAGGCGGATCCGCTGGCCGTCTTCCACGCCCGGCGGAATCCGCACGTTGATGGTGCGGTTACGGGTGGTCACACCGGTGCCACGGCACTCATCACACGGATGCTCGATCAGTGAGCCACTGCCCCGGCAATCGGTGCATGGTTCGGAGAAACCGAACGCACCCTGGTTGCGGTTGATGACCCCGGATCCGTTACAACTGACACACACTTTCGGACTGGTGCCCGGACGCGCTCCGCTGCCATGGCAATTGGTGCATGGAGCCGGGCTGGTCAGCCGCAGTGGCATCGCCACGCCCTTGGTGGCTTCCAGGAAGTCGAGTTGGGTCTCGGTCTCCAGGTCCTTGCCGCGACGCGGCCGGCTGGGCCTGGGCGCGGCGCCGCGGCCGAACAATCCGCCGAACAGGTCGCCGATGTTGGCACCGCCGTCCTGTCCGGCCGAGCCGAACAGGTCGTTGAGGTTGAATCCCCCGGTGCCGTCATCGCCACCGCTGAAACCGCCGCCGCCGTTGAAGCGGCGGCCGAAGCCGCCACCGTCGAACATTCGGCGGGTTTCGTCGTACTCCTTGCGCTTGGCCTGATCGAGCAGGACGTCCTTGGCCTCGCCGACGGCCTTGTACCGTTCCTCTGCCGCGGAGTCGTTCGGGTTGCGGTCAGGATGGTTTTCGGCGAGCAGCTTGCGGGCGACCCGCTTTATTTCATCCTCTTTGGCATCCGAGGAGACGCCGAGGACCTTGTAGAAATCCTTTTCAACCCATTCCCGTTGAACCATGCCCCGTCACCTCCTCGCTTTTACTGGTCTGATTCTGCGGTCTCGTCGGCTGCGACGGTGTCGACCACGCCGACGAGCGCATGCCGCAGCACGTGGTCGCCGAGGCGGTAGCCCTGCCGCATGACATGACCGATGACCGGGCTGGAGCCCTCGCCCTCATGCTGCACGGCTTCGTGCAGGGAGGGGTCGAACTCCTCGCCCTCGACGCCGAATGCCGCCAGACCCAGGCCGGTCAGCGCCGTTATCAATTTCTCGGCAACCGGTTTGAGCGGGCTGGTCTCCAGGTCACCGTGGCTGCGCGCCCGCTCGAGATCATCGAGCACCGGGAGCAACTGGACGATCACGAGGGCCTTGGCGCGTTCGCCTGCCGACTCCTGATCGCGCAGTGCGCGCTTGCGGTAGTTGGCGAAGTCGGCCTGCACCCGCTGCAGGTCGCCGAGCAGTTCGGCGGCCTTGTCGGCTTCCTCCGGCGTCTCACCCGGGAAGGCCCCCGACGCCGACCCACCGTGGGCCGGGCCGCCGGGGGAGACACCTTCACGCACCTCCCCGGTCTGCGGGTCGATACGACGTTTATCGGTGACTGTCACCGGTTCGTCGCGGTCCCGATCCTGGTCCGGGTGAGTCACTTGGGCTCCTGATCGTCCTCAACGACCTCGGCATCCACCACGTCGTCATCCGAAGATCCGCCCGGCGCACCGCCGCCGGCAGCCTGTTCGGCCTGCGCCGCTTCGTAGATAGCCTGGCCAAGAGACTGGCTCTCCTGACCCAGCTTCTCCATGGCCGACTTGATCGCACCGATGTCCGAGCCGCCCAGGGCGGTCTTGGCCTCGGCGATGGCTTCGTCGACCTTGGCCAGGGTGTCCTCGGGAACCTTGGTCCCGGTTTCGGAAGCACGCTGCTCGGTGACGAACTTCTCGGTTTGGTAGACCAGCGACTCCGCCTGGTTGCGGACGTCGGCCTCCTCGCGGCGCTTGCGGTCCTCGTCGGCGTG
>JBMOKE010000159.1:0-5047 GCA_049315425.1 Mycobacterium sp. | reverse complement strand
ACAGCGGCACCGATGCCCTCCGCTGCCCCGGCGCCGGTCACAATCGCCACCCGATCGGCAAATCGCGACATGTAGGGGTGGGCTACAGAACGAACTCGGTATGGATGTTGTCGATACCGGCCCGGATCGAGTCGAGGGCCTCCCGGCGGGCCCGCATCTTGCATGCGTGGTGCGCTTTGGCATTGAGGCCGGCGAAACTCTTCGCCGATTCCACCGCGCGCTCGAGAACCACCTCCGGCAGCACGATCTCGTCCACCCAGCCGCCGGCCAGCGCGGTATCGCCGAAGAACGTCCGTGCCAAACCGACAGCCTGCTGGTAAGCCGAACGCGTGAGCCGGAGTTTCATCACCTCCAGCGCCGGATACGGCAGCACCATGCCGATGGCCACCTCGTTTGCCTGAAAGTTGTAGCCCGGAGCCGCGATTCGATGATCGGTGCTGCATGCCAGGAATGAGCCCATGGCGATCGCATGACCGGTAATGGCCGCCACGACCGGTTTGCGAAACGACAGCAGCCGGTGCGATAGCTCGAAGCCGCCCTTGAGCATATCGATGGAAGCCAGCACATCCCCGGACTGGAATACCTTGAGTTGGAACCCGGCGCTGAACACCCGATTGTTGCCGGCGATCACCACCGCGTCAGCGTCGTCGGCCTCAGCCTGGTCGAGGGCCTTGTTGATCTCGGCCAGCATGTCCGGCCCGAGTGCGTTGACCTTGCCGTCGTCCATCGTGACCACGGCGATCGACTCGTCCCGCTGATAGCCGACGCTCATGAATTCTCCTTACCGTTGCCTTGTGGTCGATGACGTTACCGAGCCTCAGCCGCTCATCAACGAGCGCCACTGCTCGAGGTTGGACACCTTGTAGACGTAGTTGTTGTTCCTGACGTCCGAGAGGCTGGCGCTGGGCTCGGTGGAGTACCAGTGGCCCGGGAACACCGTCGGATCTCCCGACAGCGTGGCCAGCTGCTGCAGGCTGCGGAACATTTCGTCGACATCGCCACCGGGGAAGTCGGTGCGGCCGCACCCGTCGAGGAACAGCGTGTCGCCTGCGACCAGGCGGCCATCGAGCAGGAAGCACTGACTACCCGGGGTGTGGCCCGGGGTGTGCAGCAACTCGACGTCGACAGCACCGATGCTGACCGTATCGCCGTGTTCATGCGCGGTCAGATCGCTCATCGGGATACCGGTCACCCGTGAAACCCATTGTGCCTCATGGGTATTGACGTGAACCGGTACACTCACCCGTTCTAGGAGTTCGGCCAGGCCCTTGAGTTCGAAGCCCATCATCGACCCGCCGACGTGGTCGGGATGGTGGTGCGTGACCAGGACCCCGGACAGCGTCATATCGTCGGCCTCGAGGGTGTCGAGCAGGTCGCCGGCAGCGTAGGCCGGGTCGACCATCACCGCCTCGCCGGTCTCTCGGTCACCGATGAGGTAGGCGAAATTGCGCATCTGCTGCGCGATCGGATCGTTGGCGGCGAAGTCGCGGCCGGAGAGCAGCTGCCGGAAGTAGAGACGGTCAGTCGAAGCCATGGCCTAGACCCTAGATCCTGGCATCGGTGCAAAAAGCAAGAGCCGCGCTCAAGCTGCAACGTCGGCGTGATCGAACCTTTATAGTCTTTGCAAACGCAAGGATCTGATGCCATCATGACTCCATCACTGAACGTCTTCAGGAGGAAAAATGGTCAGCGTTTCAATTCGTCCGCTGCTGGTGCCGGGAGTGGCGTTGGCGACCGTCGGAGCGGTTGCCTTCGGTCCGATGTTGGTCGCACCGCCCGCGATGACTTTGGCCCAGCCGGCAGTTCAGATTCCAGTTGTGCACATCGACGACATCCAACTGGCCGGCTTCGGCCTGGACCTGTACAACGCCCTCAACGGCTGGGTCGGGTTCGCGGTGCAGGTGGCTCAGGACTTCTTCTTCTGGAATCCGGCGATCGCCGCCGGAATCGGGACCTTGTACGCGACACTCCAGCCGATCATCACGGCGGTGGTGACCGTCATTGACACCTTGGCTCAGGGCCCGACGGACATCATCGCGGCGCTGACGACCATCGTCAGCACCCTGCTCCCCGCTTTCGGCATCGGGTTGCCGGCACTGTCGGCTGCCGCGGTCGGTGAGTCATCCGCTCCGCTGCTCACCCCGCGTACCGCGGCCAGTCGTCGTACCTCCGCAGTTGTGGCCGAGCTGCCGGCTTCCACCGAGGTGATCACCGAGGTCACCGCCGTGGAGCCGACACCCGCCCGGGCGAACCGCGGTCAGCTTGCGCGGGCGGCCCGCTCCGCCGCTGTCGGCGCCCGCCAGACGGACCGCTCCGCCGCCGCTGAGGTGCCCGCCGTGGCGCAAGAGGCGGTTTCGGGTACCGCAGGTGAGGTTCGCAGCACCGCCAGGGTCGGCCGCGGTGCGGCGGCCAGAGTCGCGAGCCAGGCCCCGGCGCTGTAACGGCGAACGCCGACGCAGCGAGTTAACCCTTGACGGGTGCGTGGACGCACGCCCCGGATACAGGTTAGGAGTCGATGGTGAGCGTTTCGAATCGTTCGATGCTGCTTCCGGGGATCGCCGCTGCGACCGTCGGTGCGCTTGTTCTCAGCCCGGTGTTGGTCGCGCCGACCGCGGCGATTCCGGCACCGGCAGAGGTCCAGGTGCCGGTTGTCCACATCGAGGACATCCGGCTCGCCGGCGTCGGCCGCGACTTCTACAACTCGGTGAGCGCCGCGGCGCAGGGCGTGGCGCAATGGGCCGAGTGGGCTGTCGGGATCATCCCGTTTCTCGGATCCGGGATCGCTGGCCAGATCGACATCAACTACGCCCGACTGATCCAGCCGCTGATCGCCAATACCGTCTACGCGCTGTCGGATATCATTGCAAATCCGCTCGGGATCCTGAACACGGTCGGCCTATACATCAGCAATCAGGTCTACGTTGGCTATACCTGGGTGGCCAGCCAGGCCAGGTTCTTCGGTTTGCCGCCGTTTCTTGGCCCGATCCCGACCCCGCAGCCGCTCGCCTCGGTTGGAGGTTCTTCGGCCCCGACCGTCGCCGCCCGCATTGCGGGGCCGCGTGCCACTGCGGCAGCGCGGGTATCCGCCGCGGCGCCAGCGGACGTCACGGCGGCGGTTGCTCTTCCGGCCGGGGTTACTCGAGTTGAGTTCCGGGGTCCGGCGCGGACTGCCGTCGTGGGTGTCACCAAGACGGCTCGCGCCGCTGCCGTCAGGGCCGCTCGGGCGGTCGCGGCCAAGCCACCGGTCGCGGCGGACAGGGCTGTTGCCAACGCTGCGAATTAGCGTCGGAAAGTGTTGGGCTAGAATCTCTCCGGTAACGGTCAAGCTACTGAGGAGAAATGGTGAGCGTTTCGGCTCGTTCTTTGCTGGTTCCGAGCGTGGCGCTGGTGGCCGCGAGTGCAGTTGCGCTGAGTCCGACGCTGGTCGCCCCATCTGCGGTGATGCTGGCTCAGCCAACGACCGCGGTGCCGACAGTGCACATCGATGACATCCAGCTGGCTGGAATCGGCCAGGACATCTACTACGCAATCCAGCCGTGGGTGGCCTACGGGGTCGAGTTGGCCCAGTGGGCGACGGCGTGGATTCCTCCGGTCTCCTCACAAATCGGCATCCTTTACTTCCAGGGCCTCCAGCCGACTGTCGCGGCGACGGTGAACTACCTGGCTGCCGTAGTGCAAAATCCGCTGAACTTCTTCCCGACCACTGCCGCCTACGGCGCCACCCTGGGCGTCATCGCCTACAACTTCGTCGCGGCCGAAGCCGCGTGGCTGGGATTCCCATTGCCCCCGTTACCCCCGCTGCCGCCGCTGGCCTCGGCGAGTGGGTCATCTGCGCCGCTTGCCGCCGCGGCGCGCGGTGCCGGCGTCCGGCGTTCGGCCGCTGCGGCAGTGTTACCAGCACCGGACGAGGTGGCTGCGGACGTGACCGTCGCGATTCCCACCCCAGCCCGGGCGAGCCGTGGTGGACTTGGTCGCGCGACGAGAAGCGCTATCAGCGGCGCCCGCCAGGTGGCGGACGCCGCAGCGAGTGAGGCGAACGCAGTGACGCAGCAGGCCGCACCTGAGGTGCGTAACACGGCCCGGGCAACCCGCGGTGCGGTAGGCAAGGCGGCCAAGGACGTTCGCGCCGCGGTGACGGCCGCGGTCGGGTAGATCGTGAGCGTTTCGATAAGCGGCTGGCGTGGTCCGGCGACAGCCCTGTCACTGGCCGGCGCGGTCGCCCTGGGCCCCGCGATGATCACCGCGCCCGCGACGGTGACCGCCCACCCGGCGATCGCGGCCGTCCACGTCGACGATATTCGGCTCGCGGGTATCGGCCAGGACGTCTACTACGCCATCACCCCGACCGTCCAATACGTGGTGGGTGGGGGCTCCTACCTGGTCAACTTTGTTCCGATCGTCGGTGGCCTGATCGCGGCACAGATCAACATCAACTATTTCCAGGGCATCCAGCCGGTCGTCGAGGCGACGGTCAACGCTCTGGCGGGCGTGGTGCAGAACCCGTTGAACATCATCGGGACCCTCTCCGTGTACGGCAGCACCCTGTATGACATCGGCTACAACTGGGTGTCGGCGGAGTTGCAGTGGTTAGGCCTCGCGCCATTGCCCCCGCTGCCGCCGTTGGCAGCGCGGAGCACGTCTGCCGCCGCCCGGGCGGCCGCGCGCCCGGGTAGGACCCATGGGGCGCGGGTGCCGGTTGCGGTGGAGCTGCCGGCACCGGTCCAGGTAGTTCCCAAAGTCATATGTTGCACGCCGCAGCCGCGGCCCGCTGCTGCTGTTGAGGGTCCGGGGTCGGTGGTCCGGGGCGGATTATTGCGCGGTGCCGCCAAGGCCAGCCGGGGTGCCGCAGCCAGGGCCGACCGCGCGGCGGCCAGGGTGAGTGCGGCAGCTGACTAACCCGTCGACAAAGCCGCTGCGTGCGGTTTGGCTGGGCCCAGCCGCAGGCTGTACCCTCTGTGAGGCCCGTGGCGCGGTTGACACGACGGTTCGGGTAGGCCCCCTTAGCTCAGTCGGTAGAGCGTTTCCATGGTAAGGAAAAGGTCAACGG
>JBMOKE010000158.1:0-5093 GCA_049315425.1 Mycobacterium sp. | reverse complement strand
GTGAGCGATGCGTTAGAAACCGCCTTTGAGAAGGTCAAGGCGGCGGGTAGAAGCAAGCCCCGAGACGGCCGTTTCCTGGTGAACCAACCGATGGTCGAGCACTGGCTCGACGCCATCGGTGACCGTAACCCCGTCTACATTGACGAGGCCGCGGCCAAGGCTGTCGGTCACCCCGGCATCGTGGCGCCGCCGGCGATGATCCAGGTCTGGACCATGGTGGGCCTGGGTGCAGTGCGCGCCGACGACGATCCGCTGGGCAAGATCCTCGGGTTGTTCGACGAGGCGGGCTACATCGGAGTGGTGGCCACCAACTGCGAACAGACTTACCACCGCTATCTGAACCCGGGCGAACAGGTCAGCGTCACTGCGGAACTCACCGATGTGGTCGGCCCCAAGCAGACCGCACTGGGTGAGGGTTACTTCATCACCCAGCGGATTACCTGGCAGGTCGGTGACGAGGACGTCGCCGAAATGATGTGGCGCATCATGAAGTTCAAGCCGGGCAACTCCCAGCCCGCGGCGGCGGTACCTGCCGACCTCGATCCCGAGCAGATGATCCGCCCCGCCGCATCACGCGACACCGCGTTCTTCTGGGACGGCATCAACGCCCACGAGTTGCGAATCCAGAAACGTCCCGACGGGACACTGCAGCACCCACCCGCACCGGCGCTGTGGAACGACAAGGATGTGCCGACCGACTACGTCGTGTCCAGCGGCAAGGGCACGGTGTTCAGCTTTGTCGTCCATCACGCCCCGCAGGTACCCGGTCGCACTCTTCCCTTTGTGATCGCTCTGGTTGAACTCGGGGAGGGTGTGCGGATGCTCGGTGAGTTGCGCAATGTCGACCCGGCGAAGGTCGAGATCGGAATGGGCGTTCGTGCGACGTATATCGACTTCCCGGCCGGGGAAAGTGGTCCGGCATGGACCTTGTACGCATGGGAGCCGGATCTGTGAGCGCGCCAACAGTCAATGTCGGGACCAAGCTGCCCGAGCTGTCGCTCTACGGCGATCCGACCTTCATCGTCTCTACTGCCATCGCGACTCGTGACTACCAGGACGTCCACCACGACCGCGATAAGGCACATGCCAAGGGGTCCAAAGACATCTTCGTCAACATCCTCACCGATACCGGACTGGTGCAGCGCTATGTCACCGACTGGGCTGGGCCGAGCGCATTCATCAAATCGATCGGATTGCGGTTGGGCGTGCCCTGGTACGCCTATGACACCGTCACCTTTAAAGGTGAGGTGACGGCAGTCGACGACGGTCTCGTCACCGTGAAAGTGGTGGGTAGCAACAGCCTCGGTGACCACGTCATCGCCACCGCGACACTTACTTTCGGAGGTGCCTAATGCCCGGCGAACTGTCCGGCAAGGCCGCGATCGCCGGCATCGGCGCCACCGATTTCTCCAAGGACTCCGGCCGCAGTGAGCTTCGGCTTGCCGCTGAGGCGGTGCTGGCCGCGCTCGATGACGCGGGCCTGACACCGGCAGACGTCGATGGCATGGTCACGTTCACCATGGACTCCAATACCGAGGTCGCAGTGGCGCGCGCCACCGGTATCGGGGACCTGAAGTTCTTCTCCAAGATCCACCATGGGGGCGGTGCAGCCTGTGCCACCGTCCAGCAGGCAGCCATCGCCGTAGCTACCGGTGTCGCGGATTGCGTTGTGGCGTACCGGGCTTTCAACGAACGATCTGGCATGCGGTTCGGCCAGGTTCAGATGAGGCTGATTCAGGGTACGGATTCGACGAGTGTCGATAACTCGTACTCCTACCCGCACGGGCTGACTACGCCGGCCGCGCAGGTGGCGATGATCGCCAAGCGCTACATGCACCTGTCCGGCGCCACCAGCCGGGACTTCGGTGCGATCTCGGTGGCCGACCGCAGGCATGCGGCCAACAATCCCAATGCGTATTTCTATGGCAAACCGATCACCATCGAGGACCATCAGAACTCGCGATGGATCGCCGAGCCGCTGCGGCTGCTGGACTGCTGCCAGGAGACCGACGGCGGAGTGGCGATCGTTGTAGTCTCCGCGGAGCGGGCTCGGGATCTCAAACACCGGCCGGCGATCATCGAGGCCGCCTCGCAGGGCTCCAGTCCCGACCAGTACTCGATGGTCAGCTATTACCGGCCCGAGTTGGACGGTCTTCCCGAGATGGGTTTGGTGGGCCGCCAGCTGTGGGCGCAGTCTGGTCTCAAGCCGACCGACATCCAGACCGCGATCCTCTACGACCATTTCACGCCGTTCACCCTGATTCAGTTGGAGGAATTGGGGTTCTGCGGCAAGGGTGATGCGAAGGACTACATCAAAGACGGTGCGATCGAGATCGGCGGGCGACTGCCCATCAACACTCACGGCGGACAGCTCGGTGAGGCCTACATCCACGGCATGAACGGAATCGCCGAAGGTGTGCGGCAGCTGCGCGGCACCTCGGTCAACCAGGTCGATGATGTCGAACATGTGCTCGTCACGGCCGGAACAGGCGTGCCCACCTCCGGTTTGATCCTGGGCTAGACCCCGACCAGTTCGACGCCGGCCAGTACCGTCTCGTCGCCACGCGAGGGTGCGGTGACTACGGCGCTGAATCGGTTACCGTCCTGCCAGACGGAAGCCTTCAAGGTCTCGCCGGGGTAGACGACGCCAGCGAATCGTGCACCGTAGGACCCAACCCGGCTGGCGTCGGCGTCCAGCACGGTGTCGGTGAGCGCCTTGCACACCATGCCGTAGGTGCACAGTCCGTGCAGGATCGGTCTGGGAAACCCTGCGGCGGAGGCGAATCCGGGATCGGAGTGCAGTGGGTTGCGGTCCCCGCAGAGCCGGTACAGCAGTGCCTGCTGCGGCAGTACCGGAATATCGATCTCGAAGTCAGCCGCCCGATCAGGCGTTTCCGCAGACGTCGACGGGCCGCGCTCGCCGCCGAAACCGCCCTCGCCGCGGGCGAAGATCGATCGCTTCACCGTCCACAACAGGGTGCCGGCGGGATCGGTGACCGTCGTCTCGTTGAGAATCACCGCGGCCTTGCCCTTATCCCAGATGTCGGTGATCGTCGTGACGGCGCGAGCCGAACCGTGTGGTGGCAATGGGGCAGGAACACCCACCGCCTCGCTGGCGTGCAGGACCCGGCTCAACTCGATCTCGATCCCGGGAAAGCTGACCTTCGGCGCCTCCGTCATATGGAAGGTGGAAGCCACGCTGCTGAACGTCGGCAACACCTGCGGGGTGCCATCGGTCAGGTAGCGCAGTTCGCGGGCATCCATCGGGTCGTGACCCGCGCCGAGGGCCAGGTGATAGAGCTGCACATCGCTACTGGTCCAGGAGAACTCGACCGGCTCGAGTTGCGCCCCGAGTGCGGCGCCGAGATTGATTGGCACATCAGGCCTTACCGGCGATATGCAGCGCCGCCAGGTAACCGAAGGTCATCGCGGGACCGATCGTGCCGCCCGGACCCGGATAGGTATGCCCCATCACCGGTGAGCTCACATTGCCGGCCGCGTACAGGCCCTCGATGACCGATCCGTCGTCTCGAAGCGCCCGACCATGAACGTCGGTGCGGATACCGCCTTTGGTGCCGAGATCGCCGGGCACCATCTTGGCTGCGTAGTACGGCGGGTGGCTGATCTCGCCGAGGTTCGGGTTCGGTTTGTTGGTCGGGTCGCCGTAGTAACGGTCATAAGCGCTCTCGCCGCGATGAAAGTCCTCGTCCACCCCCGAGCGCGCGAAGCCGTTGAACCTCTCGATGGTTTCCCGTAAGCCCTCGACCGGAAGGTTGGTCGTTTGCGCCAACTCCTCAAGGGTGTCTGTCTTGACGATCACTCCGGAGTCCAGCCACTTCTTCGGAATGCGCTGGCCGGGCTGGAGTCCGGCGAAGATGAAGCGGTCCCGGTACTGCTGGTCGAAGACCAACCAGGCGGGCACGTTCTCGCCGGGCCCATCGCCGTGGCCGTACTCACCGCCGTACATGTGGTGGCAGGCCTCGACGTAGGGCATCGACTCGTTCATGAACCGCTTGCCGTCCATGTTGACGATGATCGAGCCGGGCGAGTTGCGCTCCGACAGCGCGAACCACGGTGAGCCTTCCAGCGGCACCGTCGGCCCCCACCAGGCGTCCTCCATCAATTCCAGCGCCGCGCCGAGCTTTTCGGCCGCAACGATGCCGTCACCGGTATTAGCCGCCGCGCCCACCGTCCACTCGGTGGTGATCGGAGCGCGCTGGTACTTCACCCGCATCTGTTCGTTGTGCTCAAATCCACCGGAACCGAGGATCACCGCGCGCCGAACCCGGATCAGTCGCGGGTCTGCGGCCTCCGGCTCGTTCATATCCCGCACGTAAACGCCGCGCACCACTCCACCCTCGACGTACAAATCTGTCAGCGCCGTATTGAGTAGCACCGGGACGCCGGCTTTCTGCAGCCCGATCCGCAGCGGGGCGATCAGCGCCCGCCCCATGCCGACGAGGTGCTTGCCCCGCATACCCGCCCACATCGTGCGAGCTCCGA
Source organism: Mycobacterium sp. (assembly GCA_049315425.1). GTDB lineage: Bacteria > Actinomycetota > Actinomycetes > Mycobacteriales > Mycobacteriaceae > Mycobacterium. The sequence goes on along the minus strand of JBMOKE010000158.1, from coordinate 590 downwards.
CCTTGAGGCTGCGCAGTACGCCGCGGGGATGGCGCTTGAGTTGGTTAAGCCGCACATAGTCCTGCTGCATCACCACGACGTTGAGCGGCACCTTGCCATAGGCCGGCTCCAGGCCGGGAAGGTCGGGTCCGAGTTTCTTGGCGTCGAATGGCACTGGTTCGACCGACCGCCCCGCCGGCCGCCCGCCCGGTGTCTCCGGGTAGTAGTCCGAGTAGCCCGGCACCCAGCACATCTTCAACGGTGTGTTCTTGAGCACGAATGAGAGCATCTCGGGGCCGCGTTCGAGATAGGTGTCGATGCGCTCGGGCGGGACGACGTCGCCGACGAGGGTGTGCAGGTAGGTGCTGGCGGCCTCTTTGGTGTCGGTGACCCCGTCGCGCTTGAGGATCTCGTTGTTCGGGATCCAGACTCCGCCACCGGAGCGGGCCGTTGAGCCGCCGAAGTGGGCGGCCTTCTCAATTACTACTGCGGATAATCCCTGGTGGGCGGCGGTAAGTGCGGCCACCATGCCCGCCGCGCCGCTTCCGACGACGATGACGTCGTACTCCTCGGTTGTCATACTAGAACACGTTATAGAATCGGGCCGTCCG
>JBMOKE010000157.1:0-5098 GCA_049315425.1 Mycobacterium sp. | reverse complement strand
GGTCTACGAGCTGCTGTGGTTCCTGCGCGGGGACTCCAACGTCGAGTGGCTGCAGGAACACGGTGTAACGATCTGGGATGAATGGGCCTCTCCCACCGGCGATCTCGGGCCGGTTTATGGCGTGCAGTGGCGGTCCTGGCCGACGCCGACCGGTGAGCACATCGACCAGATCAGTGCCGCACTGGAGCAGTTGCGTACCGACCAGGACTCCCGGCGCATCATCGTCTCGGCCTGGAACGTCGCTGACATCCCTCGAATGGCGCTGGCGCCGTGTCACGCGTTCTTCCAGTTCTACGTCGCCGACGGCAAACTGAGTTGCCAGCTGTATCAGCGCAGTGCCGACCTGTTCCTCGGGGTGCCGTTCAACATCGCCAGCTACGCACTGCTGACCCACATGATGGCCGCCCAGGCCGGCCTGGGAGTAGGCGACTTCATCTGGACCGGCGGCGACTGCCACATCTACGACAACCACGTTGCGCAGGTCACCGAACAGCTCAGCCGCGACCCGCGTCCGTACCCGGAACTTGTTCTGGCCCAGCGGGATTCGATCTTCGACTACACCTATGACGATATTGCGATCCGCAATTACAACCCGCACCCGGCCATCAAAGCCCCGGTTGCGGTCTAGGAAACACCCATGACCGTCGGCCTGATCTGGGCCCAGTCGACCTCCGGCGTGATCGGCCGCGACGGTGCCATCCCCTGGCGCCTGCCCGAGGATCTGGCCCGCTTCAAGAAGGTGACCACAGGCCATACCGTGGTGATGGGCCGGCGCACCTGGGACTCGCTGCCCGCGCGCTTCCGGCCGCTGCCTCAGCGGCGCAATATCGTCCTCACCCGCAACAGCGGCTTTGACGCCCCCGGCGCCGAGGTCGTCGGCTCCATCGACGCGGTGAACACCGACGAGCAGACCTGGGTGATCGGCGGGTCGGAGATCTACCACCTCGCACTTCCCGCGGCCACTCGCTGCGAGGTCACTGAAGTCGAGATCGACCTGCACGTCGAGGATGATGACGCACTGGCTCCGGTGCTCGACGAGTCCTGGATCGGCACCTGCGGCCAATGGCACGACAGCACCTCAGGTCTGCGCTACCGATTCCACAGCTTCCTGCGCCCGTGAAACTCAGCGCCGCCCAGGCCCGCCGGGTCGCGGTGGCCGCTCAGGGTTTCGCTGAGACGGCGCCGTCCGGCCCGCTGACCCGGGCGCACCTGCGCCGCCTGATCGGCCGGATCCAGGTGCTGCAACTGGACTCGGTGTCGGTGGCGGTGCGCGCGCACTACGCACCGATGTTCAGCCGACTGGGTCCCTACGACCGCGAACTGCTCGACGCCGCCGCGTGGAGTCACAGCGCCCGATCGCCTCGGCTGCTGGTGGAGTACTGGGCACATGAGGCGGCGCTGATGTCGATCGAGGACTGGCCACTGCTGCGCTGGCGGATGCGCGAATACACCGGTGGCCGTTGGGGAGTCGAGGTTGTCGAGAAAAACCCCCGACTCGTCGACGACGTGGTGTCCGCCGTCGCCGAACTGGGTCCGAGCACCGCCGGCCAGATCGAGACGCACCTTGAGAGCGGGATCAAGCGCGGCAAGGGCACAGCCAATAAAGAGTGGTGGAACCGCAGTGATACCAAATGGGTGGCCGAGGCGCTGTTCGCCTCCGGGGTGCTGACGACCGCGCACCGCACCGGATTCGCCCGGCACTACGACCTGGTCGAACGGGTGCTGCCCGCCGAGGTCGTGGCGCGCGAGGTCGATGACGCCGAGGCGGTCCGGGAATTGATGTTGCGGGCAGCGACCGCATTGGGCGTGGCCACCGAGGCCGATATCCGCGATTACTTCCGGCTGCGGCCCGACCAGTCCAAGCCTGCCGTCGCCGATCTGGTGGCCGCGCGCGAACTTGAACCCGTGGCGGTCGACGGCTGGACGGCCCCGGCCTACCTGCGGGCCGGTCAGCCCATACCGCGGGTCGATCGGGGAACCGCGCTACTGTGCCCGTTCGACCCGCTGATCTTCTTCCGGCCCCGGATCGAGCGATTGTTCGGGTTCCACTACCGCATCGAGATCTATACCCCGGCCGCCAAACGTCAGTACGGGTACTACGTGTGGCCACTGCTGCTCGACGGCGAACTGGTTGCCCGGGTCGATCTCAAGGCCGACCGGTCCGCCGGTGTGCTGCAGGTGATCGGTGCCTTCGTCGAGCCGGGTCAGGACACGCGCCGGGTCGCCGCCGCCATGGCGGGGGAGTTGCGGACGATGGCGGGGTGGCTGGGATTGGGCACTGTGGCGGTGGGTGAGCGCGGCGATCTGGCCGGGGCCTTGCGCCGGGCGATGTGAGAAGCCCGCGCCGCCGCTGACCTCTGTGATCCAGCGGGTAATCTGATTGCCCGTGAGCAGCAGCGGATTCGATGCCCGCGCCCGGTTGGGCACGGTGCTAACCGCGATGGCGACCCCGTTCGCCGCAGATGGCGCGCTGGATGCCGCAACCGCCGCTCGCCTGGCCACCCGCCTGGTCGACTCCGGGTGTGACGGATTGGTGCTGTCGGGAACCACCGGCGAGTCACCGACCACCACCGATGACGAGAAACTCACCCTGCTGCGGGCTGTGCTGGATGCCGTTGGAGACCGTGCCCGCATCATCGCCGGCGCCGGAACCTACGACACCGCGCACAGCGTGCGCCTGGCCAAAGCCTGCGCGGCCGAGGGCGCGCACGGTCTGCTGGTTGTCACGCCGTACTACTCCCGGCCTCCGCAGAGCGGGCTGGTGGCGCATTTCAGCGCCGTCGCCGACGCGACCGAGTTGCCGATCGTGCTCTACGACATTCCACCGCGCTCGATGGTGCCGATTGAGTGGGACACCATGCGAACGCTGGCGCGTCACCCCAATATCGTGGCCGTCAAGGACGCCAAGGCCGACCTGAATGGCGCCGCACACGTGATGGCCGAGACCGGCCTGACCTACTACTCCGGCGATGACGCACTGAACCTGCCCTGGCTCGCCGTGGGTGCGGTCGGATTCATCAGTGTCTGGGGCCATGTCGCGGCGAGTGCACTGCGAGATATGTTGACCGCCTTCAACTCCGGTGATCTCGCCACCGCCCGCAAAATCGCAATCACGCTGAGTCCGCTGAATGGTGCCCAGACGCGGCTCGGCGGCGTCACTCTCGCCAAGGCCGGACTGCGACTGCAGGGCTTCGAGGCGGGCAATCCCCGGTTGCCGCAGATGCCCGCCACTGCGACCCAACTCGATGAGCTCGCTGCCGAGATGCGCGCGGCAGCAGTGCTGCGATGACCCAACCGACGCTTCCGCCGCCACCTCTGGCAGCAGGTGCCCTGCGCGTGACCGCGCTCGGCGGTATCGGCGAAATCGGCCGCAATATGACCGTTTTCGAGCATCTGGGCCGGCTGCTCATCGTCGACTGCGGGGTGCTGTTCCCCGGCCACGACGAGCCCGGCGTCGACCTGATCCTGCCCGATATCCGCCACATCGAAGACCGGCTTGACGATATCGAAGCACTGGTTCTCACCCATGCGCACGAGGACCATATCGGCGCGATCCCGTACCTCCTCAAGCTGCGCGGCGACATCCCGGTGGTCGGCTCCAAGTTCACCCTGGCTCTGGTGGCCGCGAAATGCCGTGAGCACCGCATCAAACCGAAGTTCATCGAAGTGGCTGAGGGACAACGCAGTACGCACGGGCTATTCGAGTGCCAGTACTTTGCGGTCAACCACTCGATACCCGACGCGTTGGCGATCGCGATCCATACCGGAGCCGGGACGGTACTGCACACCGGCGATATCAAGCTCGACCAACTACCCCCCGATGGGCGACCCACCGACCTGCCGGGAATGTCACGCCTGGGCGACGCCGGTGTGGACCTGTTCCTGTGCGATTCAACCAATGCCGAGATCCCCGGTGTCGGGCCGTCGGAGAGCGAGGTCGGACCGACCCTGCACCGGCTGATCAGGGGCGCAGACGGGCGACGGGTGATCGTGGCCTGCTTCGCCTCCAACGTCGACCGTGTTCAGCAGATCATCGACGCGGCGGTAGCACTGGGCCGGCAGGTCTCGTTCGTCGGCCGATCGATGGTTCGCAATATGGGGATCGCCAAAGAACTGGGATTCCTCAACGTCGCCGACGACGATCTCATCGACATCGCTGCGGCCGAAATGATGGCTCCCGAGCGGCTGGTGCTCATCACCACCGGCACCCAGGGCGAGCCACTGTCGGCGCTGTCGCGGATGTCGCGCGGGGAGCACCGCAGCATCTCGATCACCTCCGACGACCTGATCATCCTGTCCTCGTCGTTGATCCCTGGAAACGAAGAGGCTGTCTACGGCGTCATCGACGCACTGTCGAAAATCGGCGCGCGGGTAGTCACTAATCAGCAAGAGCGCGTGCATGTTTCAGGTCACGCCTACGCCGGGGAACTGCTGTTCCTCTATAACGCGGTACGGCCGCGCAATGTGATGCCCGTCCACGGCACCTGGCGGCATCTGCGGGCCAATGCCAAGTTGGCGGTGCGCACCGGTGTGCTGGCGGACTCGATCATGCTGGCCGAGAACGGTGTCAGCGTGGACTTGATGGCCGGCGTTGCCAATATCGCTGGTGCGGTGCCGGTAGGCAAGATGTTCATCGACGGTCTGGTCTCCGGCGATGTCGGCGAAGCGACACTCGGCGAGCGGCTTGTGCTGAGTTCGGGTTTCATCGCGGTGACGGTGGCGGTGCACCGGGGATCTGCCAGGGTTGCGGCACCGCCGCACCTGTACTCGCGCGGATTCTCCGAGGATCCCAAGGCGCTGGAACCGGCTGCCCAAAAAGTTTCCGACGAACTGGAATCGCTGGCCGCCAATCAGGTGACCGATCCATTGCAAATCGCCCAGGCGGTGCGGCGCACGGTCGGCAAATGGATCGGTGAGGTCTACCGCCGCCAGCCGATGATCGTGCCGACGGTGCTCGAGATCTAGCGCTTGTTCACAAAGCCGGCATCCACCGGCAACGCGACCCCGGTGACATAGCGGGCCGCATCCGACACCAGCCAGAAGACGGCGTTGGCGATGTCTTCGGGCTCCAGGGTCTGCACCGGAAGCGCATTGGTCA